>DASRXL010000088.1:0-2761 GCA_035654175.1 Phycisphaerales bacterium
CGTCCTTGAACGCCTGCGCCGCCGCGACGAACTGCTCCCGCCCGCCCGATACGCGGCGCAGCTCCGCGATCGCCTGCTTGCCCTCGGCCTTCAGCCGCTTGTCCACCACCGTCTGCGTCGCGATCCCCGCGTGGTCGGTCCCCGGCATCCACAGCGTCTCGAATCCCATCATCCGCCGCGCCCGCACCAGCACGTCCTGCAGCGTGTTGTTCAGCGCGTGCCCCAGGTGCAGCGCCGCCGTCACGTTCGGCGGCGGGATCACGATCGCGTACGGCAGCGCCTCCCCCCGCAGGACCCGCGACGGGTCCGCGTGGAACGCCCCGGCCTCGTCCCAGCGATCCCGGATCCGGGCCTCGTGCTCGGCCGGTCGGTACTTGGGCGGCATCTGGCCGCGATCTGGAGAGTTCATTTGGTCTGGAGAGCTCATCAGGCCGAATCCTAAGCGTCGGACAGGTGAACCGGTGGCCTAGCGTCACGCCCGCCGCCCGGAGGACGAATTCATGCCGAAGAGTGGCTCCAAGCCCCTGGTGCTCGCATTGGCATCCGCCGCCCTGCTCTCCGCGGCGGTTCTGGCGGTCGTCGGCCTGCGCCGGGGCCTCGATTCCACCGGGGAGGCGGGCGCGCTCGCCCGCAGCGCCGCCCCCGGCGACCCGGCAACGCCCTCCGCACGCGACGGGGCAACCACCGAGGCGATCCTGGCCTCGGCCGACGAGCTCGTCCGGCGCGCCGAGGCCGACAGGGCCGAGGCTGTCCTCCGCGCCGCCGTTGCCCAGCACCCCGAGGACCAGGAGCTTCGCCTGGCGCTCGCGGGCGCCTGCGTGCTCCAGGACAAGCTCCCGGCCGCGTACGAGCAGTACGAGGCCGCCCTCGCGCTCGGGCCGCGGACGCCCGAGATCGAGTTCACCGCCGGCACCGTCGCCAGCACGCTCGACCGCCTCGACCGCGCCGAGGAGCACTTCTCGGCCGCCCAGGCCGGCGACACCTCCGACCCGCGCTTCCCCCTCTACCTGGCCCAAATCCAGATGAAGCAGGGCGCCAACGACGCTGCGCGCAAGAACCTCCTCCTCGCCACCCGCCTCGATGAGACCCTCGCGATCGCCTGGGGCACGCTCGCCGAGATCTCGCTGCGCGAGAGCGAGCCCAATGTCGCCCTCCAGCTCGTCGCCCGCGCCCGCGAGCTCGAGCCCGCCGTCGCCGCCTGGCGCGTGATCGAGGCCCGCGCACTCAACCGCGTCCGTCAGCCCGATCGGGCCCTGGCCGCGCTCGGCGGCATCCCCGAGGCCGAGCGCCGCCAGCTCCCCATCCTCCGGCTCGTCGGGGAGTGCTACGGCCTTCTCGGCCGGCCCGCCGAGGCGATGAGCGAGTTCGAGGCCGCCGCCGCGCAGTCACCGGAGGACGGAGATCTCCTGTTCGACACCGCCGTGTGGTGCGAGCGCGCCAACGAGCCGGACAAGGCCCGCGCCTACGCCCGGCGCGCCGCCGACCTCGGGATCCGGGCCGGCGCTGACATGGCCGCCCGCCTGACGGCCCTCCCCGAAGATCCCGGCTGAGCCGCGCGGGCCCGCGCCCGCATCTTCCCGGCTCCTCGCCCGGTACAGTGGCGCACATGTCGCCCATCGACGTCAACCGCCTGACGCCCGCGGATAACGCCGATCTGGTCCCGCCCGGACGCCTCTGCCCCGGATGCGATTATCCGCTCGACGGGCTCCCTCTCGGCGGGCGCTGCCCCGAGTGCGGCCTCGCGATCCGCTCGTCCGCCAAACCCGGGGCGAGGTCCAACCTCACCGACGCTCCGCTCCCCTATCTGCGGCGCATCCGCACCGCCTTCGGCGGCTTGGCAGCCCTTGGGCTGCTCTGCTCGCTGCTCCAGGTTGCGTGGCACGTCGCCGGAGCGCTCCCCCAGATCGCCCGCGACCTTCTGCCCATCGCCATGCTGCTCGGTGGCGCCGGCTGGGCCGGCGCGGTGGTGCTCGCGACCCAGCCGCGCCCGTTCGTGGAAGGCATGCGCACTATCCCCGCGCGTGAGCACGCGAGGCTCCGCTGGGCCGCGCGGATCACGCAGCTCGCCTGGTTGTGCCAAGGGGCCGTGCTGGTGTTCATGGCCGACACCGTCCTCGGGCCTGACGAGCTCACCCTCGCCATCGCCCACGTGATGCGCGTCGTCGGGATCGTCGGCTTCGCGCCGCTCTGCATCTGCCTCACCCCGCTCGCCGACTGGGGCCAGCACACCGGCCTGGCCGGGCGACTCCGCGTCGCTTCCGTGCTCCTCGGCGTCGGAGGCGGGTTTGCCGCCGTCGTCGGCTGGATCACGCCATGGCTCCCGGCCGGATTCGTCGCCGGCTCGCTCGGCCTCACCGCGACGTTTGCCCTCGTCGGCTGCGTCGCCGGCCTCGGGATGTTCCTCGTTGCGCAGCTCGAGCTCGCCGGCATGTCCGGCTGGGCGATCCACAACGCCGTCGCCGCCATCGAGCGCGACCAGCGCGTCCTCGAACGACGCGCACGGCGCACGTTTTCGGGCGACGCCTCCGAAGGCACCCCGCTGGCCAGGATGACCGCCGCCCGGGGCGGACGCGTGCTCGATCCGTGCGCCGACTGCGGCTACGACCTCACCGGCCTGCCGACGGGCGCCCCCTGCCCGGAATGCGGGCGCGCCGCGGAAGGCGGGGACGCGCGCTTCCTCCGCCGCGCCCCCGCGCCCAGCCCCGCGCGCGACGACCCTCTGCCGCTCGTCGGCGACGACGCCCCGCTCCCGCTCGCCGGC
>DASRXL010000089.1:0-17448 GCA_035654175.1 Phycisphaerales bacterium
GCACCGCTACGGCGGCTCGGTCACGATCGAGTCGGAGATCGGGCGCGGGGCCCTCTTCACGCTGGACATGCCCACCTTCGGCCAAGCCGACCCCGCCGAGCGCACGGCCGCTGTGACGATCTCGGACGCGCGCCCGGCGGCGATCGTCCGGATGATCTTGGCGGGGATGGGGATCGAAGCCGCGACGCGCGACGAAGCCCTCCCGTCGGACGCCGCCATCTGGATCGTAGACGAGTCCGTCCCGCTCGAGGACCTGCTGCGCTTCACCGAGGGCGGAACCAACGGGCGGCGTGTCGTACGCCTGGGAGAGGCCCGGGATCTCGGGCCCGGGGTGGAGACAGTCGGCGAGCTCCGCCCGTCGACCCTCCGCGCGGCGCTCGACCGGGCGCTCGGGGGCGCGCCGTGACTCCCGGCGAACCGATCACCGTCCTCTGCGCCGACGATAACGAGCAGGTCGGTCTGGCATTGCGCCACTGGCTGAGCCGCGCCGGCCGCTACGTCTGGCTCGGGCACCTCCTCAGCGCCGATCACCTGGTGCACGAGGTGCAACGGTTGCGCCCCCGCATCGTGCTGCTGGACCTGGACATGCCCGGGGCCGAGCCGCTCGCCACGCTCGGAGAACTCAGCAAAGTCTGCCCCGACGCCCGCGTGGTGGTCTTCACCGGCCACGTACGGCTCGACCTCATCGAGCGGACCATGGAGGCCGGCGGGTGGGGATACGTCTCCAAAAACGACGGCGAGCGGCACCTCACCGCCGCGATCGAGGCCGTGCTCCAGGGCGAGCTCTACATGAGCCCGGAGGCGCACGGCATGCTCGCCGGCCCGGAGCACCCGCGCGCCGCCGAGGGCTGACGGCGCGCCGGGAGACGCGCCCGCCACGGATCCACGATCACACGGGCACGGTCACCAGGGGTTCTTGACGTGGCACGCCCTGCCAGTCTTCTCGACGTAGTCCTGGTGGTAGTCCTCCGCCGGATAGAACGTCTCCGCCCGCTCCACCTGCGTGACGACCGGCTTGCCGAACCCGCCCGATTCCTGCAGCTTCCGGATGTATGCCTCCGCCGCGTCGCGCTGCTGCTCGCTGGTCCACCAGATGCCGGAGCGGTACTGATCACCGATGTCAGGGCCCTGGCGGTTGAGCTGCGTGGGGTTGTGCATGGTGAAGAAGGCCTCGAGGAGCCGCTCGTAGCTGATGCGCTTCGGATCGAACACCACCTTCACCGTCTCGGCGTGGCCGGTGCCGTGGCGGCAGACGTCCTCGTACGTCGGATTCTCCGTGGCGCCCTGCATGTAGCCGCTCACCGCGTCGATCACCCCCTCCCCCTTCTGGAAGTAGTGCTCGAGGCCCCAGAAGCATCCGCCGGCGAAGTACGCCGTCTCCAGCGCTGGCCGGCTCGCCGCGGGAAGCCCTTCGGTGCGCTCGTAGAACCTGAGCGACGCGGAGTTGAGGCAATGGCGCCGGCCGGTCGGCGGGGGGCCGTCGTCGAACACGTGGCCGAGGTGCGAGCCGCACCGGGCGCAATCAATCTCCGTGCGGACCATCCCGTGGGAGCGATCCTCGTGCTCGCTCACATGCCCCGGATCGAACGGCTGGAAGAAGCTCGGCCACCCCGTGCCAGAGGTGAACTTGTGGGCGCTCGAGAACAGAGGCAGCCCGCAGACCACGCACGTGTACACGCCCTCCTTCTTGTTGTCCAGAAGTGTGCCGCAGAACGCCGGCTCCGTCCCCGCCTTCTGCGTGATCCGGTACGTCTCGGGATCGAGCTTCGAGGCGAGGCGCTCCACCTCCTCGCGCGGCAAGGGGGTGATGTCGTAGCCGGACCGGGAGAACGTTCGGTCGTTCGGGCTGCTCACGGCGGTGTGTTCCTCGGGCTGGGTGGTGGAAGTGCTCGCGGCCTGCGGTTCATACGAGCCGCCGGGGGAGAATGCTCGACCCGGACCCAGGCCGATCCGCGGCCCCGCAGCCGCCGCCCAGGCCAGAAGACCCGACACCCCCAGGACCAGCGCTGATCGTGCTCGCATACCTGAGGAATCCTACGCCCTGCCGCTCTATTCCCAACCCGCCACAAGGGCTTGTGGCTACAGCCTTTGCGGGGCCCGGGAGGGGGTTAGGGCCCCCGCCCGCTCAAAAACCCCTGGCCCCGCCCGCCGATCCTGTGCTATACTGTGGGCATTCTTAGGCGGGACGTGCCCGAAGGCGGGCAGCCGCCGGAATGCCGACGCTTTCTCTTGCCCGAGTTCAAGCAGCGGTTTCAAGTCAGTCCAAGGGCAATTGAAGGAAGCGTCAGGAATGAAGCTTTACGTCGGGAATCTCCCCTTCAGCGTCTCCGAGCAGGAACTCCACGATCTCTTCTCCCAGCACGGCAACGTCACGTCCGCGTCCCTGGTGACCGATCGCGAGACCGGTCGGCCCCGCGGGTTCGGCTTCGTCGAGTTCTCCAACGACGACGAGGCCCGCGCCGCGATCGAAGCCCTCCATGGCTACAACATGGGCGGGCGCGACCTCACCGTCAACGAGGCCAAGCCGCGTGAGAACCGCGGCTTCGGCGGCGGCGGCGGTGGTGGCGGCCGCGGGGGCTACGGCGGCGGGGGCGGCGGCGGCGGTGGTGGCCGCGGCGGCTACGGCGGTGGGGGTAGCGGCGGTGGCGGCGGCGGTCGCGGCGGCTACAGCCGTGGCGGCGGCGACCGCGGCGGCTGGTGATCCCAACCGTCACGACCAGCTCAAAACGCATGCAGGCCGGGGCCCCACAGGCCCCGGCCTGTTTTTTGCCCGCCGCCGTACAGCACACCCCCCCTCAGGTTGAACTCTCGAAGCTGAGGACCATGGTCGAGCCCGGCGGCAGCGCCCGCCACCGGCCCAGCAGCTCCGCGATCCGCTCGCGGATCGTCGCAAGCTGGCCCGCCGTCATCGGCGGCGGCTGCGCCGTGCTCTTCGCGCCCGCGAGGGCCCGCTCCAGTTCGGCCCGGAAGTCCGCGGCCGGGACCCCGCTGAGCAGCTCCATCTGGAGCAGGCCCACGATGAACTCCACCGCGATGGCCTCCTCCGGGATCGCGAGCTTCTGCGCGGCCCCCGCGACGTTGAAGCCCTCGATGCTCCAGCCCTCGGCGAGCAGGCTGTAGAACCCGCGTCGGCAGGCCAATGTCGTCTCGACGGCGAAGTGGATGAGATCGTGCGCCGGGCCCGGGGCAATCTCGGCCATGGTCGCCGATCCGTCGGCCCGCACGCAGCGCAGGAGCGCCGGCTTGCCCGCCCGCTTGATGAACTGCACGCTCATCGCGCCGCTGCGCATCGGCGAACTCCCGCTCGGGCGCCTGCATCGTTCCGCCCGGCCGAAGCGTAGCGATTCCCCGCTCCTAGCCGCGTGTGCTGAGCAGCTCGCGCGGACGGAGGCGGTTCAGGCGCAGCACCGCGGGGACGCTCGCGAGCAGGCAGATCAGGAGCACGATCGCGCAGCCGACCGCGATCGGCAGCGGCGGCGGGCGCAGCCGCCATACCAGCCCCAGCAGCGCCCGGTGCAGGTTCTGAGCCGCGAACGAGAGCTGCATGCCCATGAGTGTGCCGAGGATCCCCGCCGTGATCGCGATCAGCACCGCCTCGGCCGCGATCATGCGCGCCAGCATCCCCCTCTGCCCCCCCACCGCCCTGAGAACGCCCAGCTCGAACCGGCGCTGCTCGACGCTGCTCACGATCACGTTCGCGACGCCGAGGCTCGCGATGAGCATGTTGATGACGGCGACGGCGGAGGTGGCCAGGAGCATCGCCCGCATGAACTCGATGATCTCGGAGAGGATCTGCCGCCCGCTGCCCGCGTCGAGGACCCCGTACGGCGCCAGCTCCCGCCAGATCGTGTCGATCGCCACCTCGTCGCGCACCCCCTCGTCGAGCTCGATCTGGATCAGGTTGATCGCGCTCGACCCCAGCTTCTTCTTCAGGTCCGCGCGCGAGCCGAAGACCGCGTGCAGCGCCTGGTGCGTGTACTCGGCCCCGATGTCGAAGAACTTGCTGACGATCTCCAGGCCCGGGCTCGTCACCACGCCCACGATCTCGAACTCGAGCTCCTTCTCCCCCTCGCGGCACGCGAACGTGTCGCCCACGCCGAGCCCCTGCGCCACCATGAACTCACGGGCCACGATCACCGCCCCGCCCTCCTCCAGCCGGCGCTTGGCGACCTCCGGATCCCCTTCCACCCACGTGAGCGTCGCCATCTCGAAGAACGGCTCCGGCTCGAACGCGACGAACATCGTGTGATACTGCTGCAGCGCACGCACGCCGAAGGCGTCCGTCTCCACCGGGTGCAGCGTGATCGCGCACGTGCCCTCCACGAAGGGCAGCGAGTCGAGCCTGGCCTGCGCCTCCGGGGGGATCGAGAGCCCGCTCACGAACGCGTCCGGGAACTTGAGCTTGCCGAGCCAGTCGCGCAGCAGCGCCCCGCCCTGCGTCCACAGCCCCACCATGAGCGCGAGCCCCGCCATCATCGCCCCCGCCGTGAAGCCGTACCGGAACGGCGTCGCGCCCACCAGCCGCTCAACCACGCCCCTCGGCACGCCCAAGGCCGCGACCAGCGGCGGCCCCAGCAGGCGCGTCACCAGGCTGATCACCGGCACCGAGAGAAAGAAATACCCCACGAAGATCGCCGGCAGCCCGATCGTGGCGTAGCCCCAGAACATGACCTGCGCATCGCGCGGAACCAGGAAGGTCAGCAGGTGGACGCCCAGCCCGATCACCGCCACCAGCAGCGACGCCGCGATCACCGCAGGGCCGGGCGGGCGCGCTCGCGCGCTCAAAGCCTTCAGCGGCGACGTCCGTGCCGCCCGCCACGCCGGCCATGCCGCTCCCACCACCCCCGCGAACACGCTGCCCGACGAGGCGAGCACCAGGCCGAGCGGCGAGACCAACGTGCCCTCCGGCACATACTCGCGGAAGTAGCCGATGATCGCCCCCGCGATCCCGAGCCCCAGCGGGATGCCGCCCGCAGCGCCCGCCACGCCGATCAGCGCCCCCACCAGGAGCTGCGTCCCCGCCAACTGCGACCGTCTCGCCCCGATGCAGCGCAGCATCGCGAGCTGGCGCTGCTGCTCCGCGGCGTCGATCGTCAGGCCCGTGAAGATGATGAACGACGCCGTCAGGAATGCCAGCACCGTCGCGAGCACCAGCCCCAGCTGGCTCGAGGCGAGGTTCTTCTCGACATTGGCCGTGACGCGGGCGGTCGTCTCCAGCACGAAGCCCTCGGGCACCCCCGCCCGATAGGTCGCGGCGAAGGCCTCTGGATCGGTCCCGGGCGCGAGCACGATCTCGATCTCACTCAGCCGCTCCCGCCCGCCGAGCACGGCCGCGAGCGTGTCGAGGCTCATGTACACCTGCGGCCGGCCGCCGAGCGGCGGCTGGCGCACCACCCCAACCACGGTGAGCGGCGGCGCCGGCCCGCCGAGCCGGCGCAGGAGGTCGAGCGCGCCGCCCGTGCGGACCACCTCCAGCGTGTCGCCGACGCGCACGCCCACGCGCGCGTTGAGCGCCGACGCCTCTTCGGCCGAGTCGGCCCGCTCCGGCAGCTCGATCGCCTCCGACCCGTACACCGCCGTGCCGATCGAGAGGCCGTACCGCCCCGACCCCCGGTCCTCCGACTGGTACTCGTGGGTCATCCGTTCGGCGAGCAGGCCGTCGATCACGATCTCGCCCTGCGCCTCCGGGAAGCGCCCCGCGAGCAGCTCCAGCGGACGCACCCGGTTCCACCGCGCGAAGTCCACCCCGTGCGCGACCGGGACGACGTCGAGCTGGATCCCCTCGCGCACCCAGGCGCCGCCCCGCTCCACGAGCGCGCCGGTGGTCAGCCGCAGGGTGATCGCCTCCGTCCGCGCCGGCGAGGCCACCGCCACCCCCGGCCACGACTCCACGCGCGCGAGCGCACCGGGCGGCAAGGGGTCGGTGCTGCTGGCCGGCTTGAGCACGACGTCGGCGGCCCCGACGGTCGCGTTCAGCCTCGCCCGGATCGCGGCGTTCAGCGAGGCCATCGCGCTCGACACCACCGTGATCAGCGCCGCCGAGAGGGCGACCGCCGCGATCACGAGCGCCGTGCGGCTAGGCCTTGCCGATAGCCTGCTGGTAGCGAGCCGCCACACCGACCGCATCGAGGTGCTCCGTATCGATGGCGCCGCAGACGCGCCCGTCCTGGAGGATGAACACGCGTGTGCAGTGCGCCGCCGCCGCCGGCTCGTGGGTCACCATGAGCACGGTCATCTCGTGGTCGGCCGCGAGCCCGGCGAGCAGCGACCACAGCCGCTCGGAGTTCTCCGAGTCGAGGTTGCCCGTCGGCTCATCGGCCAGCAGCACGGGGGGCGAGTAGAGCAGCGACCGGGCGATCGCCACCCGCTGCTGCTCGCCCCCGGACATCGCCTCCGGCCGGTGGTCGGCCCGGTCGGCCAGGCCCAGCATGCCGAGCAGCTCCAGCGCCCGCGTCCGGAGCGCCGCGGGCCTGTCGCCGGCGAGCAGGCCGGGCAGCTCCACGTTCTCCGCCGCGGTCATGGTCGGGATGAGATTGAACTGCTGGAAGATGATGCCGAGCCCCTTGCGCCGGAACTCGGTCGCCTCGCGCTCCGAGAGCTGATGCACCGCCCGCCCGCCCAGGTGGATCTCGCCCGCGTCCGGCCGGTCGAGCGTGCCGAGCAGGTGCAGCAGCGTCGACTTGCCCGACCCCGACTGCCCCATGATCGCGTAGAACCCCGGCTCGGGGATGTCGAGATCAACCCCGCGCAGGGCGGGGACGGCGCGGGCGCCGAGCCGGTAGGACTTGTGGACATTGATGCAGCGGATCATGGGCAGGGAGGGGCAGCCCCAGGTTGTTGGCTGAAGAGGGTAGTGAGTTTCGAGGACGGGAGCGCGGCGAACCCAAACCGTGCCACGCGTCGGCGGAGGCTCTGCGTCGCCGACGTGGCGCGAGGCGGGACTTTCAACACCCGCCAACCCACTCGTTCAGGAACGCGATCACGTCCCGGCTGTCGATCACGCCATCCGCGTTGATGTCCGCCCGCCCCGCCTCGGCCGTCCACGCATTCAGGTACGCGATCACGTCCCGGCTGTCGATCGCGCCGTCGGCGTTGAAGTCGGCGGGGCACACCGGCGGGTCGAACGTGAGCCCGTCCCACCACACCGCGAACCCCGCGCCCCACGTGTCGGCGTGCATCTCGATCGCCCGGATGTCGTCGATCGCCGGGCTCCCGGTCACGGTCCGAGCCCACGCCGAGCTGCCCGCGATCGGGATCACCAGCTCCGCCCACCGCCCGATCGCCTGATTGAGCTGGTCGCTCGTCGAGCGCAGCTCAATGTATCCGTCCCCGCCTCGCAGCCGCACCCATGGGCTCCCCGACTGGAACCCCCCGTTGCCGTTCACCGCATAGGCCCACACACGGACGTGCTCGACGGCGGAGAGATCCCATCGGGCGTTGGAGAGCGCCGGGTACGTCGCCGCGTTGTCCGCCCCGCCGGTCGCGGAGAACTGGAGCGACGCCTGGCCCTCCACGACCCGGCCGAAATCGTCCGCGAGCGTCAGCTTGCCGTCCTGCGCCCACGCGCTCCACTCCGCGGCGTTCTGCTCGGTCAGCTCCCGCGGCGGGAAGTGCTGTGTCGCTCCGCCGAGAGCCAGCGTCTTCTCGAACACCGCCGTCCCCGTCTGCCCCGCCCAGAACGCCTCGTTCACCTCCGTGATCGCCAGCCACGCGTAGTCGGTCGCCTCGTTGTGCGTCACCTCGAGCAGCAGCAGCCCGTTGGTGCCCACCACCGCGACGTATCCAAACGGGTTGTCCGCCAGCGCATCTCCAGCGTACGTCTGCGGCACAAGGCTCTCGTCGATATCCACGTTCGGGAGCGTCCACTCCCCGGCGCTGTCCGTTACGCCCTCGAACTTCACCTGATCGGTGATCACGTCGCCCAGGCCGGGGCGCTCGGTGCGCTGGAAGACGCGCACCGTCGCGCCCGCGAGCGGCCGCCCGTCGTGGCCCAGCAGGCGCACGCGCACGTGCTCCGGCAGGGCGTAGAGGTACTGCCCGTAGTAGCCGTGCGCCTTGTCCAGCCACTGCCTCATCGCGCCCGCGCTGTGGTTCGAGACCACGTGCGACACCCCGTGCATCAGGCACTCGATCGCCCAGTACGCCCGGCCCGAGACCCAGTTCCGCTCCGCGGGCAGATCGAGCCGGTAGAGATCGATCAGGCCGAGCTGGTGCCCCATCTCGTGCAGCAGGCCATAGTCGAGGTCGTCCGCGGGGTCGTAGTAGCCGCTCAGGCGCAGTGTGCCGTCCGCCACCCGATACCGGAACGGGAAGATCGCAAACTCGATCCGGTCCACCGCGGGGTCCGGGTCGTCGTCCTCCAACGCCGTCAGTACATCGAAGTGCACGCGCTTGCCCGTCCCCGCCGCCGCGAACATCTCGTTGAAGCGGGCCATGTGCGCATTGAGCCAGTCGAAGAGGTCGTCGGTGATCGCGTTGTAGTCCCGCGACTCCTCCCGGAACTTCTCGATATAGGTCCGGTCCGCAAAGGAGAGGAACGCGACCGACTTCGACCCGATCGCCATCGCGTTGTTCTGCGCCCGCGCGTCGGCCAACGTAAACGAGAAGCCGATCTCATGGTCCGCGTCGTCCCACGCCGTCGTCCACGCGACAGTCGCCGTCTCCCCCGGCTCCAGCAGCGCGAACGTGCTCCCGGTCTCGACCGTCCCCCCGTCCAGCGTCCACGCGTACGGCAGGTTGCTCGCCACCGAGTTCGTCCCCCGGTTGCGGATCGTCGCCGTGTACGCCACCGCCTGCCCGATCTCCGGCCACCGCTGCGTCGTTCCATCTTGCCCGGACCCGAGCCCGGTCGCCGCCGTGAAGATGTACGGCCCGAACCCGCCGGGCTCGGTGATCTCGTAGTACGCATACGTCGGGTCAAACCTCGGGAACCGCGGCGTGCGCGAGATCGACACCACCTGCAGATCGGTCTCATTCCACGGAGTCCGCGGCCCTACGCTCTCCACCTCCGTCGTCTCCGCCCCTCCCTCGAACCGCGCCGCCACCGCATAGTGGTATCGCACACCGTTCTGCGCCGTGCCGTCCACGTATCTCGTCGCCTCCGGGTCGTTCACCACCGCGATCGGCGACAGACCATCCGTCGAATCGAACGGCGCCAACCGCCGGTAGATCGCAAACCCCGTCAGCCGGTTCATCGGGTCGGGATACGCGTCCCACTCGACCTCGACGGAGCGGTTCCCCGCGTACGCCCGCACGCCGCCCGGCGCCGGCAGCGGCAGGTCGAAGCGCAGCCCGTCGAGCCATACGACGAACCCCGCATCCCACGTGTCCGCGTGGATCTCGATCGAGTTCACCGCCGAAAGATCCGGGCTCCCGACGTCGGTCCGCGACCACAGCGAGTCACCCGCGTAGGGGATCTCCACCTCGATCCAGCTCCCGATCGCGTCGTTGAAGACGTCGTACGCCGGCCGGAACTCCGCGTACCCGCCGCCCGAGTGCAGTCGCACCCACGGGCTGCCGTTCTGGAACGGGAAGTCGTTCTCGACGTACGCGCGGAACGCCAGCCCCCCGGCGCCGCCCCCGAGCAGGTCCCACGAGGCGTCGCGATCCCCAGGGGCCCACAGCCACGTGTCGAACCCGCCCCCGGTCTCGAACCGCAGCGACGAACCGCCGACCACCTTCCGCCCCGCGTCGTCCGTCACCGTCGCCCACGAGTTCTCCGCCTGGGCGGCCCACTCCGGCGCCGCGAACTCCGTCAGCGCGTCGGGCGCGGGCGGCGGGTCCGCCGCCGCGCTGGAGGCCGGCCACAGCGCAACGAGCGCAGCACACGCGCACAGGACTGATTTCACGAGCTCACCTCCCGGATTCCGACGGTTGCGTGGGTTGCTCGCCCCACTATAGAGGATCCGCCCCGCCTCCCATCGTCTGACGGGAGAAAGTCCCCCCGTCACCAGGCGCCCCACCCCGGTGCTCTCCACCTTTCCCCGGCGGGCGCCACTCAACGCCGTGAACTTCCTCTTCCGAACGCCCCCGAAGGGGCGCTGTCGCGAGCCCCGGGCGATCGGAGCCCGCGCCGAGCGGGCGGAGTGAGCCCGGGGTGTGCGTCGTGCGCGCCGCAGAGCCCCAGAATGGGGGCGAAGCTGCCCACCATTCCTCCGCTTTCAAGCACACGTTGACGGCGTTGGGCGCCACCTGTCGGCCGCTGCGTCGAGCGGCTGACCAGCGCGGAAGTCCGCCGACGATCCGTTCCTCCTCGGAGCCATCCGACCGGCTCGCCCGCGATGGCGTTGCTCCAGGGTTCTCACGCCGGCCGGATCCCCCGGTAGAGCTGCTGCACCCTGTCCGCCTCCTGCTTCCGCACGTGCTCCAGCACCAACCGCGGCACGCGCCACTGGCCCTGCTCCGCCGTCACGTTCGAGCAGTGCTCGCTCAGGCACCGGTACATCAGCTTGAACGCGTCGCGGGGCTGATGCATCTGGTCGAGCGCGTCGACCAGATCGCGCCCCGTCACGTCCTCCTCGAAGAGATCGATCAGAGAGATCGGCCCCGCCCCAGGCGCCCGGCAGGCCTTCAGCCGCGCGTCGCACAGGTCGTACAGCATCGCCCCCGTCCAGCTCAGCCGCTCGATCAGGTTCTGCTTGTCGAGCCGCGCCTCCTGGAAGAACGCGCTCGACTCCTTAAAGAGCGCGTAGCGCAGCTCGATCGGCAGCAGCATCTTGAGCCCGAACGACTCCTGCTGGAGGAACTTGTTGTTGAACATCGGCCACACCAGCGAGCGCATCCGCTCCGGGTCGCCGCTAATCAGGGTCGGCTCGTCCACCCGGTCCACGAGCACGATCGTCCCGCGATAGCCGAGCAGCTTGAGCACCCGCTTCAGCCGGTCGAGCATCGCGTACCGCGCCTCGTCGGAGTCCGTGAGCGGCAGCACGAGCACCGACTGATCCTCTCTCGCGAGCCGCCCGGCGGCCTCGCCCAGCGACCGCTCGCTCCGGCGCAGCACCCGCACCTGGCGGCGCAACCGCCGGCCGAGCCGGGCGAGCCGCCACCGCTCCATCAAGAACACGCGCACCGCCGCCGCCCCCCACGCCACCGTCAGCACCGCCGCCAGGATCTGGAGCACCACCCGCAGCGTCCCGTCCGCCGGCGCCCGGAAGAACGCGTACCACGCCACCAGCGCGGGGACCATCCATCCCGCCCACGCTGCCGCCGTCATCGCCACCCGCGTCCACGCCGGCAGCGCGCGCAGCCGCCGGCGCAGCTCGCGCCCCCGCGCCACGGCCTGGTCCGCGTTGTCGTACGCCGCCTGGAGGATGAGCAGGTCTCTCCGCACGTCCGGCCCGGCCTTTCGCAGCCGCCGGACCGCGTCGGCGGGCACGGGGCACGGCGTCTGCGATGCCGGGCCCTCGATCATCTGGCTCACGATCGCGGTCGTTGCGATCGAAACCATCCCATCGATGTGGTCCACCAGGCGCATGCTCTTGATCGAGGCCGCCGCGTCGCCGCCCCCGGCACGCTCGTGCACCTCGTCCAGGAGCGAGTTCAGATCGTCGTACGGGATCACCCAGACGCCCTGCTCCGGATTCGACGCGTTGTACCTCCGGATCTGGTCCGCCAGCTGCATCCGGATCGCGGTCTTCCCCGACCCCTTCTCCCCGAAGACCACCGACGTGGCCGGGCGCGCGAGCGAGCCCAGGATCTTCTCGAGGTCCGAATGCGCCGCCGCCGGGCCCGTCGCCGGACGCTCCTCACCGGCGATCCCCAGCCGCGCGAAGACCGAGTCGTCGCGCGCCTCCTCCCCCTTGAACGGGTTCTCGACAATCTGCCAGTGCTCGAAGAACTGTGAGAGGTTCATGGCGGGAGAGCGAGACAGCGAAGGAGCGAGTCAGCGAGACAGGAATCCGCGGCCGCCGGCCGGACACAGTCTAGGAAGCCGGCCCGCGCCGTGCCCTCTCTCTCCCTGCCTCGCTGCCTTGATGCCTCAGTGCCTTGATGCCTCGCTGCCTCGATGCCTTCCCCTAGTGCTCCACCCGCTTCCCCAGCTTCGGCGCGAGCTCCCCCAGCACGCGCTCGAGCGTCCGGGCGTCCTTGGCCTCGGCGTTGAGGCGCAGCAGGGGCTCCGTGTTGCTCTTGCGGATGTTGCACCACCAGCCCTTGCTCTTGAAGGCGTCGATCGTCACGCCGTCGAGCTCGTCGATGTCCGCCACGTCGCCGTACTCGTCCTTGAGCGCCTCCAGCGCCGCGTCCTTCTCCTCGATCTCGAAGTTGATCTCGCCCGACTGCGAGTACTTCTGCGCCGGCGCCACCAGCGCGCTCATCGGCTTCCCGCTCTGCGCCAGCACGCTCAGCACCGTCGCCATCGCGATCGCCCCCGAGTCCGCGTTGAAGTTCTTGCGGAAGTAGAAGTGCCCCGAGAGCTCGCCGCCGAACACCGCCCCGTGCTCGGCCATCTTCTGCTTCATGAAGACGTGGCCCACGCGCGACCGCACCGGCTTGCCCCCGGCGGCGACGATCGCCTCCTCGACGGCCTTGGTCGAGCGCAGGTCGTAGATGATCGCCGAGCCCGGCCGCTGGGCCAGGAAATGCCCCGCGAGCGCCGCGGTCAGGTGGTCGCACCCGATCGCACGCCCCCTCTCGTCCACCACGACGCACCGGTCCGCGTCCCCGTCGAAGCAGATTCCAAGGTCCGCCTTCTGCGCCACCACCGCTTCCTGCGTCTGGCGCAGGTTCGACGCCACGAGCGGGTTCGGCTCGTGCGCGAACTCGCCCTTCGTGTTGTCGAAGTTGATCTCCACGATCTCGAGCCCGGGCACGTTCGCCCCGTTCTTCCCGAAGAGCTTGCGCAGCATCGTCCCGGCCATCCCGTTCGAGGCGTCGATCGCCACCTTCAGCGGCTTGCCGCGAAGATCCAGGAACGAGTGCACGTGCTTCGAGTAGGCGTCCCAAAGATCCCGCCGCTCCAGCCGCCCGGTGCCCTTCCCCATAGCCCGGTCGGCCGTCGCGGCGTGCTTGCGCACCTCCGCCAGCCCCGTCGCCTCCCCCACCGGCTTGGCCCCGATCTTCGAGATCTTGAACCCGTTGTACTGCGGCGGGTTGTGACTCGCCGTCACCATGACCCCGCCTGCGCATCCCAGGTGATTCACCGCGAAGTACACGAACGGCGTGTCCACCAGCCCCACGTCGATCACGTCACCGCCGAACGCGTTGATCCCCGCGATCAGCTGGTCCGACAGCGCCGGGCTGCTCTTGCGCATGTCGCGCCCGACCACGATGTTCCGCATCATCGGGGCGTTCTGCCCCTGCGCCGCGGCCTCCGTGAACAGGAACCTCGCCGCCCCCCACCCGATCTGCCACGCCATCTGGTCGTTCAGCAGGTCGGGATACGTGCCGCGGATGTCGTAGGCCTTGAACACTCGTCCGAGCATGAGGATCTCCAGAAGGGATTCGGGCCACACATTAGCCCACGGCGATCCAGAAATCGGGCATGATAGGATTTTGTTCAGTAGCAATCACAGCGGCCCCGAATCTTGTTGGCACGGCTGTCCCAGCCGTGCCTCTCCTCCCCTCCTCGCGTCGTCGTGACGACCGGTGGGTTGTCCGCCAGTGCGTTTCTCTGACCCAAGCCTGAAGATCGGGATCCAAAGGCCACATGTCCGTCCGTGCGCGCGCACCCATGGCCGCACCGCGCCCCCTCGCCGAGGATTTCCGAGAAAAGGCAAGTATGTAGCTGAATCAAACCGGGATCTGTTAGCCACAAGACCGAACCGGCTCCCGGCGCGGCCTACTTCTCGTCCAGCTTGGGCTTCTTGCGCGGCTTGACCTCTCGTGGCGGGGTGGACTTCGCTGGCGTCTTCAGCAGGCGCTCGGCGGCATCCTCCCAATCACCATCTATCTTCAGGCGGTCGCCGCGATCCGGCTTGTCCGGTCGTTCCGGTGTCGGCTCTGGCGCAGGCTTCTTCGCCATCAATGCCCCCGACGGGGATCGAACCCGCACGGCGAGGTATACTCGCCATCACCATCCAAAGGAGACGTGTCTTCCAGTTTCACCACAGGGGCGCTACATAGCGCCGTCTGCTTTCGGTTCGGCGTCTAGCAGCCCCATCTGTTCCTCGTAGGCGGCAACGTTCTTGGAGAGAACCTCGATCATTCGCTTGACGTGAGCAATCGTCGTGTACAGGCGTGCAACCTCAAACGCCATCGGTTGGCCGGGGTTGTCCACGTAGGTAGTCTCAAAGATCAAGGTGGCGATCGGCACGTCCTTGCGCATTTGAATCCGCATAATGTCAACCCACATTGCTGGGCGGTTAATAGGGTCGGCGGAACGCTGTACCTGCTCGGGGGGTCTTTCCTCTTTCGGCGTCGTGGCGGCGGAATCGTGTTCGGCTGATTGCCCAGAAGTCTGGCTCGACGGATCGTTCAAATTCCCGGAACCACTCGGCGTGCTCGTCATGGGCCTTGTCCTCGATGAGATTCCCTAATGCACTTTGTTCGGCCGTGCTAGCGGGACTGATGTCTTGCGCGACAGTCGCGAGTACGCGCGATTCTGGGGTGAACGCCGCGGCTTGCCTAAGCGCGTCGAGTTCCGCCTTGTCTACCAAAGTGGGACGAATGCCAAGCGGGTGAAGCACTCGGGCAATGATGGAGAGATTGCAATTGGACTGGCTGTGAATCAGTTTGCTGACTCTCGACTCCCACATGCCCGACGCATTGCCTAGGTCACGCTGATTGATTCCGGCCTTTTTCAGACCTTGCTCGATAAGAAACGCTAGATCGTGACGCAGACGCCAGGCGGCGTACTCGGCGGTCTGTCTGAATGCGGCGAAATGCTCTATCGCGTCACCCTTGGAAGTCATGGTGTCACCTTCCGGTACGTCTTCTTATCTCTAATGTCGCCTATATCCTTGTAGATGTCATTCTGAGCGGGAGTGTTCGCGTTTCCCTCCTTGGTGAATGCAGTTGGCACGATGAATTCCGCCATCGTCCCGTCGTTCTCGAAGAACCCGGCCATGCGAGTCTTGCAGTCCCTAACCCCGAACCTCCATGTGCGGTACGGCTCGGGCCGAATCGCAGTGCCGATGAAGTTGGCAAACCCTCGTTCCACACAGTCGTCCAACTTGGTGAAGAACGCGATGTTCCCCTTGCGTTTCAGCTTCCGAAGCGCCTTGTCCGCCTGATCGGACAACCAAATCCGAGTTCGCTGCGCTGCCAGATAGCTGAAGTCCATTTCGTGTACGTCAAGCATTGACTTTACCCAAAAGTGAAGCAGAATCAAGGCCCTAACCGTCTCCGTCCCGGGAAAGCGGCCCAGTCTACCGCTTTCTGGGCGAATTCACCAGCGAAGCTCTTGACTATGATACTTGAATCAAATATCATGGTCTCATGGCCACCAGAAAGCCTCAATTGGACAAGTCCGAAACCATCGCCGAGCTGCCAGCCGCCTGCGCGAGCGAGGCCGCGGCCGTTGCGTTTCTGGAGCGCAAGCGCTGGGGCGATACCCCGTGCTGCCCGAAGTGCGGCAGCGTGGACGTGTACGCCATGACCAACCGCGAGACGGGCGGGCGCAATGCCCGGTTCCTCTGGCGTTGCCGCGACTGCAACGGCCAGTACACCGTGCGCACCGGCACCGTGTACGAAGAGAGCCTGATCCCCTTGCACAAGTGGCTCCGGGCCGTGTGGGAAGCCGCGAGCGCCAAGAACGGCGTGAGCGCGCTTGAGATGAGCCGCAAGCTTGAGATCAGCTACAAGAGTGCGTTGTTCCTCATGCACCGCATCCGGCACGCGATGAGCGACAATCCGACTGACCCACCGAAGCTGTCGGGCAAGGTGGAGTGCGACGAGACGTACGTGGGCGGAAAGCCGCGCCATCGTCCGGCCCGGCTCGGTGACCGCCGCAAGCCGAGCAACAAGCGCGGACGCGGGACCAAGAAGACGCCCGTGTTCGCCGTCGTCCAGCGTGGCGGGGACGTCCGCGCCCGCGTGATTCCGAACGTGACCGCCGCAACTCTCAAGGCCGCACTCGTCGCGAACGTCGAGCAGGGGACGACGATCTACACCGACGACCTACGGGCCTACCGGAAGGTCTGCAAAGGGCCAGGGACGCACAAGGTGGTCCGCCACTCCTACGGCGAGTACGTGAAGCACGGCGACCCGGACACGCACACCAACACCATCGAGGGCTACTTCTCCCGCGTGAAGCGCGGCCTCAACGGGACGTACCACGCGGTGAGCAAAGAGCACCTTCCCCGGTATCTGGATCAGTTCTGCTTCCTCTACAACACCCGCGGCCTGAATGACGGCGAGCGGCTGGAAGCGCTGCTCAAGCGGGCCGATGGGAAGCGGCTCATGTACCGCGAGCCAGTAAAGCGGCGGCGGGCGTAGATCAGGCGCAAACCATCTCTGTGGGGGCGTGGATTTCAGAGACCCGGGTTTCTTCGATCATCTCTTCGTAAACCCGCACAGCGACCTCGCTTGTGGCGGAGAACTGCGGAGCTCTCAGGAATTGCCAGATCTGAATCGGCTTGCTGCGAATCTGGATGGCCAAACCTGGGTTCCGCTCCAACAACTCTCGGACGTTCTTGATCATGGAGCCGACGATCTTTCCTGACCGACGACCGCGATACACGGTCACCCACTTGTCCAACCTCTCGCCCTTGAACGCCTCATTGGTCAGGAAAAACTCCAAGCAGTCGCCGTCCGGGTCGTAGTACGCCCCTGGTTCAAACGGGCCATCGCTGCCGAATTTGTCCCAAATCATTCTGGCGAACTCGGCGGGTTCCATCAGAGCACCCTTTCCCGGAAACGTGTCCTCCAGCCGCGAGGTAAGCCGCTTCCATCCTCATCGACATCATCCCATCGCCAGTGATAGGCGATGCGCTCCACATTCACGAACACGAGAAATACCTCTTCGGGGTTCGACGGCTGCGGTTCCGACTCACTCGGGTCGTAGTACTGGCCGGGGTTGAGGCTATAGCAAAGCCAGCTATCCGCGTTGCAGCCGTGATTCAGGCGGTCTTCATCCTCTTCCCAGCGAATCCCCTGGAATACGGCATGGGGTCGCTTGATCACCTCCGTCACTGTATGCGCCATCTCTAGCACAGCGCCGTACCCGCGCTTTGCCACCCACCCCCCTCGCTTGAGGGTGATATCGACAGACATTCCGCCCCCGGTGCGTGGATCTACAGCGGGAAACGAAACCTGGTTCTCTCGCGGTGCCTTCGATCCCCCGTCCGCCATGCCCCCAATATACGGAAAATCCCCGCGTCTACAAGTGGTACCGTACGGATACCGATTTGATCCAGGTACATACTTGCGCGAGAAAATCTTTGCGCCTTGGCCTCCAAGCACTTGCGCCCCCGTTCGCACCCGCAAACATCCACGTCTGCGCGCGCAGAACCCGCCCCCACCCTTATCTATGAGGGCACCGCGCGGCCCGCTCTCGACAACGTGAGTTCG
>DASRXL010000090.1:0-5578 GCA_035654175.1 Phycisphaerales bacterium
GCCGGTGACCCGGGGCGCGGCGGTGCTCTCGGTTGGCGACGGTCCCGACATAAATCGCACTCCACGAGCGCGGCGCGCCATCGCGGGGCCGGCGCACGAGTATAGTTGCTCTCCATGATGGAACCCGCGAACAACGATGCTCCGCGCGGCTTCCAGATCCTGCCGCAGCCCGACGACACGACCTGCGGGCCGACCTGCCTGCACGCGGTGTACCGGCACTTCGGCGACCCGATCGGCCTCGACGACGTGCTCCACGAGACGCGGATGCTGCGCGAGGGGGGCACGCTCGCCTCGCTCCTGGGCATCCACGCGCTGCGCCGCGGCTACCGGGCGACGATCCATCCCTACAACCTGGACATCTGGGACCCGACCTGGTTCCAGGGAGAGGTGGACCTGAAGGCCAAGCTCCTCGCGCAGCTCGAGTACGAGCCGCACGAGACGTTCCGGTTCGTCAGCAAGCGGTACATCGACTTCATCGACCTGGGGGGGAAGATCAGGTTCGAGGAGCTGACGGCGCGGCTGCTGCGCGGCTACCTCAAGAAGGGGCTTCCCGTGCTGACCACGATCAGCGCGACCTACCTCTACATGGAGCCGCGGGAGATCTGGGCGACCGGCGAGCCCGACGACGTGCGGGGCGAGCCCTCGGCGCACTTCGTCATCATCTTCGCCCTGGACGAGGACCGGAGATACGTCTCGATCGCCGATCCCCTCGGTGACGACCAGCCGTTCGGCTCGCATATTTATCACGTGAAGTTCGAGCGTCTGATCGGGGCGATCCTGCTCGGCGTGCTCTCCTACGACTCCGCGCTTCTGGTCCTCCAGCCCGGCGGGAGCCGGCCGGGCGCGCCCGCGCAGGCGCCCGGGACGCTCGACCCCGGCGCGGGCTGACGGGTTGCCGCCGCTGGCGCATCGACAGCCGGGGGCGGGTGGCCGTCGGGGCGCTCGCGGGTAGTATTCTCTCCTCTCTGGCCTCAGCCGAGGGAAACGCCGGGTGCGAGGACAGGCCGCTCACCCGGAACACTGGAGAATCCGCCGATGATCGAGCTTCGCGATCTCCGCAAGGTATTCGGGCCGGTCGTGGCCGTGGATGGGATCTCGCTCCAGGTCCAGCGGGGCGAGGTGCTCGGCTTCCTGGGGCCGAACGGGGCCGGCAAATCCACGACGATGAAAATGATCACCGGCTTCGTGACGCCGAGCTCCGGCACCGCGCTGATCGCCGGGCACGACGTGCGGAGCGACTCGCTCGCGGTGCGCCGGGTTCTCGGGTATCTCCCGGAGGGGGCCCCCGCCTATCCGGACATGACCCCGAGCGGATTCCTCCGCTGGGTCGCCGAGGTGCGGGGATTCCGCGGGGCCGCGCGGGCCAGGCGGGTGGACGAGGTGGTGCAGCGGGTCCACCTCGAGGGCGTGCT
Organism: Phycisphaerales bacterium; assembly: GCA_035654175.1. Lineage (GTDB taxonomy): Bacteria > Planctomycetota > Phycisphaerae > Phycisphaerales > UBA1924 > PNC22. The sequence goes on from DASRXL010000090.1 coordinate 1,413, forward strand.
GCACCAGTCGATCGAGACGCTCAGCAAGGGCTTCAAACGGCGCGTCGGCCTGGCGCAGGCGCTGCTGCACGACCCGGACGTCTTGATCCTCGACGAGCCGACCGACGGGCTGGACCCGAACCAGAAGCACGAGGTGCGCGAGCTGATCCGCAATCTCGGCAGCGAGAAGCTCGTGGTGCTGAGCACGCACATCCTCGAGGAGGTCGAGGCGGTGTGCACGCGCGCGGTGATCATCGCCAACGGCAGGATCGTGGCGGACGAGACGCCCGCGCGGCTGCAGGCCCGCTCGCGCGTGCACAACGCCGTGCGGCTGCGGATCCCCAAGGCCGCGGTCCCGGTGCTGGAGGAGCTGGCGGCGCTCCGGAACGTCGCCGCGGTGGAGCGGGACGCGCCGGAGAACGGGCATCTCACCTGCACGATCCTGCCGCGCGAGGGGCGGGCGATCGTCGGCGACGTGAGCAGGCTTCTCCAGCAGCGCGGCGTCGAGGTGGACGGTCTGAGCGTGGAGGCGGGCCGGCTGGACGAGGTGTTCCGTACGGTGACCACGGACGCGGCGGCCGGGGCGAAGGGAGGGAAGGCCTGATGGGCGCCCTGTGGTCGGTCTTCAAGAGGGAGCTCACGGGCTACTTCGTCACGCCCGTGGCGTACGTCTTCATCGTGATCTTCCTGGTGCTCACCGGCGTGTTCACCTTCGCGCAGGAGCTGGGCGCGTTCTACGAGCGGGGCCAGGCGGACCTGCAGCCCTTCTTCGGCTTCCACCCGTGGCTCTACCTGTTCCTGATCCCGGCGATCTCGATGCGCCTGTGGGCCGAGGAGCGCCGCGGCGGCACGATCGAGCTGCTGCTGACGCTGCCGGTGCCGACGTGGGCCGCGGTGGGCGGCAAGTTCCTCGCGGCGTGGGCCTTCGCGGGGATCGCGCTGGCGCTCACGTTCCCGATCTGGATCACGGTCAACGTGCTCGGCGAGCCCGACAACGGCGCCATCGTCACGGCCTACATCGGCAGTCTGCTCATGGCGGGCGGCTTCCTGGCGGTGGGCTCGTGCATCTCGGCGATGACCAAGAGCCAGGTGATCGCCTTCGTGCTCACCGCCGTCGCCTGCTTCCTGCTGCTGCTCACGGGCTTTCCGCTCGTGCAGGGGTTCTTCCGCGGCTGGGCGCCGCCGCTGGTCACCGAGACGGTCGCCGGCCTCTCCTTCCTGTCGCGGTTCGAATCGATATCCAAGGGCGTCGTGGCGACGCGGGACCTCGTGTACTTCCTGTCGCTGATCGCGGTGGCGCTGGCGATCAACGGCGTGGTGATCGACGTGAAGAAGGCTGGCTGAGGAGCAACCGGTATGGACGCGAGAAAGGGCGCGGTGATCAGCGTGCTTCTCCTGATCGTGCTGTTCTTCGCGGTGAACATCGCGACCGACAGGGCGCTGCGGGGCGCGCGGATCGACCTGACCGAGCACAGCCTCTACACGCTCAGCGCGGGCACCCGCAACATCCTGAGGAGTATCGAGGAGCCGATCACGCTGACGCTGTTCTTCTCCGAGGACTTGGCGGCGGGCCAGCCGCAGCTCCAGAGCTACGGGAAGCGCGTGCGCGAGCTTGTCGAGGAGTACGCCCTGGAGTCGGGCGGGAAGATCCGGGTGGAGACGGTGGACCCGGAGCCCTTCTCTGAGGGCGAGGAGCGGGCCCAGCGGGCCGGCATCTCCGGCCTCTCCACCGGCGGCGCCGGCGGGCAGTTCTACTTCGGGCTCCTGGGGGTCAACTCGACCGACGGGCGTGAGACCGTGCCATTCTTCGACCCGCGCGAGGAGCGGTTCCTCGAGTACACCCTCAGCCGGCTCGTGTACAACCTCGACGATCCGGAGAAGAAGAAGGTCGTGGTCCTCAGCTCGCTGCCCATCGACGGCGGCGGCATGGCCATGCCGGGGCAGCAGCCGCCCAGCCCGTGGCAGATCATGACCGAACTGCGATCCATGTTCGAGGTCGAGACGCTCGACCCCGGCGCCGAGGCCATCCCCGAAGACGCCGACGTGCTGCTGGTCGTCCACCCCAAGCAGCTCGGCGAGCCGATGCTGCGCGCGATCGACGACTACGTGATCGGCGGCGGGCGCGCGATCGTGTTCGTGGACCCGGTGTGCGAGGCGGACATCCCGCCGGGCGCCGAGCAGAACCCGCTGGCCGCGATGCAGGCGGACCGCTCCTCGGATCTCAACACGCTTCTTGAAGCGTGGGGCGCCCGCGTCGAGCCGGGGCAGGTCGCGGCGGACCGGCAGCTCGCCCTGCAGGGGCAGGGCCGGGACGGCCAGATCGTCTCCTACGTGCAGTACCTCGGCGTGCGCGCCGAGACCATGAGCGACGAGGACGCGGTCACCGGTCCGCTCAGCCAGCTCCAGCTGGGCGTCGCCGGGTCGATCGTGCCGGTCGAGGGGGCGGGGACAGCCTTCACCCCGATCGTGCAGACCACCGAGGAGTCGATGCTGCTGGAGGCCGAGCGGGTCTCGTTCTTCGCCGATCCGCGCGAGCTCCTGGCGAGCTTCGCCCCCCGGGGCGAGCCGCTGACGCTTGCGGCGAGGCTCACGGGGACCGCCTCCAGCGCGTTTGCCCCGGCGCAGGAGGGAGGCGAAGAGGCCGCGGGCCCGCCCACCCCCGGGGCTCCGGGCGCGGAGAAGCGCTCGGGCGAGATCAACGTCATCGTTGTTTCCGACGTGGACATGCTCTCCGACCCGATGTGGGTGCGCGAGGTGCGGATCGGCGGGATGACCCTTGGCTATCAGCAGATCTCCGACAACGGCACGTTCCTGATCAACGCCGCCGACAACATGACCGGCTCGGGCGACCTGATCAGCGTGCGCGCCCGCGGCTCGTTCACGCGCCCGTTCACGCTGGTGAACGAGATCCGCTCTGAGGCCGAGCAGGAGTACCTCGCCGAGCAGCAGGCGCTCGAGGAGAAGCGCCGGCAGGCCGAGCAGCGGATCGCCGAGCTGCAGCGCGCCCGGCCCGACGAGGGCGGGCTCATCCTCACGCCCGAGCAGGAGGCGGAGATCGAGAAGTTCCGCGAGGAGCTTGTCGCGACCAATCGGCAGCTGCGCGACGTGAATTACAACCTGCGCAAGGACGTCGAGAAGCTCGGGCTGCAGCTCAAGATCATCAACATCGGCGCGGCGCCGCTCGCGGTGCTGCTCGCGGCGATCGGGCTGGCCGGCTTCCGCGCCGCGCGCAGGCGCTCGCACCGGGCCCAGATGGCGTCGCGCCGCGCGTCCTGAGGCTTGAACGTTCCTGACCGAGGTGTCCGCCATGAACGCAACGACGGTGAAGATCCTTTTGGTCGCGACGGTGGTGGTCGTCGTGCTCGCGGTGATCGTGCAGCGCCGGAGCGGGCCTGGCGAGAGGGAAGCCCTGCCGGAGCGCGTCCTGCCCGCCCTTGCGGAGCGGGTGAACGACGTTGCCGCGATCGAGGTCTCCGGCGGCGGCGAGTCGCTCGGGCTCGAGCGGCGCGAGTCGGGGTGGGTGGTCGCGTCCAAGGACGGCTACCCCGCCAAGTTCGAGACGGTGAAGGAGGCGATCGTCGCGATCTCGTTGCTCGAGCCGCTCGAGCGCAAGACCTCCGACGCCGCCCGCTACGACCGGCTGGGCCTGGCCGACCCCGCCGAGGGGAGCGACTCGGTGCGGGTGACGCTGCGCGACGGCGCTGGAGAGCAGATCGCGGGCGTGGTGCTCGGGAGCGACGTCTCGGAGGGCGGGGCCTCGCAGCGCTACGTTCGCACCGTCTCCGACCCGCAGGCCTGGCTCGCCGAGGGCCGGGTGAACGTCCCGACCGATCCCATGCAATGGATGGATCGTGAGATCATCCGGCTCCCGCGCGACCGCATCACCCGCGTGACGATCACCCACCCCGACGGCGAGGTGGTGTCGATCGCGCGTGCGCAGGGCGGGACGGACTACGTGCTTGAAAGCGTGCCGGAGGGCCGCACCCCTAAGAGCGCTGCGGAGATCGGTGCGCCCGCCTCCGCGCTGGCGTACCTCCGCTTCGACGACGTCCGGGCCGACGAGGGGCTGGGCCTCGACATGGGCTCGCCGACGGTCGCGGTCTTCGAAACGGCCGACGGCCTGCGCATCATCGCCCGCACGTGGAAGGTCGAGGAGAAGACCTGGGCCTCCTTCGCGGCCGAGGCCG
>DASRXL010000091.1:0-27562 GCA_035654175.1 Phycisphaerales bacterium
AGGGTGATCCCGATCTGCACGGTCGAGAGGAGGCGGACAGGCGAATCGAGGGTGTGCAGGGCGGCGCCCGCCCCCCGGAGGCCCGCCGCGGCCTGCTCGCGCAGCCTGGCGCGACGCGCGGCGACGAAGCCCGCCTCCGACATCGCGAGCACGCCATTCAGCACAATCAAGACCAGAATGATGCCGATCTCGAGCATCGCGCGGGCCATCCTACCGGTTCGGGATTCCAGGCGGGCCGCCAGGTCCGACGACGAACGGCGAAGCGCCCGAGCGGGAACATGGAAATTCCCCCAAGACAAGTCTTGCGGCGTGGCGCGGATTGGGAGATAATCCGCCGGAAGCGGCGGAGGCCGCGGCCTTTCTGAAACGTCGGCATTCGTCCGGCGGTGCGGTGCGGCGGGACTTCGAGGGTTCCGTTGCTCGCCGACAAAGAGCAGCCAGCGGGCCGGCGCCGAGCGGCTCGCGTCGCGGCGGGCGATCTCCGAGCGGCGGTCGCCGTGGAGCAGGCGTAAGGGAGTTCGACATGGAAAAGCGGACGGCATTCACGCTGATCGAGTTGCTCGTCGTGATCGCGATCATCGCGCTCCTGATCGGCATCCTCCTGCCGGCGCTGGGCGCGGCCCGGAAGACAGCGCGGCTGGCGATCTGCGGCTCCAACCTCAAGCAGGTGGGCGTCGCCGTCAACACCTACGCCGCGGACTTCGAGGACAAGATCGCCTCCTACACCTGGGGCGCGGGCGACTACGAGACCAAGTACGACGACTTCCCCAACCCGGGGGACGACGTCGAGGCCTGCATGCTCCAGCTCACCGACATCATCCGCACGAAGACGGGGAACGAAGACTTCCCCTATATCCCGCAACTGAACCGCGCCCCGCAGCGCCGCTTCAGCCACGCCGTGATCGTGGACTACATGGCCGACATCATCCCCGAGGAGACGGCGGCGTGCCCCGAGGACCGCGAGCTGCAGCGCTGGCAGCGCGATCCGAACACCCCGCCGGATATTGGGGATCAGCAGGGCGGCGACGAATACGCCAGGCAGTTCCCCTACGCCTCCACCTACCAGTTCGTCCCTGCCTCCTGGGCGCCGGACAAGCGGACCCCCGATACGAACACGGTCTACCAGTACGCCGCGGATCATGACCTCTTCTGGTTCCCCGTGAGCCCGAAGCTGAAGCTCGGTCGTCGCCAGATCCGCGAGGTGGACTTCCCGTCGTCGAAGGTGCAGATGTTCGACTTCTACGACCGTCACTCCACCGCCAAGCCGCAGTTCTACGCCTACCCGGACGCCAAGACCGACCTGCTCTTCTTCGACGGCTCGGTCCGCTTCCTCCAGACCGGCAATTCCAACAAGAGCTTCCGGCCGAACAACCCGCAGAACGACCGGGGCACGACGATGGACTACCTGCCCAACCCCGCCTACGAGCCCCCGGCGCGGAGCGGCGGCGAGAAGGATGAGGACCTCGAGAGCTACTTCCGCTGGACGCGCGAGGGCCTGCACGGCGTCGACTACGGCGGCACCGAGATCAACTACAGCGACGACGACTGATCGCTCGCGGCGATTCGACGATCCACGAGCGGAGGGCGCCCCGGCGCCCTCCGCCTGTTTTTGTCCGTCCGGCCATTCCACCCCGGGACCGTCCGCCGGGGCGGGAGCCGGGGGATCCCCGGAGGGGTTCGCGCCCGCCCGCTTCGGCGGTCCCGGCCTCGCGGGCCCGCCGCGGCGCCGACGAGAGCCCCAAGGCAATCTGGGGGTTCGGCCCCCCCGCCGACCGGCGTTGGCGCGGAGCAATTTCGGGATTCGTCTCGTCGGACGCTTTGATGTTCCCGGGGAGGCGTTATGCTACCGCACCCTGGAATCGGCCCCACGTCGCCCGGTGGCGGGCGTGCGTGTGGGAGACCGATCGCACCGGGCGGCCCGGGAGCATTGCAAGGAGTTCGGCATGATCAGGCGGCCCGCATTCACGCTCATCGAACTGCTGGTGGTGATCGCGATCATCGCCCTGCTTATCGGCATCCTCCTGCCGGCGCTGGGCGCGGCGCGGAAGACGGCGCGGCTGGCGATCTGCGGCTCCAACCTCAAGCAGGTGGGCGTCGCCGTCAACACCTACGCGGCGGACTTCGAGGACAAGATCGCTTCCTACACCTGGCGAGTGGGTGAGTACACGACCAAGTACGACGACTTCCCCACCCCTGGCAGCGATTCCGAAGCCTGCATGCTCCAGCTCACCGACATCATCCGCACGAAGACGGGGAACGAGGACTTCCCGTTCATCCCGACGCTCGACCGCGCGGCGCAGCGCCGCTTCAGCCACGCCGTGATCGTGGACTACATGGCCGACATCATCCCCGAGGAGACGGCGGCGTGCCCCGAGGACCGCGAGCTGCAGCGCTGGCAGCGCGATCCGAGCGAGCCGCCGGATCTCGGCGACGAGCAGGGCGGCGAGGCCTACATCGCGCAGTTCCCCTACGCCTCGACCTACCAGTTCGTCCCGGCCTCGTGGGCGCCGGACAAGCGCTCCGGCGGCGTCAGCACGGTCTATCAGTACCCGGCCGATCACGACCTCTTCTACTTCCCGGGCGACACGCCGCTGGGTCGTCGCCAGATCCGCGAGGTGGACTTCCCGTCGTCGAAGGTGCAGATGTTCGACTTCTACGACCGTCACTCCACCGCCAAGCCGCAGTTCTACGCCTACGCCGACGCCAAGACCGACCTGCTCTTCTTCGACGGCTCCGTCCGCTTCCTCCAGACCGGCGACGCAAACATCAGCTTCCGTCCGAACAACCCGAGCCTCGATCGCGGGACCGACATGGATTACCGCCCGAATCTGGCGTACGAGCCTCCGGCCCGCGACGGCAGAGGGTTTGACGACGGTCTCGAGAGCTACTTCCGCTGGACGCGTGAGGGCCTGCACGGCGTGGACTACGGCGGCAGCGCGGTCGACTACAGCAACGACTGATCGGGCACATGCATCGCGAGAACTCGGCGGAGGGCGCGGGATCGCCCTCCGCTTCTCATTGCGCGTCCTCCACGCAGCGGCCGACGCCGCGGTTCCGCGCGCCGCCTGCGTTGCGATACCCGCCGAGCAGCCCGGCTCGGACAAGCGGCGCAGAATCGGCTTGCGGCGTTCCCGGAAGTGTGCGACAATCGGCCTGGGTGTTCCCCCGCGGCTGGCGCGGGGGATGGATCCGTCCCCGACGGGCGTGTCGCGAGGCCTCGCGTCGTGATCAGCCGACGGAGCATCGCAAGGAGTTCGGCATGATCAGGCGGCCCGCATTCACGCTCATCGAACTGCTGGTGGTGATCGCGATCATCGCGCTCCTGATCGGCATCCTCCTGCCGGCCCTGGGCGCGGCGCGGAAGACGGCGCGGCTGGCGATCTGTGGCTCCAACCTCAAGCAGGTGGGCGTTGCGGTCAACACGTACGCCGCGGACTTCGAGGACAAGATCGCGTCCTACACGTGGCAAGTGGGCCGCTACAACACCAAGTACGACGACTTCCCGAACCCGGCCACCGACGCCGAAGCCTGCATGCTCCAGCTCACCGACATCATCCGCACCAAGACGGGCAACGAGGACTTCCCCTACATCCCGCAACTGAACCGGGCGGCGCAGCGCCGCTTCAGCCACGCCGTGATCGTGGACTACATGGCCGACATCATCCCCGAGGAGACGGCGGCGTGCCCCGAGGACCGCGAGCTGCAGCGCTGGCAGCGCGACCCGAGCGAGCCGCCGGATCTCGGCGCCGAGCAGGGCGGGGAGGCGTACGTCGCGCAGTTCCCCTTCGCCTCCTCGTACCAGTTCGTCCCGGCCTCGTGGGCGCCGGACAAGCGCTCCGGCGGCGTCAGCACGGTCTCGCAGTATCCGTTGGACCACGACCTGTTCACCTTTCCGCAAGAGACTCCGCTCGGCCGGCGTCAGATCCGCGAGGTGGACTTCCCGTCGTCGAAGGTGCAGATGTTCGATTTCTACGACCGCCACTCCACCGCCAAGCCGCAGTTCTATGCCTACGCCGACGCGAAGACCGACCTGCTCTTCTTCGACGGCTCGGTCCGCTTCCTTCGGACGGGCGATTCCAATATCAGCTTCCGTCCGAACAATCCCTCCATGGACCGAGGGATGACGATGGATTACGTGCCCAACCCCGCGTACGAGCCCCCGGCCCGGAGCGGCAGAAACAAGGACGAAGATCTCGAGACCTACTTCCGCTGGACGCGCGAGGGCCTGCACGGCGTCGACTACGGAGGCAGCGCGATCGACTACAGCAACGACTGACCGCACCCATGCTTCAGGAATCCGGCGGGGGCGAGGGCGTCCTCCGCTCGTCCTTGACTCGCACTCCACGCGGGGCGGCCGGGCAGTTCCGCGCCCAGCCCCGTTGTCCCGCCCGCCGAGCGGGCCGCTTCCGACGCGGAATCGTGTTGCAGCGGGCCCGAAATTGTGCGACAATCGGCCTGGGTGTTCCCCCGCGGCCGACGCGGGGGATGGCTCAGGCCCGGGAAGGGCGTGTCGCGGGCCGGGCGTTCGTCCGGCGGTTCTGGGCGGAACGGCAGGGGCGAGGGCCGTTCGCTGACGCGATCCGATCGATGGGGGCGCGGGCCCGCGCCGGTCGCGTCGTGATCCACTCACGGAAGCTTCTGAAGGAGCTCGGCATGATCAGGCGGACGGCATTCACGCTGATCGAGTTGCTCGTCGTGATCGCGATCATCGCGCTCCTGATCGGCATCCTCCTGCCCGCGCTGGGCGCTGCGCGGAAGACAGCGCGGCTGGCGATCTGCGGCTCCAACCTCAAGCAGGTGGGCGTCGCGGTGAACACGTACGCCGCGGACTTCGAGGACAAGATCGCTTCCTACACCTGGCGCGCGGGCGACTACACCACGAAGTACGACGACTTCCCCAACCCGGGGGACGACGTCGAGGCCTGCATGCTCCAGCTCACCGATATCATCCGCACCAAGACGGGGAACGAGAACTTCCCATACCTTCCGCGCCTGAATCGGGCGGCGCAGCGCCGCTTCAGCCACGCCGTGATCGTGGACTACATGGCCGACATCATCCCCGAGGAGACGGCGGCGTGCCCCGAGGACCGCGAGCTGCAGCGCTGGCAGCGCGACCCGAGCAACCCGCCGGACCTGGGCGACGAGCAGGGCGGGCCCGAGTACGCCGCGCAGTTCCCCTACGCCTCCACCTACCAGTTCGTCCCGGCCTCCTGGTCACCCGACAAGGTGACCTCAGGCGTGAACACGGTGTCGCAATACCCCGCCGACCATGACCTCTTCTACTTCCCGCAGCGGGCTCCGCTCGGCCGTCGCCAGATCCGCGAGGTGGACTTCCCGTCGTCGAAGGTGCAGATGTTCGACTTCTACGACCGTCACTCCACCGCCAAGCCGCAGTTCTACGCCTACCCGGACGCCAAGACCGACCTGCTCTTCTTCGACGGCTCGGTTCGGTTCCTCCAGACCGGCAACTCCAACAAGAGCTTCCGGCCGAACAACCCCGGCGTAGACCGCGGCACGACGATGGACTACGTGCCCGATCTCATGTACGAGCCCCCCGCCCGCAACGGCGAGAAGGACGAGGACCTCGAGAGCTACTTCCGCTGGACGCGCGAGGGCCTGCACGGCGTCGATTACGGCGGCAGCGAGGTTAACTACAGCGACGACAACTGAACCCCGCCGCGCCCGCCGCGATCCGCGCCGGCGCCGGAGAAGTCCAAGGCCAGTTCCCGCGAGGACTTGCACGCGGGTCGCTGGGTACAAACCCCGCGCCCGCAGGCCATGAAAATCTCTTGATCTTCACCCCCGCCGTGACGATCATGCACCGCCTCCTCCGAAATTGCGGGCGAGGCTCGGGGCCGGCCGGCCGGCCCCCTCCGGGTGTTCGGCGGAGGCACGGATGAAGACGCGGACCGGATTCACGCTCATCGAGCTCCTCGTCGTCATCGCCCTTCTCGCACTCCTGATCGGCCTGCTCCTGCCGGCGTTGGGCCAGGCGCGCCGAACGGCGCGCCTCGGGGTCTGCGGGTCCAACCTCCGCCAGGTCGGTGTGGCGGTCGGCACCTACGCCGCGGACTTCGAGGACAAGATCGCATCCTTCAGCTGGAACCGCGGCAACTACCACAGCGAGTACCCGGACCTGAACGGGGCGCGCCAGCACGTAGACGCAACGATGTACCAGCTCACCGAGATCATCCGGCGGACGACCGGCGACGAGAACTTCCCGCGCCTGGAGAGCCGCGCCCCGCACAGGCGATTCAGCCACGCGGTGGTGGTGGACTACATGGCGGAGACGCTCCCCGAGGAGACCGCCGCGTGCCCGGAGGACCGCGTGCTCCAGCGGTGGCAGCGCGATCCGGCCGACTTCCCGGAGATCGACCCGAACGCCGGCGACGCGTATAACCGCATGTTCCCCTTTGCCTCGAGCTACCAGTTCGTCCCCGCCTCGTGGGCCCCCGACACCTGGAAGCGCCGCACCAATACCGTCTCGCAAGCCCCCGGCGACCACGACCTGTTCCTCTACCCGCGCGGGGCCCGCCTCGGCGAGCGACTCCTGCGCGAGGTCGATTTCCCGGCCTCCAAGGTGCAGATGTTCGACTTCTACGACCGCCACTCCGGCCCGCGCGACCAGTTCTACGCCTACGCCGACGCGAAGACCGACCTGCTCTTCTTCGACGGCTCGGTGCGATTCCTCACCACCGGCGACGCGCACGACAGCTTCGCGCCCAACGACCGGACCGGGCGCGGCGTCACCCGCCTGACCTACGCCCCCAACACCCTGTACGAGCCGCCGACCCGCAGCGGCAACGCGATCGACACCGGGCTCGAGAGCTACTTCCGCTGGACCCGCGCCGGGCTGCACGGGATCGATTACGGCGGGGCGGCGCTCGACGGCGGCGAGGGCGAGTAGCCGGCGCTGCCGGCGACCGCGCCGCTACCATGCCGCGCATGACCCCGCCCCGCACGATCGCGACGCCTCTGGATCCTCGCGAGGTCGCCTCCCTCCGCGCCCTCCGGGCCGTGCTCGTCAGCGCCGTCTTCGCGCTGCTCACGTCCTTGAGCGCGCTGGTCTCGATCCCTCTCCCGCCGGACCAGGTGCCGATGACGCTCCAGACGCTCGCGGTGCTCTGCGCCGCGCTGTGCATCGGCCCGCGTCTCGGCACGCTGAGCATGCTCATCTACCTGGCGGTGGGCATCGTCGGCGGCGCGGTGTTCGCCGGCGGGAGCAAGGGCTTCGGCGTCATCGCCGGTCAGACCGGCGGCTATCTCGTGGGCTTCGTGCTCTGCCAGCCCGTGGTGGGGGCGATCGCGCGCCGGCGGGACGGCTCCGTCCGCGGCTGGCTCGCGCTCGTCTGCGCGGTGCTCGCGGGCAACGCCGTCGTCTTCGGACTCGGCGTCCCCTGGCTCGGCCTGGTGAACGGCTACACGCCGGCTCGCGCGCTCGAAGGCGGGTTCTATCCCTTCATCCCGGGGCTGGTGATCAAGGGCGCGGCGGCCGTCGTGATCGGGCGCATGGCCGCGCCCCTCGCCAGCCGCCGGATCTGGTAAACCGCCGAGCCATGCGCTCCGCCCTCGCCGCGCCCGGCGCGGGAGCGACACGCGCGGGGCCGGTCAGAATCCCAGCTTGCGCTTGTGCACCACGCGCCCGTCCTCGAAGCGGACGAGGATCCCCGTCGTCTCGTCCCCCCAGAGATACTCCTTGGCGCTCCCCTCCTCCCGCTGCATGCTTGTCATCCCCCCCGCATCGATCCCCACGCCCGCGGCTTCCTGGATGTCTCCCGGGCCGCCGAGGATCGATTCGACCGCCGCCATATCCATGCCGACCTCGATCGAGCCGTAGGACTCCTCGTTGATCGCGTCCTCGCACGCGGGCACGGCGGCGAGCGCGGCGGCGGCGAGCACGGCATAGACGAATCGGCGGATCATGGCGGGTTCCTCCGGGGTCGCGGTGGGGCGGCGGCTCGGCCAGCCTACCACGTCCGGGAAAGTCAAGAGCGCGCCGGCGTGCCGCCGATGTCAGGGCAGCCAGGGAGAAGGGTCGATCCGCGGCCCGGGGCCCGGCGGCATCGCCAGGGAGGCGTTCATGAGTGAGCACGAGCAGATCACGGTCATCGGCCCCGACACCCGCATCAAGGGTGAGATGAGTTTCGACCGCACCGCCCGCATCCTCGGGCGCTTCGAGGGCAAGGTCACGACGGCCGGCGAGCTCCAGGTCGGCGCCTCGGCTCATTGCGCCGCCGCGCTCGAGGCCGGGACCGTGATCGTGGACGGCACCGTCGATGGGGACATCCTCGCCCGCGAGCGCGTCCAGCTCAACGGCTCCGCGCGCGTCAACGGCGACGTGGTCGCCGAGAAGCTGATCGTGGCCGAGGGCGCCTCCTTCAGCGGCCACTGCCGCGTGGGCCCCGAGGCGGTGAAGCAGGCGTCGGCGCCCAAGCCGCCGGCTGCGCACGCCGAGCCCAAGGCCGAGGCCCCGCGCGCGACCGGACCGAAGTTCGACTGGGTCGGGCACCCGGTCGCCGTGGAGGCGCAGGCCAAGCCCGCGTGGGGTCCGGCCGCGCGCTCCGTCGCCGAGGGCGCCGCCTGAGGCTGCCCCGCTGCGCCCGAAGTCGCACGCCCTGAGGGTGAGCTCCGTTGCGCGCCAAAGGCCAGCCGATCCCGCCGCCCCCCGTGTCCACGCGGGTGGTCCGCTGCTACCACTGCCTGCGCGAGTGCGAGGTCAGCGCGCACGCGATGAGCAGCTCCTGCCCGCACTGCCACAGGCAGCTCGCCATCGCGGACATCATCGTTCGCGACCGGCACTGGGGCGGCCGGCTCCAGACCTGCGGGCGGATCCTGATCGACCGGAGCGCACGCGTGCAGGTCAATTGCGTGCAGGCCTCCGGCGGCATCGAGCTGCAGGGCTCGCTCAAGGGACGGATCGTGAGCTACGGGCCCGTCGTTCTCGGTGAGGGCTGCACGCTCGAGGGCGACCTCGAGGCCCCGGCCGTGTACGTCGCGCCCGGCGCCCGGATCGTCGGGGGCAGGTTCAGCATCTCGCCCGTGCGAGTCTCCAAGTAGGCGAGGCCGCCGCGGCCGGGCCGGCGCTCAGGCGGAGCGCTCGCGCGCCCTCCGCGTGCGCTCCGCTCGCGGCCACGCGCCCCGACGCCGAGCCGCCCGCGGGGGGCTGGTCCACGTACCATCGATCCATGCTCGCGCTCTACGCCGCGGCGATATTCCTGGGGGCCGCCCTGCTCTTCGCGGTCGAGCCGCTCGCCGCCAAGCACGCGCTGCCCCTCTTCGGGGGCAGCCCGGCCGTCTGGAATACCTGCGTGATGTTCTTCCAGGTCCAGCTCCTCGCGGCGTATCTCTACGCCCACGCGCTCACGACGCGGCTGCGTCCGGGGGCGCAGCTCGCCGTCCACGCCGCCGTCCTCGCCGCGGCCGCGGCCGTGCCGGTCGGCATCCGCGCCGGCGCGGTCGAGCCCGGAGCGGGTATCGGCGGGCTGCTCCTGCTCCTCCTCGGCGGGGTGGGGGCGCAATTCTTCGCCGTGGCGAGCGCCGGGCCGCTCCTGCAGCGCTGGTTCGCCCGCACGGACCACCGCGCGGCGGACGATCCGTACTTCCTCTACGGTGCGAGCAACGCGGGCAGCTTCGTGGGCCTCCTGGCCTACCCGTTCCTGATTGAGCGCGTGTGGTCGCTCGGCGAGCAGGCGGCGTGGTGGCGGGGCGGCTTTCTCGCGTTTGTCGCCCTCACGATCACCGCCGGGGCGGTCGCGCTGCGGCGCACGCGCGCCACGGGTCCCGCGCGCAGCCCGGCGGGCGCCGACGCTCCGAGCGCGAGCCCGGCGCGGCCCGAGGCGGCGCCGGGCGGCGATCGCTCGCCCCGGCCCTGGCGCCGGCGCTCCCGGTGGATCTTCCTCGCGTTCGTGCCCTCCAGCCTTCTCCTCGGGGTCACGCACTACATCTCGACCGATGTCGCGTCGGCTCCCCTGCTCTGGGTTATCCCGCTGGGGATCTACCTGCTCACATTCATCGTGGCGTTCTCGCGCGCGGGCGAGAGCGTGACCCGAGTCAGTGCGAGGCTCTGGCCCATCATCACCGCCGCGGTCGTCCTCGCGTTCCTGATGCACGCGCGCCAGCCGCTCGTGCCTATCGTGGTGCTGCACCTGTGCGTGCTCGGCGTCGCGGGCGCGCTCTGCAACGGCCGCCTGCATGCGTCACGCCCGGAAGTCGCGGGGCTCACCGACTTCTACGTGTGCATCGCGCTGGGTGGCGCTCTCGGCGGCGTCTTCAACAGCCTGCTCGCCCCGGCCATCTTCAACGACCTCTATGAATACCCGCTCGTCATCGGGCTCGCGGCCCTCGCGCTGCCCGAGCCCCGCGCGCCGCTCCGCGCCGCCAAGCGCCTGCTCTGGCTCGCCCCCGCCGCCCTCGGAGCGTGGGTGCTCCTCTCCGCGGCGCGCCCGCCGCGGACCGGCGCCGACGAGATCGACCTCCTCCTCGTCGCGGGCCTGCCTGCGCTCGGGCTCTATGTCACGTCCCGCCGGCCCGCGGTGTTCGCGGCGGGGACGCTCGCGGTCCTCGGCGCGGGCGAGCTTGCGCCGAGCAGCGCCGTCCACGAGCACCAGGAGCGCACGTTCTTCGGCATCTACAGCGTCAGAGTCGATCCGCAGCGCGGCCTGCGAGTCCTCTCGCACGGCACCACCGTCCACGGCATCGAGTCGCTCGATCCCGACCTGCGCTCCGAGCCGCTGGCGTACTACACCCGGCCGGGCCCCGCCGGCTCGGCTTTCGCGGCCGTCGGCGAGCGGCTGCGCCGCGTCGCCTGCATAGGCTTGGGCGCGGGGTCGCTCGCCGCGTACGGACGCCCCGGCCAGGAGTTCGACTTCTTCGAGATCGACCCCGCCGTCGTGCGCATTGCGAGCAATGCCGAGTGGTTCACCTTCCTCTCCGAGAGCGAGGCGCGGACCCGCTTCGTGATCGGCGACGGCCGCCTGACGCTCGCGCGCGAGCCCGACGCGAGCTACGACATGATCGTGCTCGACGCCTTCAGCTCCGACGCCATCCCCACGCACCTGCTCACGCGCGAGGCGGTCGAGCTCTACGCCCGCAAGCTCGCGCCCGACGGACTGCTGCTGCTCCACCTCTCCAACCGCCACCTCGGGCTCGCGCCCCTCGCGGCGGCGGCGTGCCGCGCCGCGGGTCTCGCGGCGTGGGTCCGCAACGACCCGCAGGCCATCGAGGATCAGACCGCGTCGGGACGCTTCGGCAGCGAGTGGATGCTCGCCGCCCGCCCAGGCGCCCCGCTCGGGGCGATCGCCCGGGATCCCAGGTGGGTCGCCGCGCAGCCCGCCCCACGCCCTTGGACCGACGACCACGCCGACCTCGTCGGAGCGCTGCGGCGCGAATGACAACCCGTCCCGCTCCCAGCAACGGGGCGAGCGCGCCCGCCCGAACCCGACCAGGCGCGGCCGTGTAGAGAGTCGCCAACGGAGAGGCCGATGACCCCCGAGAGCCCGACGACGCCCCCGACCGCCCCCACCACCCCGCACGCCCTCTCGCACGCGGATCTCGCGGCCCTCGCGCGCATCCGCCGGCTCACGCCCCGCGCCGACCCGCTCGCCAATCTCCCCGACGTCCCCCCGTCGCGCATCCCGCGCCACGTCGCGATCATCATGGACGGCAACGGCCGGTGGGCCCGGCGGCACGGTCTCCCCCATTCCGCCGGTCATCGCAAGGGCGGCGAGACCGTGCGGCGCATCGTCGAGGAGTGCGGGCGGATCGGCGTGGAGGTCCTGACGCTGTACTCGTTCTCGAGCGAGAACTGGAAGCGGCCGCGCGAGGAGATCGAGGCGCTAATGGAGCTGTGCGTCGCCTACTGCCGCAGCGAGCGCGAGGGCCTGCTGCGCGAGGGGATCCGCGCGCGCGTCATCGGGCGCGTGGAGGAGCTCCCGCCCCCCGTGCGCGACGGCCTGCGCGAGCTGGTGGAGGCGACCAGCGGCGTCACCGGCCCGACGCTCTGCCTGGCGATCAACTACGGCTCACGCGCGGAGATCACCGGCGCGGTGCGCCGGCTGGCCGAGCGCGTGCGCCTGGGAGAGCTCGCGCCCGAGGCCATCGACGAGGCGATGATCGACTCCGCGCTCGACACCGCCGGCCTGCCCGAGCCCGATCTGCTCATCCGCACCGCCGGCGAGATGCGCCTCTCCAACTTCCTCCTCTGGCAGGTCAGCTACGCCGAGCTCTATGTCTCCGACACGCTCTGGCCCGACTTCGGCGCCGAGGACTTTCGGCGCGCGATCCGCTCATTCGCCGCCCGCGATCGCCGGTTCGGTGGTCGTCAGGAGCAGACGGCGCAGCCCCCCAGCCGGTAGAGTGTCCCGCGTGCTCCACAAACGCCTGATCGTCGGCACACTGCTCATCCTCGGCATCATCGGCGGCGCGCTGCTCGATGAGACCGTCGATCACGTCCGGCTTCCGCGCGCGCTGGGCGACACGCTGGACCGCGAGACCTTCCCGCGGGGCACGGTGGTTTTCATCGTGGTGGTGCCGCTCAGCCTGCTCGCCGCGCGCGAGCTGGCCAAGATGCTGCAGCGCAAGGGGATCGCCGCCTCCTCCCGCGCCTCGTGCGGGGCCGCCCTCGTCGGTCTCCTCGTCTCCTGCCTCGTCCCCGAGAGCACCAACGGCGTCGAGGCCGTCGCGCTGGTGGGCACCGCCGCGGCGGTCGTGCTCTTCGGCTCCATGGTCTTCCTGGCGCGGCGCCAGACGGTCGAGGGCATCGTCGCCGCGACCGGGGGCACGCTGCTGGCCTTCGTCTATCTCGGCCTCATGTTCGGATTCCTCTTGGCGATCCGCCGTCACGAGTCGGCGTGGACGGTGCTCTGGGTGCTGCTGGTCACCAAGTCCAGCGACATCGGCGCCTACTTCACGGGCCGGGCGATCGGCCGCCATAAGCTCATCCCCTGGCTGAGCCCCGGCAAGACCCGGGAGGGATCCGTCGGCGGGGTCGTGGTCGCGGCGTGCGTCGGGGCCGCCGGGGCCTGGGCCCTGCGGGGGGCGGGCATCCACGACGGGCCCACCGTCCCGGTCGGCGCGCTGGCGGGCCTGATCTTCGCGCTGGTCGGGCAGTCCGGCGACCTCATGGCCAGCATGCTCAAGCGCGACGTCGGCGTGAAGGACTCGGGGACCGTCCTCCCCGGCATGGGCGGCCTGATCGACGTGCTGGACTCTCCGCTCCTGGTCTTTCCCGCGGCGTATTGGCTCCTGCGCCTAACCTCGGCGCCCCAGGTTGGGGGGTAGGGCCGGGCCGGGCTACACTCACGGGACAGCCGTGCCCCGGAGTGCTCGATGGACGTGACCAACCGTTTGCTGCGTGTGTATCAGCTTGACCGTCAGCTCGCCGGACTCCAGTCCAGGCTTCGCGCAGCCGAGCGTTTCCTCGCAGAGCAGACCCGCCAGCTCCAGGCCCTCGAGATCAAGCGCAACGCCCTCGCCGCGCAGAGCAAGCAGATCGCGGCGTCGGTCGCCAACCAGGAGCTCGACATCAAGGGCACCGACGAGCGCATCGAGCACCTGCGCGAGCAGATGAATCAGGCCCGGACCAACAAGGAATACAAGGCCTTCCTCACCGAGATCAACACGCTCAAGGCCGACAAGAGCAAGGTCGAGGAGGAAGCACTCGGGCAGATGACCAAGTCCGACGAGCTCAAGGGCCAGCTCGAGCAGGTCGAGGCCTCCTACGCGGAGCGCCAGCGCATGCGGGGCGTCGCCGAGACCGACTGCAATGCCCGGCGGGAAGAGATCGCCGGACGGCTCGGAGAGCTCGAGGCCGAGCGGGCCAAGGCCGCGGCCGAAGTCCCCGGCGACGTCCTCGCCCACTACGAGCGACTGCACGAGCTGCGCGAGGACGACGCCATGGCGCCGGTCGAGATCACCGACCGCCGCCGGCACGAGTACAACTGCGGCGCCTGCATGATGAGCCTGCCGATGGAGGTCTCGATCTCGCTCCTGAGCGGCAAGCTCACGATCTGCTCGAACTGCCAGTGCATCCTCTACCTGCCCAAGGAAGCCGCCGAGGCGATCACGCCGCAGAAGCGGTAGCGCCGCGGCGCCCGCCTTGTGCGCCCCTACTCGAAGAGCTCCGCTCCGCCCTCCGGTGCCTTCCACGGCAGGCCCAGGTGCCCCGCCCCGGCGCGTGTGAGCATCCGCCCGCGCCGCGTCCGCGCGAGGAACCCGATCTGCAGCAGGTAGGGCTCGACCACGTCCTCCAGCGTCCCCGCGTCCTCGTTCATCGTCGCCGCGACCGTCTCGAGCCCCACCGGGCCCCCGTCGTACACCGTCGCGATCGTCCGCAGGTAGCTCCGGTCCAGCTCGTCCAGGCCCAGCTCGTCCACGCCCTCGAGCGCCAGCGCCGTCTCCACCAGCTCGCGCGTCACCACGCCGTTCGCCCGCACCTGGGCGTAGTCCCGTACGCGGCGCAGCAGCCGGTTGGCGATGCGCGGCGTGCCGCGCGAGCGCGACGCGATCGCCGCGAGGCAGCCGTCGCCCACGCCCCCAAGCCCCAGCACCCGGCACGACCGCGCCAGGATCACGTGCAGCTCCGCCTCGTCGTAGTACCGCAGGTGGTGCGTGATCCCGAAGCGCGAGCGCAGCGGAGCGCTGAGCAGCCCGGCCCGCGTCGTCGCCCCGATCAGCGTGAAGGGCTTGCACCTGATCTGCACCGTGCGCGCGTGCATCCCCGTGTCGATCGTCACGTCGATCTTGAAGTCCTCCATCGCCGGGTAGATGAACTCCTCGACCGCGATCGGCAGCCGATGGATCTCGTCGATGAAGAGCACGTCCCCCTGCTGGAGCCGCGTGAGCGCCGCGACCAGATCGTTGCCCCGCGCGAGCGCGGGCCCGCTCGTCGTGTAGAGCTTCGTCCCCATCTCCCGCGCGATCACGTGTGCGAGCGTGGTCTTGCCCAGCCCCGGCGGACCGTGCAGCAGCACGTGCTCCATCGGCTCCTGCCGGCGCGGAGCGTCGTCCGGCGCGGGCGCGAGCGCCCGCACCTTCGCCGCCTCGATCGCGATGGAGAGCTTCTCGATGAGGTCGGCCTGACCGACGTATTCATCGATGGAGTCCGGCCGCAGCGAGGGCCCCGAAAGCTCCTGATCGGTGGGCTGCGCCTGCGAGGAGATGAGCCTGTCCGTGGCCATGCGGAGAGTGTACGGTATCGGGGCGATCCCGTCGCTACCGGCGCGACAACTGGAGGTACGCAGCGACCTCGCCGGGCAGCAGCAGTGCGCCCGCTATCGCCCCGGAAAGCACCGAGATCGTGCTCATCGCGAGCCACACGCCCCGGCTCTGCGCCAGTCTGAGGTAATCGCGGGTCACTCGCCGCCACGCGTTCAGCAGCCACGAAACTCCGGCGAGCGTGAGGACCCACGCGTACACCAGGAATTCCTCGAGCCGCGTGCCCGCGATCGTCACCGCGCCGAACACCAGGAGGATTGTCGGTCCCGGGATCGTGTAGGCCGCCGCCCGCAGCAAGTGGGCACGCCTCACCCGCGTGCGTCTGAGCGTCTGTGGGAGCAGGAGAAAGGCGAGCGGCATCACCGCTGTCGCGACGGCGAGCGCGGCCATCCACGCGGCCACCAGCGGGCCCGCCCGGATCAGGAGCGGGGGCGACTCGATCGACAGAAAGGGCACGAAGAGCTCGCGCCGATACTCCCGCCACGCGACCGCGAGGATTTCCCATCCTTCCGGCCGTGTCGCGAACATGCCCCCGCCCGCCGGCCTCGCTATCCAGCTCTCCGCCGCCATCATCAGCGCAGTCGAGACGCCCAGCACGACCCAGGCCAGCCCGACCAGCAGCACGAGTGCGATGCACAATCGGGCACGCCTGATGCGATGCTCGAGCCGCAGCCCGCTCCAGCAATAGCCCGGGCGGAGCGAGGCGAACCAGCCCCGCGCCACCCGCAGCATCCACTGTGTCCTCGCGTGCTCGAACGACCACGCCGGCGGCCGCAGCCGCTCGCTGACCACATCCGCCCACGCGAACTCCAGGCCGCACTCGCTGCACACGCCCGCCAGCGGGCACTGCCGCAGCCACCGGTCCCGCTCCCCCGAGAGGTCGTAGCCGCAGCGCGGGCAATGCGGTGCCGAGCCGTCACCCATCGCTCCACTGTACCGTCGGGCCGCGAGATCTCACCTACGATCGCGGAGCGAGGTCTCCATGCCCGAGCCCTTCAAGCTCTTCTACGACGGACACTGCCCGCTGTGCCGGCGCGAGGCCGCGGCCATGCGACGCCTCGACAAGGGGCGCGGCCGGCTCGAGCTCATCGACTACCGCCAGCCCGGCTTCGACCCCGGCGCCTACGGCCTGACCCTCGGGCAGATGGATGCCCGCATCCACGGGATCACCGACGAGGGGCGGGTCCTCACCGGGCTGGCGGCCTTCCGGCACGCGTACCGCCGGGTCGGGCTCGGCTGGCTCATCGCCCCGACCGGCTGGCCGATCCTCCGCCCGATATTCGACGCGCTCTACCGCTGGTTCGCCCGCAACCGCCACCGCCTCACCGGCCGCTGCGAGGGCGACGCCTGCCGGGTGTCGCGGTAGCGTCGCTCAATCAAAGAAGTGCGCAGAGGCCGCAGAGGGAACGCAGGGTGCGCAGAGGGAGACCCCGGTGCCCCTTACGTTGGATTCTCTGCGCTCTGCGTTCTGTCTTCGCGTTCGGCCTTTGCTTCACCGCGGCTCGAGCATCCGCACGCGCTTGACGATCACCGGCTCGACCGGGATGTCTTGCAGCACGTCGTCGCCCTCGCCCTCCTGGTCGTAGGTCTCGACGGCGCCGATCTTGTCCACAACGTCCATCCCCCGGACCACCCGGCCGAACACCGCGTAGCCCGCGCCCCCCGAGACGTCCCTCGCGGTATCGAGGCGCTCGTTGTCCGCCAGGTTGATGTACCACTGGCGCGTGGCGCTGTCCGGATCGGCGTCCCGCGCCATCCCGATCGAGCCGCGCGCGTTCTTGAGGCCGTTCTGCCACTCGTTCTGGATCGGGGCGTCCCCGGGCAGCTCCGTCAGCTCGGGCGTGTGCCCCCCGCCCTGGATCACGAAGCCCGGGACGACGCGATGGATGATCGTCCCGTCGTAGTCGCCCCGCGTCGCGTAGGTGAGGAAGTTCGCGACGGAGATCGGCGCCGACGCGGGGTCCAGCTCCAGCACGATGTCCCCCTTGGTCGTTTCCAATCCGGCATACAACCGGTCGGGCTGCATGTAGTCCCGGTTCTGTGTGCCGGAGCAGGCGCAGAGCAGCAGGCAGAGCAGGCCCGTCAGCGTGGTTCGGATCATGCCGGAGTCTCCTTCGGGGCGCAGTCTACCAGCGGCCGGCGGGGCTCGTCTTGTACCATGCCGGTCATGCAAGCCCACGCACCCGGCGAGCCGCCCCTCGGCATCCTGGGCTTCGGCCACTTCGGCCGGGCGCTGGGCAGCCTCGCCGCTGGCGCCGGGATGCCCTGGCTCGCGTGCGACCCCGCCGCGCCCGTCCCGGCCGCGCTCGCGGCCGCCTCCCCGCGAGACCTCGCCGCGCGCTGCCGGGCGCTGGTTGTCTGCGTCCCCGTTCCGGCGCTGGAGGGCGTGCTCGCGGACCTGCGCCCAGCGCTTACCGCCGAGCATCTCGTGCTCGACGTCGGGAGCGTGAAAGCCTGGCCCACCGAGGTCATGCTCCGGACGCTCGGGCCCGAGATCCCCTGGTGCGCGACGCACCCCCTCTTCGGGCCGGTGAGCCTGTCTCGCGGCGAGCGCCCGCTCCGCGTCGTGGTCTGCCCCAACGCGCAGCATCCCGCGGCGGCGGGTCGCGCCCGCGCCCTGTACGAGCGGCTCGGGTGCGAGGTCACAGAGCTCGGGGCCGACGCCCACGACCGCCACATGGCCGAGACGCATGCCCTCGCCTTCTTCGTCGCAAAGGCGATGCTCGACATCGATGCCGGAGGCTCGAGCGAGATCGTCACGCCCAGCTTCCGCGCGCTCGCGCAGACCGTCGAGACCGTTCGCGCCGACGCAGGGCACCTCTTCAGCCTCATCCAGCTCGGCAACCCCTACGCCGCGGCGGCGCGGCGGCGGCTGCTCGAGACGCTCGGCGCGATCGACCGTGAGCTGCGGGAGAGCGCATCCCAGAACGCCGTCGGGCACACGCCGGGGATCGATCCCGCGCCGTGACGCGGACGGCGGAAGAGACGGACGCGCGGCTCGCAACGAATACCCCGGATACAGCGGCCCGCCCGGCGGAGCACGGCGGCGGCGCGGAATCCGGCCCCGCTCGCGGATGCGCCGTATACTTGTGGAGACGCGCCGAGCCAGGCTCCGGCGCGCCGACCGCCATGGCCGCGACCGCCGATCGCATCCGCATCAAGCGCATCTACGACGACCCCTCGCCGGAGGACGGCCTGCGCGTGCTCGTGGACCGTCTGTGGCCGCGGGGCATGAGCAAGGAGCGGGCAAAGGTAGACCTCTGGCTGAAGGAGGTTTCCCCGAGCGCCGACCTCCGCGTCTGGTTCGGGCACGATCCCGAGAAGTGGGGCGAGTTCCGCAAGCGCTACCGCGCCGAGCTCGCGGGCGGCGCCGCGCTCGATGAGCTCCGCACGCTCGTGCGCGAGCACAGCGGGCGGGGCAAGCAGGGCGTGACGCTGCTCTACGGCGCCAAAGTCACCGACAACAACCACGCGATCGTGCTGCGCGAGGCCGTGCTTGACGCCGGCAAGGCCAAGGCTCGCGAGCGCTGAGCGCGGGCGTTACGGGAGGAGAGCATGACCGGCGACAGGCCCAGAACTCCCCCCGCCGAGCGGTTCGACGTCGGGAGCCTCGTGCTCGACCTTGCGGCCGAGGTCGCCTCGCTCCGCGCCGAGCCCGGCGGCGCACGGCATGGTCACCGGCAGAAGACTCTGTACAAGCACGGCGGGCGTACGCTCGCCCTCTTTGTCATGGAGGCCGGCGCCGTGCTCCCGGAGCATGCCGCCGCGGGAACCGTGAGCGTGCAGCCGATCGAGGGCGAGATCCTGATGAGGGTCGCGGGCGCCGAATCCCGCCTCGCCCCGGGACACGTCATGGTCATGCCGCCGCGCGTGCGCCACGACGTGCGCGCCGAGACTCCCGCGGCGTTTCTGCTTCAGGTCTCGCTCGGGCCGGGCTCGCCCTGACCGCGCCCGGCGCAGCGATCACCCCGGCTCCCCGAACAGCCGCGACGACATCGAGGCCCTCATGCGGCGGGCGGCCACGATGAAGGCGTCCTGCGCCCGCGCCGGGATCACCCGCGCGACCGTCGCTCGCCACAGCTCCAGCCACCGCTCGAAGTGCTCCGGGCTCAGCTCCGGGATCGCCGCGTGCGCCACGATCGGACGGCCCGAGTACCGCCCGGTGTGCAGCACCACGCTCGACCAGAAGTCGTACATCTTCGGCAGGTGTACCGACCAGTCGGCAACGTGCTCCTCAAAGACGTGCCCGAGCAGCTCGTCCTCGCGCACGGCGCCGTAGAACGTGTCCACCAGCGTCCGGATGTCCTGCTCGGACGGAACGCCGGCCTCCGCCGCGCTGCCGCCGGAAGGCGGCTCGGTCAGCGGAAGCGGCTGCTGGCGGGAGTGGGGCATCGATTCGTGCATGGGACAATCGATCCACAGGCCGCGTGGGTGTTCCGCGTCGGGACAGTGCTGGCTCCGCCGTGCGAGAGCAGACCCCGCGGCCGGACGCACTCTATGCACCGCGCCCAGGTCCGGTCTGAGAGCGGTCCCCGGAGGCACCGAGCCTCGCTTGCAGCCGCGCTTTCACCCCCGGCCACTCCTTCTCCAGCACCGAGTACATCGCCGTGCTCCGCCGGAACCCGTCGCGCATGATGATGTTCTCGCGAAGTATGCCCTCGAATTGCGCACCGAGCTTCAGGATCGCCGCGCGGCTCCGAGCGTTCCGCTCGTCGGTCTTCAGGCATACCCGGATCGCGCCCAGCCGCTCGAAGGCGTGCTCCATCAGCAGCAGCTTGCACGCCGGGTTCGCGCCCGTGCCGCGGCAGTCGGGGGCGTACCACGTCCACCCGATCTCCAGGCCCCGGTGCTGGGCCCGGATATCCAGGAACGTCGTGATCCCCGCCCGCCGGCCGCTCGCCCGCTCGACGACGCAGAAAGGCACGGTCTCCGCCGGGCCGAGCAGGAACTCGATGAACTCGCGCATCCCCGTTTCGGAGATCTCCCGCGGCCCGCGCGAGAAGAGGCGGAATGTCTCGGGGGTCGCCGCCGCGCGGGCCAGCTCGGCGGCGTGCGAGGGAGCCAGCGGCTCCAGCGCCACGACGTCGTTCGCGAGGGTGATGGGCGCTACCCAGTCGCTGTGCATGGGCGGGAGTCTACGGCCGGACTCGGACGGCAGGGTCCGGGCCGAGCAGCTCTCCCAGCATCGCCGCGACCAATTCCCAGTGATCCCGATCGCACGCGAAGCCCACGTCCAGCACCACGCGCCCTACCGCGCCCCCCGGCGACGGCCGCGTGCCGACCCGGAGCCGCGCCCACCGGGAGCTGACCCTGTGAAGGTCCGCGCAGGCGCCGGGCGGGAACGGGACCAACGCCCGGTCCGACCGGGCGCGTGCGTCGAGCGGCTTGCGCACGGCGCCCGCGCCCGTCAGCACCACGCATTCGCGCCCCTGTCGCTCGCGCGGGCTGGTGGCCAGCAGCGCGCCCGCGCCGCCCAGGCCCAGCAGCGCGACCCCGCCCGCCAGCAGGCCGTCCGTTCCGAGGAGCAGCGGCCACCCGTACACCAGGACGATCAGCAGGACGACCACCGCGCCCCACGCACATCGCCGCCAGACGCTCGCCCCGCGCACCCTGCCCACGATCCCCTGCACCTCGAGCGCGCCGGAGGCGTAGACCGCGCCGCACTCGGGGCACGGCTGCGCGCCCGGGAGCCCGGAGAGGTCGTATCCGCACGCAAGGCAGCTCTCGAAGACGTCGAGCCGGCGCGGCTCCCCGAAGCGTTGGGGCGGCATGGCAGGATCGTCCTTACGCGGCCGGGCCCTGGTACTCGGCCCCCGAGAACGCCAGGACCGGGTAGAAGATGATGCCGAGCAGCCACAGCCCGATACCGAAGCCGGTGCCCTTGCCGAACGACTTGGCCACGTCGATCGACACGATCGCGCTGATGACGATGTTGACGATGGGAATGAAGAAGAGGATCACCCACCAGCCCGGCCGGCCCGCGACCTTGCACAAGAAGTACATGTTCACGATCGGGATGATGGCCGTCCAGCCCGGCTGGCCGGCCTTCTGGAAGATGATCCACCACGAGGCCACGATGAGAGCCAGGATCGTGAGGTAGAACAACCCTCCGATGAAGCCAAAGTCGTCGCTGTTCTGCGCCAGGGTGAGCATCACCATGTCCATGCGCCGTCCCTTTCCGGCCTTGGGCCCGCGGGGCGTGGTCCGCGCCCCGCCTCTCGAAGCGGCCGGCCGCCGTGGCCGCTCCGCCCCCGGTGCATTGCATCGGCCAAGCCGGCCGCGAGGCACCACTCGCGGGCGCCGAGATCCGCCGAGCCAGCGCTGCGTCCCGGATGCCCGACACCTCGGAGTGCGCTCGGGCCGTGTCGGCGGTCTTCGACCGCCGCCATTCCCAACCCTCATCGCCCCCGCATTGCTGATAGAATGGCCGCGCCATTCTAAGGAGAACGCACATGAGCCCGATCCGGGTCGTCGTCGCGGCGGTCGCTGGTGGCACGGTGATGTTCGTCTGGGGCGCGATCGCCCATATGGTGCTGCCCATCGGCGAGATGGGAATCAAGGAGCTCCCCGCCGAGGAGGTGCTCCTCCCCGCCATCGGGCAGCACGTCACCGAGCCGGGCTTCTACATGTTCCCTGGGATCGGCGCCGCCGGGGCGACCGACGAGGCCATGGAGGCATGGCAGCGGAAGTGGGAGGCCGGGCCTCGCGGCGTGCTCATCGCCGACCCCGGGCCGGGCGAGTTCATGCCACCCACGCAGCTCGGCGTCGAATGGGGCGCCGACGTGCTCGCCGCCGCCGTGCTGGCGATCGTGCTCGGCTGGCTGCCCTGCACCTTCATGGGCAAGACGCTCGTCGCCGGCGCGCTGGGCCTGTTCGCCTGGCTCACCGTCGACGTCTCCTACTGGAACTGGTACAAATTTCCCCCCGA
Source organism: Phycisphaerales bacterium (assembly GCA_035654175.1). Classification (GTDB taxonomy): domain Bacteria; phylum Planctomycetota; class Phycisphaerae; order Phycisphaerales; family UBA1924; genus PNC22. The sequence continues at coordinate 22,142 of DASRXL010000091.1, forward strand.
GCTCGTGCTCGGCGGCCTGATCGATCAGGCGATCGGGTGGCTCGGCGCCGGGGCGGTGATCGCCGCGATCGTGCGCGGCCGGCCGTGCCGGGGCGACGCCGAACCCGCGCCGGCCTGATCCGCGCATCGGCCGCCCGCCGGCGTGCGCGTGCCGGTACGCTGGTCCAATGACGACTCCCGAGCAGAGCACCCCGGCGAACGAGCCGGCACGCGTCCTCGGCACCTTCGACGCCGCGTGCGTCGTCGTCGGCGCGATCATCGGCGTGGGGATCTTCTTCACGCCCAAGCAGGTCGTGCAGGCGACGCAATCCGGCGAGCTCGCGCTCATCGCGTGGGCCCTCGCCGGCGGGATCGCCCTCTGCGGCGCGCTCACCTTCGCGGCGCTGGGCCGACGGTATCACGCGAGCGGGGCGCAGTATGAGGTGCTGCGCGACGCGTACGGGCCGCTGCCCGGTTTCGTGTTCGTTTTCTGCAATGCCACCGCGATCCAGCCCGGCGCGATCGCGATCATCGGGCTCGTCTGCGCCGAGAATCTCGCCGTCGGCGTCGCGGGACGCGATCCGACGCCCGGCGGGCAGCTCGCACTTGCGGCGGCGCTGATCGTCGGACTCATGGGCGCGAACATCGTCGGCGTCCGGTGGGGATCGCGCATCCAGAACCTGACGGTGCTCTGCAAGCTCCTGACGCTGCTGGCGGTCACCTTCGCCGCGGCGTTCGTGGCCCCGGCGCATGCGGCGTCCGAGATCGCGCACGCGAGCCGCGGCGTGCCCGGAGCGGCGGCCGCGGTCCTCACCGCGCTCGTCGCCACGTTCTTCTCCTACGGCGGCTGGCAGCACGCGCTGTGGATCTCGGGCGAGGTGCGAGACCCGCGCCGGACCCTGCCGCGGGCGATCGTGGGGGGCGTGGTGCTCGTGGTGATCGTCTACCTGCTCGCGAACTGGGCCTACCTGCGCCTGCTGGGGGCCGAGGGCGTCGCCTCGAGCGGGGCTCTCGCGGCGGACGCGGCCAGCGTCGTCGCGCCCGGGGCGGGGGCGAGGATCATCGCCGGCGCGGTCGCGGTCTCGGCGTTCGGCGTGCTCAACGCCCAGTTCCTCTCCGGGCCGCGCCTGCTCTACGGCATGGCGCGCGACGGCCGATTCTTCTCCGAGTTCGGACGCCTGAGCGCCCGCTTCGGCACCCCCGCCGCGGCGGTCGGTCTGCTCGGCGTGTTCGCGCTGTGGCTCCTCGTCGCGGCGGGCAACGACTTTGACGCCGTGGACCGGCTGCTCACGGGGGTGGTGGCCGTGGACAGCGTCTTCTTCGGGCTGACGGGCGCCGCGATCTTCGTGCTCGCGCGCCGCCTCGGGCCGGACGGGGGCACGCTGCGGGCCCTGGGCTACCCCGTGGTCCCGGCGATTTTCGTCGTGGGCGAGCTGGGCGTCGTCGCGGGCTCGTTCATGAAGGAGAGCACGCGCAGCGCGGCTTTGCTCGGCGCGCTCTGGATCGTGCTCGCGGTCGTGCTCTACGGCGCGAGGTTCAGGTCGCGCCGGGCCGCGTGAGCCCGGGGCGATCGGCGGCCGGTCGCGTCACAGGGCCGCGCCGTGCGGCTCGATCCTGACGCCCGAGGTGATCGCCTTCTGCACGGGACACTTCTCCGCGATCTCGAGCAGACGCGCGCGTTGATCTTCGCTCAGGTCGCCCGAGGCGCGCACCTGCGTCTCGATCGACGCGATCACGGCGCCGTGCATGGAGGCGGCACGCGCGACGACCTCGACCCGCTCGAGCGGCCACTGCTTGCGGTCGGCGTACATCTTCACCGTGATGGCCTTGCACGACGCGAGCGACGCGAGCAGCAGCTCGACCGGCGTCGGGCCCGTGTCGCCGCCGCCGAGCTCGGCCGGCTCATCGGCCGCGAGCGCGTGGGGACCGATCGCGACGGCCGTGCTGAAGGCCTCGCGCCCGAGAGAGACGCTGACTTGGCGTTGCATGGCGCAGCATAGGCGCGGGGCCGGGGTGTGCGCCTGTGCCGGCCCGTGCGGCCGCGACAGCGATCAAAGGCAACGCGCCGGTCATTCGGACTCGATATAGAGCGAGTCGCCCAGCTCGCGCAGGCGGTCGGCCTGCTCCTCGTAGCCCGCGGCCGTGGCGTCCACCACCATGGCGGTGAAGAGATCATGGATGTACTCGTCGCCGTCGAAGCGAGCGGGGACGCGCCGGCCTCCCATGTGGAAGTGCTGCTCGAAGATGGTGTCGTGGTGGGCGTCGAACCAGGTGGTGTAGAGCAGGGCGTGCGTCTCGAAGTCGGGGAGGGCCTCCAGCTGCGTCATGACCTGCTGCCGGATCTCCTCCGCGCGGTCACCCTTCTGCATGAACTTGTACCCGACGAGCGCCGCGATGATCACGAGCGTGATGCCGATGCCGGCGAAGCGCGACTCCATGGCGTGTCCCTCTGTGCACGTCGCCGGGCTTATCTCCGCGAGACGTCGACCATCGATCCCCCCGCGGCCCCTGATGCGCGACGAGCCGGAGACTAACACGGGGCAATCGGAGTGTAAAGGCAGATCTTGCGAGCCCGGCGCGGGCGGCTGCGCCGGGGCGCGCGAAATGAGGCGGACTGCCCGCTTGCCGGCCCGGGCGGGGCCGCCAAGAGTGACTGGCGGGTTATCCGGGCCTGACTGTCAACGGGAGGGAATCGTCATGCAAACCGCCGCCGCAACGTGCCTCATGCTCCTGGCGTCCGCCTTCTCGCTCGGCTGTCAAGCCACCGACCGGTCGACGGACGGCGCCTCGACCGGGACTGGTACGGGAGAGGGAACGCGCGACGAAGCGTCCGCGGCGTCGGGGCTGGAGGGGGAATGGCGCCTCACGGCAATCCGGGGAGCGCCGGTTGAACTGCCGGGGGCGCAGCGCCCGCCGACGCTCAGGATCGCGGAGGGGCGCGAGGTCGGAGGGTTCGGCGGCGTGAACCAGTGGGGTTCGACTCTTGACCTTGCGCGGCTCGATGGAGGCGAGTTCGGCCTCGGGCCGGTGACCTCGACGCTCATGGCCGGGCCGCGCGAAGCCATGGAGCTGGAGGATCGGTACTTCGACGCGCTCGGCGCCGTGCGGCGATTCGACGGCGCGGCGCTCGCGGGAGGAGAGCTGGTGCTGCGAGACGAGAGCGGCGCGGAGCTTCTCCGGTTCGCGCGGGGCCGGTAAGAGCGCGAGGCCGGCCGGCGGGCTGGCGCCGCTCGAAAGCAGAGAAGGCCGGGGCTTGGGCCCCGGCCTTCGGGCATTGTGGGGCGAGAGGTCGCGCGTCAGCGGCGGCGGCGGCCGAGCAGCCCGCCCATGGCGAGGGCGGCGGCCGTCGCGGGGGCGGGGACGATGAAGTACTGCTGGCCGGCGAAGGTGTTGAGGTCGACATTGAACACGCCGGTGAAGCCGCCGGAGCCGTCGCCGCCGAGGTTGCCCTGGGGGGGCTCGAGCGAGCCGAGGAACTGGTTCGACGCGTAGTTGTGGTCCTGGTTGTTGACGAAGGCGAGAACCTTGAACGCGCCGGCCGGGGCCCCGAGGTCGGCCAGATCGATCGCGAGCTCGATGCCGGTCTCGACGGCGAGGGCGGCGTTCTGGTCCGCGGCCTGGTCGCCGCCGGTCACCCCGCCGGTGTTGCTGTTGTCGTAGCCGAGGGAGATGGGGAAGGCGTTTGCGCCGGTGCCGGTGGAGCCCGAGCCCTCGCTCGAGCCGCCGAAGACGTCGGCGTAGAACGAGAAGTTGGGGGTGCCGAGCTCCGCGTAGTCGAGGTCGAAGCGGTTGATCGAGCCGTCGAACCCGCGCCGGAGGATGAGGTGGTAGTCGGCGTCGAACCCGCGGTCGAAGGTCAGTCCGGTCATGTTGCCGGCGTTGTCGTTGCCGGGATCGCCGCTCAGGGTGTTCTCGCCGCCGGCGGCGGAATCGATGAAGATCTCGAGCTTGTTGAAGTTGGCTTCGATGTTGCCGGTGAGGGCGAGGAAGAGCTTGCCGCCCTCGATGCGGGCGTAGGCGGCGTTGAGCTCGGAAGCGTTGTCGCCAAAGCCGGTCTGCACCTTCTGGACGCTGAGCGCGTCGCCGTAGCTGTCGCCGACGATGGATCCATCGATGATCGGCTGTGCCGCGGCGAGGCCCGCGAACGCGACGACAACGATCCCACTGAGGCGTGCCGACATGTCTCTGCTCCTTCCATAGGCCCGCCCTCGCGGCGGGCCAGGGGAGATGGTACAGCGACGGCTTGTGAGTTCCAGCAAAGCCGCGAGAAGTTTGCGGACGGCGCGGACGAGCACCGCTCGTGGGGGATTAGGAAACCTGCGTCATCGGGGGGAGACGAGATAAACGTCGCGTGGACTTCAGGCGCGCTCGCGGCGGAGGCGCCATGCGCCGGCGAGGGCGAGCAGCGGGAGCGCGGCGGGGGCGGGCACCGGGGTGGCGTTGATCCGGTACACGCCGCGCTCGGAGTCGGTGCCGGGGTCGCCCTTGAAGGCTTCCCACGGGCCGTCGTTGAGCTGCTGGGCGCGGAGGCCGAAATCGTCCACGATGTTGAAAGCCCAACTGACAAGGGCGTCGGTCTCCTCGGTGCGGAGGGCGAGCCAGTAGGTCTGGCCGTCCTTGAGGACGAAGTCGCCGCCGAAGTCGGCCACCATGGGGGGGCGGAGCTCGAAGGGCGGGGCGACGCCGGAGGCGGTCGTCGAATCGAGGATCGCGCCGGGCACGCCGCCCTCGTCGGCGTGGAGGTTGAAGTAGATGAGGTCCGGCCCCCAGTTGTGCAGCACGGCGACCTCGGCCGAGTCGAAGTAGTAGTCGCCGCCGGTGACGGTGAAGGGCGCGGCCTGCTCGTAGACGTCGCCGCCGAGAGGGCCGCCGTAGGACATGGTCCAGCCACGCTCGGTGTCGTACTCGTCGTTCGCGGCGAAGTTGTTGAAGAGGACGTCGGCGGAAGCCGCTCCGCCGAGCGCGGACACGACAGCAAGAGCACAGGCGGCGCGCAGGGGTGAATGCATGATCTTTCTCCTCGGGGGACCGTTGATCCGGGGGACTCTCCCAAAGCTCCCAGCCGTTTCAGAAGCTACCGCCGGTTTGGCGAGATGCAAGGAAGACCACGCACGGCGCCCGCTGAAACAGGGGACGGGGCCGTGTGACGGCGACTGGGGGCTCCGGGCGCCGGGGTTGGGCTGGCGAGTCGGGCACGATGGCGGCGGGGGAGCGCGGGACCTGCGCGCCGTGCAAGAGGCGGCGCCCGGTGCGGGGCGTCGGCGTGGCGCCGATGGATCATGAGAGGCCTCGTCGAGGCGGGGCACTCGCTCGCGAGCCGGGTTTTCACCGGGGATCCGCTGGCCCGAGGCGCGGGCTGTGGTAGGTTCGGGCCAAGGAGGTGCAACATGCGCATCCGGGTGTGGTGGTGCTGGCTGGCGGCCGCGGGGCTCGGATCGGGCG
>DASRXL010000092.1:0-31178 GCA_035654175.1 Phycisphaerales bacterium
GGGGGAAGCCTCCAGCACGACCGGCCGGCCGCTCCGCGACAGGCTCCCCCGCCCGGCGAGGCGGATCAGCGGCAGGTAGAAGCGCTCGGGCAGCACGCCGCCGCGGGCATAACGCCAGCGCCACACCTCGTCGGTCCCGACGAAAACCACGCGGCCCGCGCCGTAGCGCATGGTCAGCACGCACGCCGAGGGCTCGCCCGAGCTCAGCACCGGCACACTGCTGGCGAGCACCTCGGCCGTCGGCTTGATGGCCCCGGGCGCGATGGCGAGCGACCAGCGCAGCACGGACCACCCCGTGTCGGGCTCGCTGAGCCGATCGAGCCAGCCGGCGCCAGAGCCTTCGGTCATCACCAGCACCCCGAGGCGCTCCGCGGCCTGCTCGGGCCGGAGCGTGACCGGGGAGGGCTGCGTGGAGAAGCCGCGGATCCCGCCGCCGAGATTCGCGGCGAAGGGCAGGAGGTCGGCGAGCGGCGTCGATGCCCAGGACCAGGGCGTCGAGCCGGGGCCGGCGATCCAGACGAGCCCGCCGCCCCGCTGCGCCACGTGGTCGCGGAGCTGCCCGAGCTGCTCCTGGCTGAAGACGTCCGGGCGCACGTCGCCGAGCACCACCACGTCGAACTCCGACCACTCGCCGCTCGACCGCGGCACGTGGGCCATGCCGACGTCGCCCTCCTGGATATAGCGCCGATCGCTCGCGAGCAGCATGACGCTCGACCGCAGCGACTCCTCGCGCACGACGAGGTCCTTCACGTACCGGTACTCCCAGCGCGGGTAGCCCTCGAAGTACGCGACGCGGAGCGGCTGATCGACAAGCTCGACCTGTACGCTCCGCGCGTTGTTGTCCTCCAGCACGTCCCCCCCGTCGGAGATCACCCGCACCGTCCAGCGCGAAGCCCCCGCTCGCTCGGGCTGCGTGGCCAGGCGCACCTCCGCCGCCCCGTCGCGCCAGGAACCTGCGTCGAGGGGCGCGGCGTCGAGCTCGCGCCCGGTGCTCTCGTCCACGAGCACGACCCGGCCCACCGGGGCCGCGGACGCCTCGCCCCGCGCGACGACCCGCGCCGTCACCGGCACGAAGTCTCCGACGAACGCGGCCGTCGGGGCCTCGACGCTCTCGAGGGCGAGATCGAGGAGCGCCCGCTCGCTGCCGAGCGGCACGGCGAACACGCCGATCTTCTGGGCCGTCAGATCGCGCAGCAGCCGGGCGTCCGGCGGGTCGCTGGTGCGCCCGTCGGTCACGAGCACGACGCCGGAGACCGGCTGTCCGGAGACACGCCTCAGGGCGTCGGCGACCGCCGCGCCTATGCGGGTCCGGGCGCCCTCCGGGGGCGCGAGGCCCTCGCCCCCATCGCCGATCTCGTATGCCCCGGAGTCGAACCCGAGCCAAAGGACCTGGTGGGACTCGGCGACCTGGGCCCACACCGGGTCGGCGACGACATCGCGCAGCTGCGCGTCGCGCTCTCTGGCGCCGCCCGCGTCGGGGATCGTCATCGAGCCGGAGCGGTCGAGCAGCACGACGACGCGGTCGCGCTCGGTGCGCTGGTTGTCCCGGATCAGCCGGGGACCCGCCGCGAGCACGGCGAGAGCAATGAGCAAGATCGCCCGCACCGCCCCGAGCGCCGCCCGCCCACGCGCCGCGCCCTCGAGCCTCCAGTAGCTCCAGGCGCCCAGCCCGAGCGCGGCGGCGATGAGGGGAGCCCAGAGCCACGCCGGCAGGTCGAGCGTCATGTCGAGACGCACGCCCTCGTCTCCGAGGCGGAGTTCCTCCAGGCCGAACACCCTCGCGAGAAGCCCGCTCATGCCGAGCCCTCGGCGCGTGCGGTCGGGATCGGTCGCGCGGCATGGCTGACGAGCCGGGCGAGCCCCAGTTCGACGCATGCAAGCCCCAGCGCCGCCGCGAGCAGGGCCAGGCCGGGGCCGGCCTCCGTAGCCCGCCGGGCCGCCGGCGAGCCGGAGCCGCCGGCGCGGGGACCCGCGGCGTCGGACGTCCAAGCGAAGCCCTCGCCGGAAGCGAGCGAGGCGCTGAGCCAGGCCTGTACGCGCCGTGGTTCCACTATCTGAGCCCGGCCGGCCGCGGCGTCCGGCTGCACGACCATCACCCGCATGACCCGCCCGGCGCCGTCCACCGCCTCGTATGCGCCCGCCCGCCGGACCGGCTCACGCGTGACGCCGCGAGCGGGATCGATCGCGAACGCGCCGGATGCACTTGCGGGGCCGGTCACGCCCCTCAGCTCGATGCTGCCCTGCGGCACCGTGAGCCTGGCGCCCGCGATCGCTTGCCCGCCCAGGGCCGCGCGGCCCACCCCGCTGCGCACGAGCTCCTGCACGAGCGGGACCATCAGGGGGCGCGCCGGGAGGTCGGTCCAGTCGAGGTCGACCGCCGTCGCCAGCAGCGCGACCACGCCCGGGGAGGCGGGGCGATCGGCCGGCGACCGCGTGGAGGCCAGGAGCAGCGGCCCGCCCCCGGAGGAGGAGAGCAGCACGTCGCCCGAGCTCTCTGTCCGCACCGAGAGCGCCCGGTGCACGCGCACGGCGCCGGCGAGCGCCTCCAACTCGCCTCTGAGATACCAGAGCAGGTCGCCGGCCCCCGGCGGGGCGACCTCGACGCCGGCGTTCTCCTGCGGCATCGGCTCGAGATCGATCTCCCACGGCAGGCCCAGCGCCTCGCGCGCGGGCTCGACCCACATCTGCGCGCCGGGAGCGGCCGAGGCGCACAGCACGACGGCGGCGCCTCTCGAGCGCAGCTCGCGGAGGGCCGTCCAGCCATCCGGGCGGAGCCGGTCGGGCTCGGCGATGACGGCCGCATCGAAGCCCGCGAGCTGCCCGGCCCCGATGCGTGCGGCGTCGAGCACCTCGACGTCGATCTCGGCGCCGGCGGCGTCGCCCGCCGGCTGCAGCGCGAGGGCGAGCCAATCCGTGGGCCCGAAGTCGCTGATCCGCGCCCGCTCGCCGTAGCGGCGGGCGCCGATCAGCGCGACGCGCAGCCGATCGCGCAGCTCGAGCACCGCCCACGCGGCGTCGTCGCGCTCGTTGGCGTCGCGGTCGATCTCCACGCGGAGCACGGCGCGACCCTCGCCCAGGCCGTCGCCGGCGTTCAGGTCCACCGTGGCCTGCGCCTCGCTCTGCCCCGGAGACCACTCCACCACGGCCGAGCCGATCTCCTGGTCTCCGTGCTCGGCCTGACGGATCACGCGGAGCGAGGAAGCGCCCGCGCGGTCGGCTCCGGCCCCGGAGCGGATGAGGCGCACCCGCACCTGTCCGGGCGCGCCGAGCGCCTCTCCCTCCGCGCCGCCCGTCAGCATCACCGGGCGGAGGAGCTCCGCCGACGCCACCCCCACGTTCGCGAGGGGCTGCGTCGCCGCGTCGCTCGCGAGCAGCGTGAAGCCCTCGCCGACACTCGGGAGGACCGGCGCGGGGCCGAGGCTGCCCTCGCGGAACTCCGAGAGCACGGCGATCACGGGCGCTGCGCCGCCGGTCCGCGCGCCTTCGGCGGCGGAGGCGATCAGGTCGAGCGCGCCGGCGAGATCCATCGGGCCGTCGGTCACGACCGCTTCGCGCACCCGACGCTCGACCTGCGCGAGGTCGGAGGTCGGGGGGAGGACAACACCTTCGGCCTCGCCGCCGAGGAGCACGAGCGCGGCGCGATCCCCCCGAGCGCTCTCGAGCCCATCGAGCAGCGCGAGCGCCTGCTCGACGGACTTCCCGAGCGAGCTGGCGCCGGCATCGTCCGTCAGGCCGGAGGCCAGGCTGTTGTCGAGCAGCAGGTACAGGTCGCGGGATCCCGCGCCGAGCGCTTCGGCCCGGCTGACCATGGGGCGAGCGATCGCGAGCGCGATGACGGCGACCAGGAGGCATCGCGCCGCCAGGAGCAGCAACTGCTCCAGGCGCAGGCGGCGCTGCTTGCGTTTGTACGCCTCGATGAGGAAGCGCATGGCCGCCCAGCGGACGGGCCGGCGGCGCCTGCGCATGAGCAGGTGGATCGCGATCGGGATCGCGACGCCCGCCAGCCCCACGCCGAGCAGAATGGGATGCAGAAACGTCAATTACACCTCAGCGGAAACGCACGAAGGACGAAGGCCACGCATGCCCCGCCCGCTCCTATCCTCCATCCCTCATCCTTCCTTCATCCTTTCTCGCTACCCCTGCTTGCGGCGCTTGATCTGGGCGTTGCGCCGGCCGACGAACGCCGCGAGAGGGGGGCCCAGCCAATCGTGCGAATCGACGAGCTGGTAATCGAAGCCGAACCCGCGGGTGATCTTCTCCACCTCGGCCACGTGCGCCCCGATGGCGTCGAGGTAGGCCTGGCGCACGGCGCGCGGGTCCACGCGCACGAGGCCCTCGCCCTCCAGGCCCTCGAAGGGCGCCGCGTCGGCAAAGTCGAACTTCAGCTCCGCCCGGTCGAGCACCTGGAACGCGATCAGGTCGTGGCCCTTGTGCTTGATGCGGGCCATCGCGGCGCGGATCTGGGCGGCGTCCTCGAAGAAGTCGCTGATGAGGGCGATGAGGCAGCGGTTGGACACCTTCGCGATGACCTGGTCCACGACGCGCCCGAGATCTGTGGGCCGCTCGACGGGGTGCGTCGAGAGGGCCCCCACGACCTGCCGCCACGCGCCCATCGAGCCGGAGCGGGCGACCATCGCCCTGACCTCGTCGGCGAACACCACGAGGCCGGCGCGGTCGCCCTGGCGCAGCGTGATGTAGCTCAGCGCCGCCGCGAGAGCCGTCGCGTGGTCGAACTTGCTCCAGTAGGGGCGGTCGTCGATGCTGGTCTTGCGCCCGACGCCGGACGCCTCCTCGAAGCTGCGGCTGCCGTAGTTCATGGAGCCGGAGGCGTCCACGAGCACAAGCAGGTCGAGATTGGTCTCCTGCTGGTACTGCTTGAGGTGCAGCTTGTCGGAGCGTGCGTAGACCTTCCAGTCGAGGTGCCGCACGTCGTCGCCGGGCACGTAGGGCCGGTGCTGGGCGAATTCGACGCTGAAGCCCTGATACGGGGAGCGGTGCTGGCCGCTCATCACCCCCTCGACGATCATCTTGGCGCGCAGCTCGAAGGTCTTGAGGCGGGCGAGGGTCTGCGGGTGGAGGTACAGCGACGCATCCTGCTCGGGCAGCCGCGCCGCAGTCCCCGCCGGCTTCTGTGGGTCCGGACTCACCGCAGCAATGTACCCGCGCCGGACGAGGACGGTTTGCCGAGGGGCCGGGAACCGGCCCGCCGTCCCGGAAGCAAGGGCGCGATCGCCCGGCGCGGCGCTCCCGCCACAGACGCTCTCGGCCCGCGGGCGCCTGAACCCCCAACAGGGCGGCGAGCGGTCTACACCGGGTCAACACCGCGCCGAGCGCCTTCCGGACGACGCAGCGTCGCACCGCGACGGTGGAGGGCCGGCGCGTCTTGGGGTGGGCAATCTTCCGCCGCGCCTCCATCACGGGCCCGCCGCACGCGCTCCCGGAGAATCTCTATGAGGGCAGATCGCCGCGCGGGCTCGATGCGCCGGATATCCCTCTGCCCCAGCGCGACGCCCCTGTCCGCCGGCGACGGGAGCGCTCTCCGCTCCGCCCGGCGCGCCCGCTCCGCCCACAGTCCCGGCGCCGGCTCTCGCACCACGCGAGCCGGGCGCCCCGCTCGGGATGGATCGCTGAAGCCGCCCCGGCTCTGCGGCGCCGCGAGCCCCGGCGCACCCGGAGGACGCCGCCGCGCCGACCCCTCCGGCGCTCTGAGCGCGGGCGCGGCATCGCGGCCGCGCACACCGGTCTCCACAGAATCCGAGCAGGCGCACCCGGCGCAGCACCGGATGGCGGGAGCCATGCCGCCCCATCGATCGGCACGCACGCCCGGGCGCGGTGACGGGTCCCCCGCTCGTCGCTCCGGCCGTTGGTCCACGCGTGGGCCCGCGAGGCGCTGCGGCCGTTCGCCGGCGTCGCGCCGCTCGCTCCGGGGCGGCGCTCCCCACGACGGGTCGCGGGCGCGCCGCTCGCCACGCACGGCTTCGTCGGCCGGGGCGACGTCCGGGCGCTGGTCCTCCCCGCTCCGGCGCGCCTGGCCATGCTGGGCCTGCGCGCCGAACGCGACGCCGGCGACCGCGAACACACACACCAACTTCATGACGCCGCGCATGGCCGCGCTCCTTTCCGCTCACGAGCACTCATTCCGTGCGAAACGCTCGCGAGCGGGTGCGATTGCCCCGGAGGCTCGCTCCAGCGGTCAATTCCCCTGCGCCACCTCGGTGGCATAGGTCGCGTCCCGATAATCCGTCACTCCGTCGCGGTTGAGGTCGAACGCCGGATCTCCCTCGGATACGCCGAGAATCGCCGTCGCCAGCTCCCCGGCCTCGATGGCTCGGGAGCCGTCCCGATCGAGCATCGCGACGATCCGAATCCGCTCGAACTCCTCGCGGAACGCCGGGCCCGCGGCCTCGCGCTCCTGCTCGTTGAGCTCGCCGTCGCCGTCGAGGTCGTACTGCGGCACGATCCGGTCGCGGATCTCCTGCCGCACCTGGCGGGCCTCCTCGCGCGCGGCCTCGCGCTCCTCGCGCGAGAGCTCACCGTCGCCGTCGCGGTCGTAGCGTTGCATCATCGCCCGCCGGAACTCGCCGGTGCGAGCCTCCCACTCGGCCCTGGCCTCTGCGCGCTCCGACTCGCTGAGCTCGCCGTCGCCGTCGTGATCGAAGCGGCGCGTCACCTCGGACCGCATCCGCTCGAACTCTTGCCGGCGCTCCTCGTCCGTCGATGGCTCGGGCGCAGGAGGGGTCGGGTCGGGCTCGGCGTCGGCCGTCTGCGGGAGGACGGGCTCGTGCACGGCCGGAGGCCGAGAGATCGCTCGCGGGGCGGGATCGGGGGCCTGGGGCGGCGCCGCGGCCACCACTGCCAGCGGCTCCGGGGCAGGTTCGACCTCGGGCGCACGCTCGGCGGCGCGCATCACCCAGATGCCGCCACCAGCGGCGGCCGCCAAGCCGCAGACCGCCGTCACAACCAGCTTGCGCCCCTGCATCCGCACCTCCTGGCGCACCTACGGCGCTCTCCTTGCCCGTCCGGGGACAACGTCCCCCGGGAAAGCCTATTGCATCGGCGATCGGCTGTCACGGAGGCCAGCGGGGCTTGCCCACGTACCGATACCATCCGGGATGAGCGATCACCCCACGCGCATCGGTCTTCTGACCGGTGGCGGAGACTGCCCGGGCCTGAACGCGGTCATCCGCGCCGTGGTGAAGGAGGCGCATTTTCACGACATCGCCGTCGTGGGCATCGAGGACGGCTTCCTCGGACTGATCGAGAACCGCTGCCGCGAGCTCACCGGGGACGACGTCTCGAACATCCTCACCATGGGCGGGACCATCCTCGGCTCCTCGAATAAGGCGGATCCCAGGCGGCACCCGGTCGCCCGGCTGCCGGACGGGACCTGGCGCTTCGAGGACCTGACCGACGCCTGCATGCGCAACCTCGGCGGCCACGGCGTGCAGGCGCTGGTGGTCATCGGCGGCGACGGCACCATGTCCTGCGCGAAGACCTTCGCCGACCGGGGCGTGAACTGCATCGGCGTGCCCAAGACGATCGACAACGACCTGTGGGGCTCGGAGCTGACGTTCGGCTTTCTCACAGCGGTGCAGACCGCGACCGAGGCCATCGACCGCGTCCGCACGACGGCCGCGAGCCACCACCGCGTGATGGTCGTCGAGGTGATGGGCCGGAACGCGGGCTGGATCGCGCTGCACTCGGGGCTGGCGGCGGGGGCGGACGTGATCCTGATCCCGGAGATTCCGTTCATCATGGAGGAGATCTGCCACGCCGTGCGCCTCCGCACCGGCCGGGGGAAGCGTTTCAGCATCATCGTCGCGTCGGAGGGCGCCAGGCCGCTCGGCGGCAAGCAGATCGTGGACCGCGTCGATCCGACCAGCCCGGACCCGATCCGCCTCGGGGGCATCGGCAAGTGGCTGAGCACAGAGGTCGAGGGCCGCACCGGGGTTGAGGCGCGTTATGTGGTGCTCGGTCACGTCCAGAGGGGCGGCACGCCCGTGGCCGCCGATCGCGTGCTGGCGACCCAGTTCGGGTATCACGCGATGCGGCTGCTGCGGGCGGGGGCGCGGAACCGGCTGGTCGTGATGCAGGGCATGCGGCTGACGGACATCGACATCACCGAGGCCGCGGGAAGGCAGCGGACCGTGCCTCCGGACCACCCGCTGGTGGCGGCGGCGCGGAGCGTGTACACGAGCTTCGGGGACGATGTCGAGCTGTGACGCCGCCCCGCGGCTCAGCGGGCCGTCCACGCATCGAGGAACCCGAGGAAGTCGGCCGTGTCAACCCCACCGTCCGCATCCATGTCGGCGCTCGCCCCTCCGGCGCGCCACGCCTGCAGGAATGCCGCCAGATCGGCGGCGGTCACCGCCCCGTCGCGATCGAAGTCGCCCGGCATCGGCGGCGGCCCGCCGACCGCCACGACCTGATAGTTAACGTTCGCCGGCGCGTAGCGATCGCCCATCGCTCGCCACGTCGTGTGCCCCCATCCACCGTCACACCCTTCTTCGGGAGGTCCGTCTCGGAAGTAGCAGTCGCTCCCGATGAGGTTGTCCTCGTCGAGCGCCGTGTACGCCCAGTTGTCGGGTCCCGCGTCCACCTGGATACAGATGTAGTAGTCCGGTGTCGGGCTCGAGCGGGATCCACAGCCCCGTGATCGAGGTCAGCACGCCGTAGAGATTGCCCACGTGGTCCTCGAACCATTCGTTGGTGACCCGCGGTCGCGCGGCCGCCGGCCCGGGCCGCATCCGCGATACGCGCTCGGAATAGACCGGCTCCTCGCCGGGGACGCCGCCGAGATCCGCGTACACGCTCACGCGAACGTCGGCAACCTGGTGATAGCCTTCCAAGAATATGTTGGCGACCTGCACCTCGGTGATGATGTACGCGCCGGATGTTGTGCGAATGTCGTCACAGATCTGAAGAGCGAAGCACGGTCCGTCGCCGAAAAGGTTGTTTCCCCCGATTGCGTTCCCACGGCCAGCGTCGTACGCGCGGACATCTACCTGATCCATGATCACGTCGGCACCTACCGTACCACAGTTCATCAGCAGCCCCAGGGCCATGGCAACCATTCCAGAATTCAACATGGCGTACCTCCCTATGGTTGGTCCGAGATCTGGGCGGCAATTGACCTGATTGAGAACCAATCCCCTGTTCCCGTATTCGAATAGATCTCCCAACAAAGTAGAGCCTCAGCCGAAAAATCAACTGAATGATCGTTGTCTTCGTAGAGTCCCGGGACGTCGTTCGGAATCGTGACGCTCAAGTTCGTCGTGGCCCAACTTCCTCCGGACTCCTTCTTGCAGAGGGTCACGGTTGCATTTCCGGATGCGCCACTAATGGCTACCTGCACTCGGAGCTTCGAGAGGCGACCGGCATGCTTCATGAGCATTGCCGCATCATCCCGATCTGGGTCGCCGTTGAGCGAACCGATGATGCTCGCGTGGTACGGTGATGATGTACCGTAGGATCGCTTCTGGGACACCACGTAGTCTCGTGTGATCAGTGTTGGCATACGACCGCTCCGCCTACGCGAACTCCACTTTCACGCTGATGTAGCTGAGGATCGTCGAATCGCTCGGATGCGCCTCGTCGAAGTCGATGAGCCAGCGAAGCTTGTCGCCGGCGTCAAAGGAGACGGTGTTCGAGTTGTCCTCGAAGAGCGCCGGAAACGTATTGTCGTCATCGAAGGAGATCTGGAGGGGCGACGTCGGCTGATCGCCCGTCTTCTCGAGCGTCACCGTCGTCGGGCCTCGCCCATGCGCGAGCACATACACGCGCAGATTCGAGAGCGTGCCGGCTCGTGACTGCTCGATATACGCGTCGGCCGCGTCGGCCCCGGTGAGCAGATCTCCCTGGATCGTCGCGTACTGTTGCAGTGCGCTGGTGTTAGGCACAATGACCTCGCCGCCGGTGCAGTAGTCGATGATGTCTGGCATAGTTCGCTATCCAATCTCGCGGGAAATCCATTGGATGAATGTCGTGTCCCACGTGCCGGTGGTCGTGGGGAGCTGGATGCGCCACGACAGCTCCGCCCCATCGCTGAAGTTCACCGTGTGCGTCGTGTCTTGGAAAATGGCCGCCGACGAGTTTGCGGAGATCGAGACGGTGAGGCCGGTCGCCGTGCTGCCGTCCATCAGCGTGATTGTCACCGTGCCGCTCGCGGAGGAGTTGCCCACGAGCCGGACGCGGAGGTTGGACGCCGTCCCGCCTCGCGACATCTACTGGGCCACCTTGTCGCGATGCGAGCTAGTGACGAGCCGGCCCTGGAGGCCAACGTACTGCGGGACGGTGTTGTCCGCAAATGACTTGCCGCCCGATACCGCGTAGTCCGTGGCCGCCATCCATCGCCTCCGCCAGACCGCCCGCACGCCGCAGTCCGACTCTTCCAGCCTATCCGCCGCGGGAGGCCGCTCCAAGGCGATTTCCCGATCCCGATGCCGGCGGCGCGATCCTGACCGATCTCCGGCCTTGGTCCCTGCCACCGGCGGCCGGCCGCCCAGTGCATTGCGCACCGGATTCGGAAACGGACAACGGTCGTCCCTAGGTATCGTGGATGACACCCAACGCCATGAACTTCCCGCTTCCCGACGCCCCCGGACGGGGGCGCTGTCGCTAGCCCCGGGCGATCGGAGCCCGCGCCGAGCGGGCGCAGTGAGCCCGGGGTCAACGCCAAGCGCACAGTCCAGAGCCCCCGAACGGGGGCGACGGTATCGACCGCTCTCTCGTTCTTCATCACACGTTCACGGCGTTGCGTGCCACTGGCGGCTCGCCCGCCAGCGCATGGCGCAGGGATGTTCGGAGAACGAACCTGGAGCTCCGCGCAAAGTGCTTGAGGGCCGCCGTCTTGTCGTGAGGTGCGCACTGGCGGGCGAGCCGCCAGTGGCACACAAGTGCTCACCCGAGCGCGCCGAGCACTTCCTCGACCTTCATCGCCTGCGGCGCCTCGCGGCTCTGGACCCACTTCACCCGCGGCTGACCGCCGGGCCCCTTCTCCACGATCACCGTGCCGCGGCGGGAGACGTTCAGCTCCGGCCAGTAGAACCCGTACGCCTTCGACACTTCGCGGTGCATGTCGGCCAGGAGCGGCTGCTTGAGGCCGAGCGAGTCGGACCAGGCCTTCTGCACGTAGAAGCTGTCGCAGGAGATCCCCACGACCTGCGCCCCCTTGGCCTGCCAGCGGGCGAACTCGTCGGTCACGCACCGCATCTCCGTCTCGCACACCGACGAGAACGACATCGGGTAGAACGACAGCACCACCGGCCCTTTCTCCACGGCTTTGGTGAGCGTCCAGTCGGCCTTGTTCTGGTCTTTGAGCGTGAAATCCGGCGCGGCGTCACCGACGCGGATCGGGGCTTCTCTCGGGCTGAGCTTCGTCGTCACCTCGTCCTCCTCTCCGTACGATTCGCCGGGGCGGGTCCGCGGCCGTTCCCCGCGCCGCGGGGCCGGGTATGCTAGCGGCGGCGGTCCGGTGTTCGACGCCACGCACCGCGGCGGAGTCGCGGGGGAGAGGAGCCTGGCCCTATGCAGGGACGCGGCACGGCCATGAGCGCGACACTCGCCGAGCGGTACCACGACGTCTGCGAACGGATCGCCGCCGCCGCGAGGCGGAGCGGGCGCAGGGCCGAGGACGTGATCCTCGTCGCGGTGACGAAGAACGCCGAGCCGGAGCAGATCCGCGGGCTGCTGGAGCTGGGCCACCGGGATCTGGGCGAGAACCGCGTCCAGCAACTGATCCAGCACGCCGGGATGGTCGAGGAGTTCCTCGAGCGGGTCCGGGTGCATCCGAAGGGGCACCAGGACCGCGCCGCCCGCGACGCCGCCGCCGCGGGGCTGCTCAGACCCGACGCTCCGCTGCCCGACGGCGTTCGCTGGCACATGATCGGGCATCTGCAGCGCAACAAGGCCCGGAAGGTCGTCGAGCTCTGCCGGCTGATCCACTCCGTGGACTCGCTCCGCCTCGCCGAGGAGGTCCAGCAGATCGCGCTCCGCACCGAGAAGCCCGTCGAGGTGCTCGTGCAGGTGAACTGCTCGCTTGAGCCCCAGAAGTTCGGCTGTCCCATCGCCGCGGCCAGGCCGCTCACCGAGCAGATCGACACCATGATCAACGTCCGGGTCCGCGGCCTGATGACCATGGCCGCGCTGGGCGACAACCAGGATCAGGCACGCTCGGCCTTCTCCCGCTGCCGCGAGCTGTTCGAGGAGATCCGTCGCAAGGACCTCGGCGACGGCCGCTTCAACATCCTCTCGATGGGCATGACGGCCGATTTCGAGACCGCGATCGAGGAGGGCGCCAACGTGATCCGCGTCGGCACCGCGATCTTCGGCGAGGCCAAGCCGGAGGTCGAGTCCACGCCCCCGGAGTAGGCGAGATCGTCGGGGCGCTTGCACGAAGCTTCAGGCACTAGGCACTAGGCACTAGGCATCGGGCAGTGGGCGCGGGGCATTCGCCTTAATGCCTTGCTGCCTCGATGCCTTGCTGCCTCGATGCCTTTCCTTACGCCCTCGCCAGCGACCCGCCGCGAGACCGCGTGGACTCCATGACGTACTGGAGGCTGCGGCCGGGGCAGGCGGTCGGGCGGATCTCCTGGTGGGTGTACACGCGGCTGACGGGCACGCGGTACTTCCGCATCATCGCGGACACGAAGTCGTCGAGCGCCTTCGTCGAGGCCCCGGTGGGCGACTGCTGGTCGTAGTTGCCCATCACCATCACACCGAGGTTGTGCTCGTTGTTGTCCTTCACGTGCGCGCCCTGGAGGTTCACCGGGCGGGCTTCCCACACCCGCCCCGCCGGGTCGATCACGTAGTGGTAGCCGATGTCGGCCCACCCGTTCGCGGAGACATGGGACCGGCGGATCGACTCGAGCCGCTGGGCCGCGGCGGCCTGCGAGGTGCTCGTGAAGGCGTTCATCCCGTCGTGGTGCACGGTGATGCGGCTGATCCCGTTCATGGGGTTGGTGTCGGGGAGGTTCGGGCGCGCGGAGGTCCACGAGGCGCGCGCGACCACACCCGGCGTCGCCGCGGCGCCGGAGAGGTCCGCCCCGTCGAGCCACTTGGGCTTGCGGGACTTGAACTCCCAGTCGGCCGAGTTCGGCGTGTAGGCGCTCCCCGTGCGAACCCGTGTCCGGCGCGACGAGCTCTCGCACCCGGCGAACACAAAGAACGCTCCGAGAGCGAGGCCGGATCTCACCAGCTGGCGACGAGTCAGTTCGTGCATGGGGCGCTGTCCATCCTGGGGATGCGTGTGGCGGTATCTATCGGCCGGACGGGGGCTTGAGCGTCCAAACTTCATCGTGCGGGGGCAGAGGATACGCCACTCCCGGATACGACCGCCCGGCGCGCGCGGCGTCCCGGCGGGCCGCGGGCGTGGAGGCGCCCGGCCCCTTCCTCCCCGTTCGCCCGGCGTACGGCTTTCCGCTCTGGTGATCACGGGGGAGCGCCGGGCCGAGCGCCTCCGCCTCGCCATACCCTGGGCTCCCGAGATCGCAGGAGGTGTGTGCCATGCCCCAGGACGCTGCCGAGACGCAGATCGTTGCCGAAACGCCGGTGGACCCCACGCACATCCTCGCCGCCCGGGCCGACTCGGTATGGACCGCCTGGACCGACGGGCGGATGAACGCCGACGACTTCCTCGTGCCCTGGACCACGTTCGGCTGGCCCCTGGTGCAGGCGCTCCTGCTGGTCGTCGTGGTGCTGCTGCTCGCCCGGTGGGCGCGTCAATTCGTCACGCGGGCCGCCCTCCGCGCCCGCGTCGAGACGACGCTCGCGCGCTTCTTCGGCAACATCGCCCGCTGGGTGATCCTGGTGCTGGGGGCTGTCACCATCCTGCAGACATTCGGCGTCGAGGCCACGAGCTTCGCCGCGGCGATCGCGGCCGTCGGCTTCGCGATCGGCATGGCCCTCTCCGGCACCCTCGGCAACCTCGCGGCGGGCATCATGCTGCTGATCTCGCGTCCGTTCCGCGTGGGCGACACCGTGAGCGCCGCGGGAGTGGCCGGCGTCGTGGACGAGATCGGCCTCTTCACCACCACCTTCGACACGGTCGACAAGCGGCGCATCATCGTGCCCAACGGGAAGATCTTCGGGGACATCATCGAGAACGTGACCTTTCACAAGGTGCGCCGGATCGAGGTGCCGGTCGGGACCGCCTACGGGGCCGACGTGGACGCGACCCGCGCCGTCCTCGAGCGCGCCGTGCGCTCGGTGCAGGGCGCCGAGCACGACCCGCCGCCGCAGGTCGTCCTCAGCGGCCTCGGCGCGAGCAGCGTGGACTGGAAGCTCCAGGTCTGGGCCCGCAACGCGGTCTACGGCGACGTCCAGCAACGCCTGATCCGCGACGCCAAGCTCGCCCTCGACCAGGCCGGCATCGGCATCCCCTTCCCGCAGCGCGACGTGCACGTGCCGGCGGGGATCACGGTGCGGGTGGAGAAGGCGGGGCTTGAGTCTTGAGTCTTGAGTCTTGAGTCTTGAGTCTTGAGGCTTGAGGCTTGAGGCTTGAGGCTTGAGGCGGGGTGCCGTGGTCTGGGCCGTGCTTTGACGGCGACGGCCACGGGGCTCCAGCCGTCGTGTCGCCTTTCCCATTGCCCATTGCCTATTGCCCACTTCCCAACCCGCGCAGCCACCTGCACCAGATGCTCAGCACGAGCAGCATGTACAGCCGCTGCGAGTGGTCACGCCCGTGCCAGGGGTTGAGGCTCTTCTCGCCCGCGGCGTCGTGCTCGCGCAGCATGCGCCGGACGAAGCCCATGTTCACCTCGACACCGGCCTCGGCGAGGCCGGGGAAGGGATCGGCGGACTCCAGATGGTCGTAGAGCAGCTGGCGCATGCCGCCGTAGTCGGAGCGGAACCACTCGCCGACGGGAATGGCGAAGCCCATCTTGGGGCGATCGACGATCTCGGCGGGCAGGTACTTGCTGGCGACGGCGCGGAGGAGGCCCTTGCGCTGGCCGCCAAGCGTGAGTGAATCGAGCGGCGCTGAAAGCGCAGACTCAATGAGTCGTGAAGACAGGAACGGCGCACGGACTTCAAGCGCCACGCTCATGCTAGCCGTGTCGACCTTTGACAGCAGATCGTTCGCGAATTGAATCCAAAACTCGTCTCCCGGCGGATCGTTGGGGTCCAAGCCGCTGTACCACGCAAAGTCCAGCTCGGGGCACAGCTGCCGAAGATCATCCATCGGGAAGATCGACAGTAGATCCCAGTAGCCACCCTGTCGGGCCGCGCGGATCAATCGCACTGCTTTCGAGGCTCGCGACTTCGGATCTCGCTGTGGGAGCATCCAAGTGGGAACTCGGCTCAACCAGGACCGGTGGCGACGCAGTCGTGGTGCGGCGAGGTACCGCTCGTATCCCACGAACAGTTCGTCGCCACCATCCCCGGACAATGCCACGCGCGCGACATCCCGTACGGCGCGGCTCAACCAGTATGTGGGCAGGAGCGAACTATCGCCGAAAGGGAGCCCCAGTTGCTTGACGAGCATTTCGAGATCACGAGCGGGGTCAGGGTCGACATCGAGTGTGGTATGCTCGGTGCCAAGCGTCGCCGCCACGTGCGCGGCGGCCGGGGACTCGTCGTAGCGCGCGTCATCCATCCGCACGCAGAACGTTCCTACCCGGCCGGCTGCTCGTTTGGCATAGTGCGCGATCAGCGATGAGTCGATGCCGCCCGATAGGAAGATTCCGAGCGGGACGTCGGCCTGCATGCGCGAGTTCACTGAATCCATCAGCAAGTGATCGACTACATCGATCGTCAGCGGCTCACCAGATCCGCGCACCGGCAGCTCTCGCCGCCTGAAGTTCGCGCGATCGTCAGGACTCGCGCCCCACCAGCGGACGTCCACCATCATGCCATGCCACGGCCATCGATAGGCCGAACCACAGGCGGGATCCTCGGACGCCCCGAAGCGGATCCAATCCGATATCCAATCTTCGGAGGAAGGTCCAGGCCGCGAACTCCATTCTTCGGAGGACCGCCCCGGCCGCGAGTATCTCCTCCGATCCAGGCAAATCAGCGCCGCCGGAACACTGGCGAACGCGGTGTCCGAGGAGGATCCTGAGAAGAAGAGCGGTTTCTCGTGAGCAAAGTCTCGGCCGAGCGCGAGAGTGCCTACGGAGCTGTCCCAGATGCCCGCCCCGTACATCCCTTCTAGCCGCTGGCCAAGCCGTTCCCCCCACTCCCTCCACCCATGCAGCAGCACCTCCGTATCGCTGTGATCCGTGAAGAACTCGTGACCGGCCGCCTCCAGCTCACGGCGCAGCTCGCGGTGGTTGTAGATGCACCCGTTGAACACCACCGCGACCACGCCAGGGCCGCACTTGGGGCATGCGAGCGCGTGCAGCGGCCCGTACGGCAGGCCCTCGCGAGAGATCAGCGGTGTGTCGGGCTGAGTCGCCCGAGGATCAGACGCCGAAGAACCGCCCCGGAGGGGCGGGCTACCCAAAGCCATCGGCTGCGCCCCGCACGCATGGTCGATGATGCTCAAACGCCGGTGCACCAGCGCCACGTCCACAACCGTCCCATCCGCCCGCACCACCCGCTGGCGGAACCGGCCGCACCCGTCCGGCCCTCGGTGCTTGATCGATTCGTCGAGCACGTCGAGCCACGCCTCGGGGATCGCCTCGAACGTCTCCGGCGGGGCCTCGCCCGCCCGCCACGTCCGCAGGATGCCCGCAATGCCGCACATGGCCCGAAGCGTACTGTCCGCGGGTGCCACTGGTCAGGCCCTGCTTTGAGGGCCTGCCCAGTGCGGCCTACCACCGCCCGCCCGCGCGCCCCCGCCGCGCCAGCTCCAATCGTGTACCCTCTCCCGCGCCGCCTCCGCGCCACCGGCCCCACGCCATGACCACCCCCGCCCACTTCACCCCCGACACCCGCACCCGCCTCTACCTCTGGCTCAGCGCCGTCTTCATCACCTGCCTCCTCCTGGCCAACATCCTCGGCGTCAAGCTCTTCCGCTTCGAGCTCGATCTCGGGCCGCTCGGGCTCATCCCCGTCGAGCACACGCTCGGCATGCTCCCCTTCCCGATCACCTTTCTCCTCACCGACCTCCTCAACGAGTACTACGGCAAGAAGGCCGCCCGGCGTGTCACCTGGCTCGCCTTCGCCATGGGCCTCGTCGCGTTCGCCATGATCTACCTGGGGCGGAAGTTCCCCACCCTCGAGGGGATCCCCGGCACCGCCGACGCCGCGAGCTTCGAGCTCATCTTCGGCGCCTCCGCCCTCATGTACCTCGCTTCGATGGCCGCGTTCCTCGTCGGCTCGCTGCTGGACATCTTCCTCTTCGGCCTCTTCAAGCGGGCCACCCGCGGGCGCTACGTCTGGCTCCGGGCCACCGGCAGCACCGTCGTCAGCCAGCTCTTCGACAGCTTCGTCGTCACCTTCATGTTCTTCGTCGTCCTGCAGCGCCTCGCCGGCGGCGAGGCCGCGGACCTGCACTTCGTGCTCCGGACCGCGTTCACCGGCTACATCCTGAAGTTCGTGATCGCGGTCCTGCTGACGCCCGCCATCTACCTGGGTCGATGGGCCATCAAGGCCAGGTTCGGCCTCCAGCCGATGCCGGTCGACGACCTGGCGTGAGCGGGCAGCCCGGTGCGGGCCGGCGGGCTGCCGCCGCACGCGAGCATTCCTGGATCCGGACCCGCTCCTCTGTGAGGTCGGCGCCCTCGCAGAAGTGAAGCCAGAGAAGGACACACCAAGCGGATGCCCGCCTCGGCCGCCGCTCGCGGCGACCCCCACCGCCCTCGCTCCACGGATCCGCGATCGCGGACAAAGCAGCTTGCGACCCGCCGACGAAACTGATATGGTGCCCGAGGGGGCGTCCATTTGAGGAGAGTCAATATGTGCAAGTTCGTCTCCAGGATCGCGTCCATCGCTACTCTGACGACCGCCGCCGGCGCGGGCCTCGCGCAGGGCACGCTGACCTACTTCTGGGACGTCAACGGCACCGGGTCAAACACCGCCACGATCGGCCCGGGCGAGACCGTGTCCCTCAGGCTGCTCGCCGCCTGGGACGGGCCCGGCAGCGGGTTCGCCGGCTCGATCTACGACATTCTGGGGATCGAGAACTGGGACACCGGAACGGTGACCCGCTACGACAACCTGCTTGACGAGCTCACCGGCGACGGGAATCTGCAGCCGAACAACGACATCCTCGGCATCGAGTCGTTCCAGCTCCCCCCCGCCTTCAACCCCAACTTCGACCGCAGCAATCCGATCGCCATCTACGAGATCGACTGGACTCCGGACGACTACACGGCGCGGACCGTGCGGCTGACCGACGCGAACCACCTCAACGACACGATCTACACCGACGACTTCGGCACCAGCATCGAGTTCGATCGGAACCCCAGCGAGGGCGCCACCATCCACATCATCCCCGCCCCGGGCGTGCTCGCCTTCGCGCCCATCGGCCTGCTCGCGTGCCGCCGCCGGCGCTGAGGTTCCGCCGCCTTACAGCGGACCACGGCCAGGCCGCTCGCGCCCTCGCGCGAGCGGCCTTTGTCCGCTGTCCGGTCAGCGTCCGCCTCCCTATCGCCTCCGCACCACGACGTTCCCCATCCGGTCGCGGCTGAGCTCGCGGTCCACGTGCACGAGGGCCCAGTCGGGAATGCCCTCCACCGTTCCCGCGGCGAAGTCCATCACCATGTACTCGATCTTCCCGCTCGGATGGATGCGGTACAGCTTGTCGCCCCCCGCGGCGTACTGCACGGCGCGCTCGCCGCCGCCATCGTCGCGCGTGTCCGCCGCCATCTGACCGCCGGCCAGGAGCAGCACCGCGGCGCCCCCCATCGCGGCCATGGCCGCACGCTGGCGCCGCACTGTTCGCTCGAGCCGGCCGAGCCTCTCATGATCCATGGTCATCGTGGCCTCCGATTTGCGTTGCACCCCCAAGCTTTCCGCTGTACTCTACAAGACCGGCCCGGGTGCGTTGCATCGCTCTTCCCGGGCGAGGAGGACGCATGGGCAATTCGCGCACCCTCGCCCGGACGCTGACGCGCGCAGCCTGCGCCGCCCCCCGCCGCCGCGCAGACCCCGCGCACGGTCCGGATGACCGACGCCAACCACCTCAACAACGACATCTACACCGACACCTTCGGGACCAGCGTCAGCTTCCAGCAAGCGCCGAGCGAGGGCGCCGTGATACGTGTGATACCCGCCCCGGCGACTCTGGCGCCGTTCCTGCTTGCGCCGCTTGTGCGCCGGGCCCGTGAGGACCAGCCATGAGGCTCGTGACACTCGCCATCCTGATCGCCGCCGGCCCCGTCTCCGCCCAGGGTATCGCCACCTACTTCTGGGATGTGAACGGCACGGGATCGAACGCGGCCAGCATCGGCCCGGGAGAGATCGTCGAGCTCACGCTGTACGCCGACTGGGCTCCCCACGAGGGGATTGTCGGAATCGCCGGCACGATCTACGACATCGTCGGCGTGGAGAACTGGACGACAGGCACGCTCACGAACTGGTCGCGCAACCTCTATCCGTTCCTCGACGAGTGGCTGCCCGACGAGAACAACGAGTTCCACTGGCTCGAAGCCTTCCAGCTCCCCCCCGCGTTCAACCCCGACTTCGACGCGAGCCGGCCGATCTGGCTCTATCGCATGACTTGGGTCCCCGACGACTACACACCGCGCACCGTGAGCGTGACCGACGCGAACCACCTCAACAACGACTTCTACACCGACGAGTTCCGCACGAGCGTCGGCTACGACCAGGCGCCCAGTCTCGGAGCGACGATCCATATCGTGCCCGCCCCCTGGACCACCCCGCTCGTGGCGCTGTGCGTCGCTGCCCGCCGCCGCCGCGCATAGCCCTGGCGCCGCGCCAGCACGGGCGACGCGCGTAGGACCGGCGCCGCGCCCGCACCGGGTTCGGCCCACCCCGCTCCTTCACCACTCGTGCTCAGGCCGGAACAAGTACTCAGTCCCGTTGCCCGGCTCGCCCCCGGCTTGCTGCAGCGCACTTAGACCGGCGGTCACCCCTACGAACGCGCCGACCGCCGCCAACCCCTCGCGCAACCCCTCGAAGGGCGACCCGCGCACGCCCCGGTCCATCCCGCACCCGCCCGCCGCAAGCATCGCCGTTAGCGGCAGCACGCCCATCATCCCACGCGCTCGCGAAGGCATTCTCCTCGGCATCGCCCCAGACTACCCCGGAGCCGCTCCCTCCGCACCACCGTTCCGGCGTGATTGTCTCTGCCCGCGGTCTACCCTTGCGCATGACTCCAGCCGCGGCCGTCAAGCACTCGCCCCTCGTCCTCATCATCCGCGACGGCTGGGGCCAGAACCCCCACCCAGAGCACGACCCCTTCAACGCCATCAAGCTCGCGCGCACCCCCGTGGCCGACCGGCTCATGCGCGAATACCCCACCACGCTCATCCGCACCAGCGGCCTCGACGTCGGCCTCCCCGAGGGCACGATGGGCAACTCCGAAGTCGGCCACCAGAACATCGGCGCCGGGCGCATCGTCGACCAGGAGTCCGTCCGCATCACCAAGGCCTGCCGCGCCGGCGAGCTGATCGACAACAAGCCCCTCGTCGAGTCCATCTCCCGCGCACGCGACGCCGGCAAGTGCGTCCATCTCCTCGGCATCTGCTCCGACGCCGGCGTCCACGGCCTGCTCGAGCACCTCTACGCGATCCTCAACCTCTGCAAGAAGCTCTCCGCCGGGCGCGTCTGCCTCCACCTCTTCACCGACGGGCGCGACACCGGCCCCTTCACCGGCCTGGCCTTCGCGCGCGAGGTCGAGGCCCAGCTCCACAAGATCGCCGCCCCCGGCTTCCACCCCGTCATCGCCTCCGTGATCGGCCGCTACTGGGCGATGGACCGCGACAACCGCTGGGAGCGCACGCAGCGCGCCTGGGCCTGCCTCACCGGACGCGGAGCCAGGGAGGCCGAGCTCCCCCGCTTCACCACCGTCACCGACGCCATCCAGCACTACTACGACCACCCCACCACCGAGACCATGAAGGGCGACGAGTTCGTCCCGCCCTGCCTCCTCGGCGGCAGCGCCGCCGACGCCGACCAGCGCCGCATCGCCGACGGCGACACCGTCATCTTCTACAACTACCGCGGCGACCGGCCCCGCCAGATCTCCGCCGCCTTCGTCTTCCCCGACGAGGAGTGGGCCGCCGTCAAACCCAGCCCCGACTCCGGCCGGCGCGGCTTCGACCGGGGCCCCAGGCTCGGGCTGGACTACGTCATGCTCGCCGCTTACTCCGAGCAGCTCGCCCGCCACGCCCGCGTCGCGTTCCCGAAACCACCCAGGATGGTCAACATCGCCGGCGAATACCTCGCCTCGCTCGGCCTGGCGCAGTTCCGCTGCGCCGAGACCGAGAAGTTCCCCCACGTCACCTTCTTCTTCAACGACTACCGCGACGAGCCCTTTGAGGGCGAGCACCGCGAGATCATCCAGTCGCCCAAGGTCGCGACGTACGACCTGCAGCCGGAGATGTCCGCGTCCGGCGTGCGCGACGCCGTCCTCGCCCGCCTCGCCGCTCACGACTGCGAGCCCCTCATCGTGGTCAACTTCGCCAACGGCGACATGGTCGGCCACACCGGCAGCCTTCCCGCCGCCGTCAAGGCCTGCGAGGTCGTGGACGAGTGCGTCGGCGCCATCGCCGACGCCGCGCTCGCCCGGGGCGGGTCGCTGATCGTCACCGCCGACCACGGCAACGCCGAGCAGATGAAGGACCCCGCGACGGGGATGCCCCACACCGCCCACACCACGTACGACGTCCCCCTGATCGTCGTCGGCGCCGCCTTCAAGGGCCGCAAGCTCCGCCCCGGAGGCCGCCTCGCCGACATCGTGCCCACGGCGCTGGCGATGATGGGCCTGGCGCAGCCCGCCGAAATGACCGGCCAGTCGCTCCTCGCGTGATCGTGCGCGCGGGGGCCGGGGCGCGCACGTGCCCCGGCCCCGCCGCGAGAACGTAGCATTCCGCACCCGGACGGGACCGGGGCCGGAGCTCGGGTCGAGCGTGGTCTAGAAGAGCAGCTGCATCTGCACTCCGAACCCGAGCTGCCCGCCGTCCTCGTCCGGCGCAAGCCCGGCGCCCGAGTCCGGCGCGCGCACGACGGACGCCGAGTCCGCCTGGCTGTCGGGGAAGTACGTCACCTCGCCGGTGAGCTTCGCGGCGTGGCTCTTGGCGACGAAGTAGTAGTTGAGCCCGGCGGTGATCGCCGCGAACTCGTCGGCTCCGCCGGAGCGATCGTCATCGGGGAAGAACCGGGCGTAGCGGGCGAAGAGCTCGGCCTTCTCGGTCAGGAACACGCCGCCCTGGACGACAAAGCCGAGGTCATGGAACTCGTCCTCGTCGAAGTCGATGAGCCGCCCGGTGACGGCGCCGAGCACGTTCCACCCGCCGCCCTCGTAGCCCGCGTCGGCGGTGTAGGAGAAGAGGTCCGCGTCGTCGGCGCTCGCGGAGGGGGCGCCGGTCGCGCCCTCCTGTTGCCAATGCCCGCCGACGCCGAGGAGGGCGCCGCCCCTGTCGCCCCGGAACGACGTCTGGTCGCGGAACTGCTTCCAGGCCGCACCGCCGAGCCGAACCTCGGCGCGACCGCTGAGCGCGATGTCGGCCTCGACCTCGTCGTCGAAGGAGGCGGTGTTGGACGCGCGCCGGCCGTCGGAGAGGGCGCCCGCGACGCGGAACCGATCGCCCTCGTAGCTCAGTTGAACGCCCTGCGAGCGATCGAGCCGGAAGATCGACGAGACGAGCGACTGCTCGATGGTCAGAAAGTTCGTCGCGCTGGTCGCGGCGAACTCCCGGTCGAAAAGCAGCTTGAACTGGCCCCACTGCAGGGAGAGGCCGTTCTCGAAGGCGTAGTTGCCCCACGCGTCCTGGAGCTCCATCGTGCCGTCCTCGCGGTCGAAGTTCGACTGCACCCGGTACGTGAGCCTCGGATCGATGACGTGGCCCCGGAAGTCGAGGCGCACGCGGTTGTGCTGGAAGCCGCCGACATACTCGTCGCTGCCCTCGGTGTCGGCGTCGATGTTGCCGTAGTACCGGAACTGCACCTCGCCCGAGACGGTGAGGCGGAAGTTCCCGTCGGCGCTCCCGAGGAAGAAGCGCCCATCGTGGCCGCCGGTCGGCCCGGCGCCCTGGAACGACGCCCGCGCGCCGGCGTCGGCGAGGAGCTCACGCTCCAGGGCCGCGCCGGGGTGACCTTGCGCCGCGAGCGGCGGGGCCGCGGCGGCGGCGATCATGATCCCGAGCGGCGCGTACGAGAGTGGTGGTCGCATGCATGCATCTCCGAACGTGGTGACAGCGATCGCGCAGGACGCCACGCGCGCCCTTGGGGCGATCACGGCATGGGGAACCTGGCTAGAAGACGTGCACCCTGCGCGGCGACACGAAGACCCTGTCCCCGTGCGCGGCCGCCAGCTCGGCAAGGCGGTCCTGCGGGAGCTCGGCGGTGATCAGGCTGCCGTCGGGCAGCTGGAGATCGAGGCGGGCGACCGCGCCCGCCGCGTGGATGCGGAGAACCGTGGCCCCGAACGCCGGCTTCCCGTTCCTGGTCGCGTTGATCTCGAACTCGTGCGGCCGGACGAAGACCCGCACGTCGCCGGACCGCTCGCGCAAGTCCGAGGAGGGGATCGTGATGTCCGCGAACTGGATGTCGCGCCCGACCCCGCGCCCTTGGAACGTGTTCACCTGCCCCAGGAAGTTCATGACAAACTCGGTCCGCGGCGCGTGGTAGACCTCGCCGGGGGCCCCGATCTGCTCGACCCGGCCGCGGTTCATCACCACCACGCGGTCGGCCACTTCGAGGGCCTCCTCCTGGTCGTGGGTCACGAACACGCTCGTGATGTGCAGCTCGTCGTGCAGCCGCCGGATCCATTGGCGCAGCTCGGCGCGGACCCTGGCGTCGAGCGCGCCGAAGGGCTCGTCGAGGAGCAGCACGCGCGGCTGCACGGCGAGCGCCCGGGCCAAGGCCACGCGCTGGCGCTGCCCGCCCGAGAGCTGGCTCGGGTATCGCCCCGCGAGCCCCTCCAGCTGCACCAGCGCGAGCAGCTCGTGGACCCGGTCGCGGACCTGGCGGCGCGTCGGCCGCTTGTCGCGCGGGAGCACGCGCAGGCCGAACGCCACGTTCTCGAACACCGACATGTGCCGGAACAGGGCGTAGTGCTGGAAGACGAAGCCGACGCGGCGCTTGCGCACCGGCTGGCCCGCCATGTCCTCCTCGTAGTAGCGGATCGATCCGCACCCCGGCCCGAGGCTCTCGAGCCCGGCGATGAGCCGGAGCAGGGTCGTCTTGCCCGAGCCGGACGGTCCGAGCAGCGCCACGAGCTCGCCCGTGGGGATGTCGAACGACACCCCGTCGATCGCCTTGAAATCGCCGAAGGCCTTGCTCACAGCCCGGACCTGGATACTCATGACACTCCCTCCCCCGCCGCGGCCCGCTCGATCCGGCGGCGGACGCGGTGCTCCACGAGCGACTTGAGCACGAGCGTGACGATCGCGAGCACCCCCAGGAGCGACGCCGTCGCGAACGCGGCGACGAAGCTGTACTCGTTGTAGAGGATCTCGACGTGCAGCGGCAGCGTGTTGGTCTTGCCGCGGATGTGTCCGGAGACCACGGAGACCGCGCCGAACTCGCCCATGGCCCTGGCGTTGCACAAGATCACGCCGTAGAGCAGCGCCCAGCGGATGTTCGGGAGCGTGACGCGCCGGAAGATCGTCCAGCCCCCGGCGCCCAGCGTCATCGCCGCCTGCTCCTCCTCCACGCCCTGCTCCTCCATGAGCGGGATGAGCTCGCGGGCGACGAAGGGGAACGTGATGAAGAGCGTGGCCAGCACGATGCCCGGCGCGGCGAAGATGATCCTGACGTCGAGCTCGGAGAGCCACGGGCCGAGCCAGCCCTGGAGCCCGAAGACCAGCACGAAGATGAGGCCCGCGACCACGGGCGAGACCGCAAAGGGCAGGTCGATCAGCGTCACCAGCAGCGCGCGGCCGGGGAAGCGGAACTTCGTGATCGCCCAGGCGGCGCACACGCCGAAAGCCACGTTGACCGGCACGGCGATCGCCGCCGTCACGAGCGTGAGCTTGATCGCGGCGAGCGCGTCCGGATCGTCGAAGCTGGCGAGGTAGGCCCCGATCCCGTCGCGCAGCGCCTCGGCGAGGATCACCGCGAGCGGCATCAGGAGAAAGAGCCCGAGGAACGCCAGCGCGACGGCGGTGAGCAGCCAGCGCACGAGCGGCACGTCACGCAGCGCCGGCGGGGCCGCCCGCCCAAGGCTCGCGATGTTGATGGTGGTCCCTCCGGCCATGACGAGCACTCCCTTAGCGCGACCTCGCCGAGCTCCAGAGCTGCAGGGCGTTGATCGCGAGCAGCATCACGAACGAGAGGCCCAGGAGCACCACGGCGATCGCGGTGGCCCCGGCGTAGTCGTACTGCTCGAGCTTGGTGATGATGAGAAGGGGGGCGATCTCCGTCCTCATCGGCATGTTGCCGCTGATGAACACGACCGAGCCGTACTCGCCGATGGCGCGGGCGAAGGCCATCGCGAACCCTGTGAGCGCCGCGGGCATGACCGCCGGAAGGATGACGCGCCGGACGGTCTGCACGCGGCCGGCCCCGAGGCTGGCCGATGCTTCCTCGATCTCCGCGTCCAGGTCGGCCAGGGCCGGTTGGAGCGTGCGGACGACGAAGGGCATGCCGATGAAGATCAGCGCCACGACCACGCCGAACCGGCTGAACGCCCCCGGGATCCCTATCTCCTCCAGCGGGGCGCCCAACCAGCCGTTGGGCGCATAGAGCGCCGTCAGCGCGATCCCCGACACCGCCGTCGGCATCGCGAAGGGCAGGTCCACCATCGCGTCGACGAGACGCCGGCCGGGGAACGCGTAACGCACGAGCACCCACGCCACGACGAACCCGAAGACGAGGTTGATCGCCGCCGCCAGCAGCGACCCGCCGATGCTCAGCCTGAACGAGGCGAGCACCCGCGCGTCGGAGATCGTGCCCCGGAACTGGGCCCAGGACAGCTCGCTCGTCTTGACGACGAGCCCCACGAGCGGGATGAGCACGAGCAGGCTGAGGTATGTCAGCGTCACGCCGAGCGTGAGCCCCAGGCCGGGTATGCGTCCGGGCCGTCGCTTGAATGGCCGCCACATGAACGTGTCTCCGCGAGCCGTTTCGAACCCCCCCGCGCGCCCCTCCGGGCGCGGGGGGAGATGGAGAGAGACTTGCAATCCGCTCGGGCGCCCTTCCGGACGCTCGGGCGGCGAAGGAGTCACGGCGATCAAGGCCTGTAGAGCTGGTCGAACACGCCGCCGTCGTCGAAGTGCGCCTTCTGGACCGCCCGCCACCCGCCGAAGACCTCGTCGACGGTGAAGAGCTCCAGCTCCGGGAACCGCGCGAGGTCCTCGGGCGCGGCGGAGGCCCGCTCGTACGGCCGGTAGAAGTGCTTCGCGGCCAGGCGCTGACCCTCGGGCGAGTACAAGTACCCGAGATAGGCCTGCGCCAGCTCGCGCGTGCCCCGCTTGTCCACGACCCTGTCCACCACCGTGACGGGCGGCTCGGCGAGGATGCTCACCGAAGGAACGACGATCTCGAACTTGTCCGGCCCGAGCTCCTCGACCGCCAGGAACGCCTCGTTCTCCCAGGCGAGCAGCACGTCGCCGATGCCGCGCTGCACGAACGTGGTCGTCGAGCCGCGGGCGCCGGTGTCGAGGACAGGCACCTTCTTGTAGATCGCGCCGACGAACTCGCGGGCTTTCTTCTGGGCCCGGCGGACCTCCTCCGCATGGCCCGGGTCGCCGAGCTTCGACAGGTCGCCCAGCTCCCGATCCAGCGCATATCCCCACGCCGCGAGGTAGTTCCAGCGCGCGCCGCCCGACGTCTTGGGATTCGGCGTGATGATCTGGATCCCCGGCTTGAGCAGGTCGCGCCAGTCGTGCACCCCCTTGGGGTTGCCCTTCCTCACCAGGAACACGATGGTCGATACGTAGGGCGAGCTGCCGTTCGGCAGCCGGGACTGCCAATCGTCCGGGATGAGCTGCGCCTCTCGGGACAGGGCGTCCACGTCGTACGCCAGGGCGAGCGAGACCACGTCCGCCTCCAGGCCGTCGATCACCGCCCGGGCCTGCTTGCCCGAGCCGCCGTGCGACATGTTGATCTCCAGCTTCTC
This sequence comes from Phycisphaerales bacterium, assembly GCA_035654175.1. GTDB lineage: Bacteria > Planctomycetota > Phycisphaerae > Phycisphaerales > UBA1924 > PNC22. Next base: position 27,131 of record DASRXL010000092.1, read on the forward strand.
GCCGGTCTTCTCGCGCCAGTGCCGCGCGAACGCCTCGTTGAAGTCCTTGTAGAGCTCCCGCGTCGGGTCGTACGAGACGTTGAGCATGGACCGGGTCTGCGCCGCGGCGCCCCCGACGAACATGCTCGTGGCGAGCGCGGATGCGAGCAACAGATTGCGAAGCTTCATATCGATACCTCCCGCGTATACCTCAGACGTGTGTCCGTTCCTTCGTTCGTGACGCCGAGCCGGCTTGCGAGCACATCCGCCAGCCTCGCGGCCTGCGCCCCCAGCTCGGGGACCGCCGTGCTCTCCCACAGCGCCCCCCGCCGCAGCGACCCGAGCGTGGAAAGCCGGCCCGTCGCCGCCCCGTCCGCACCGATCGCGAAGCCCTCGTCGTCCGTGCGGATCCCCAGCGGCTCCGCGACAACCAGCCCGCGCCGGATCAGGGCGTCCATCAGCGGCGATCCCCACTCCCGGGGATCGGGCGCCGGCCCCGTGCACAGCACGATCCCGTCAACACCGAGCTTGAGCGTCGAGCCGTCCGGAGCGCACCGCAGCGCCGTTTCGATCGCGCCGCGCCGCGCCCGGGCGCCTGTGATGGACGCCGCGATCACCTGCAGCCGACCCTTCTCGCGCAGCAGGTCGATCGCCGCGCCCGTCTCCGGCGGGCAGCGATGCCGGTGCACATCCCAGAGCGATGCCAGGCGCCCCACGAATCGCTCCCGGTCTTGAGCCCCCAGCGAGCGCCACACGGCCGCGGTGTGCGGACGCAGTGAGTCGATCACCCCTCGCCAACCGGGCCCCGCGGCGCGCGTGCGCAATTCCCTGAGCAACTCTCCGAGCGGGCGGCCGGCCAGTGACGCGGCCCACGCCGCATGATCCGCGGGCTTCGACGGCCCGTGAACCCGCGGCAGCAGCCCGTGGCGAGAGACCGCGATCAGCTCGCCGGCGAATCCGATCCGCTCCAGCGTGATTGCCGTGTCGCACATCGTCAGGCCAGTCCCCACGACGAGCAGCCGACGTGCCGACGCCGCAAGCTCGCGCAGGCGGCGGCCGTCCCACGGGCAAGCAAGCACCCGTGCGTCGGTCAGGCACGGCCGCAACGCCGCGGGGCAGCGCGCCGGGCCGTGTCCCGTCGCGAGCACCACGTGGTCCGCCGTCACCAGGCCGCCGCAGCGCGTGAGCACGTCCAGCCGTCCGCCCGGCGCCCCGGCGATCCCGGCGACCGAGTCGCGGACGCGGTGCAGCTCGACGCCCTCGTGCGCCCGCTCGAGCGCCGCGGCCAGCTCCGACTCGACGTACTCGCCGAACCACGCCCGCGGCAGGAAGTCTCCGTCCGCCACGTCCCTGCCGCTCGCCCGGCACCATAACGCGAACCCGCCGGGACGCTCCGGCCGGCACGTCAGCCGTGCCGCCGGGACATTGAGCAGCAAATGCTCCGCGCGCACGCGGTAGGCGAGCCCGCGCCCCACGCGCTCCGCCGGATCGATGAGGACGATGTTCAACGGGGAGCGTGAACAGCTCGCCAGGTGCAACGCCACGGCGGCGCCCGAGAACCCCGCCCCCACGACCGCAACGGTGGGGCAGCGCGGCGCGCCAGCGCTGCTCCATCCGCGCGAGGCGATCATGACGCCCCCCCTGCGCCCGAGGAGTACGAGCGCGGGCTCGACGCGGGGGCGCAGATGTCGAGCGTCAGCAGCGCCTCCGAGGCCGCACCCTCGTTCCCGATCGAGTGGATGTCCGCCTCGCGGTAGGCGATCACCGATCCTGGTAGGTACACATCCCGGCTGACCTCCGTTGGCAAGCCGTCACGGTCTAGCTCGTAGCGGATGTCGGTCGCGTGACCGCTGAGCACGCGCAGAGCGCACAGCGCGCCGCCATGATCGTGGATCTCGCTCCGCGCTCCGGGGAGCCATCCGCACACCACGATCTGCACCGACCCCTCGAAGAGGGCGAACCCCGACGCGGACCCCGCGTCGAATCGGGCGAACCGCTCCAGCGCCAGGAGCGACGGAGGAAGCTGCTCGAGCAGCGCCTGCAGCTCGCGGACGTTCGCGCACCCCTGGGCGCGCTCGGCGAGCCGATCGATCTCCAGGGGCGGCAGCGGGGTGGCGATTTGGCGACGGCCTGTCGTCATGGCGGGAGGCATTTCAAGCCCCGTGCCATCGACGAAAGTGCCCCGCGATCCCCTCTCAGACCGTCAGAACTCATGATCCGCGATATATCACGGCACTTCTCTGTTGTATTTCACGGAGATCCATGATATACCATGGGCATGCAGCGGCTCCGAGATCTGCAGTTGGCGCTGTGGCGCGAGGCAAGCCGGCACATCGACCTGGCCCGATCTATATCGGACCTCCACGCGGTCCTCGCCGCCGCGCTCCCGGTGGAGCGGACGACCATCTTCGCCCTCGAGACCGGGCGCTGCCACGCCATCGGCGCTGCGCCGGAGCCGGCCCACGCCGGCGCGGCCATCGACGGCGAGGCCGCCGACCACGTCGCCCGCTGGGTCCGGCAGGGCGGCATCTCGCCGCTCAGCCCCGCCCGCCCGGGCCGGAGCCTCCTCCGAGGCCTCGCCCCGCTCGTGGGCGATCGCACGGTGATCTGCGGCGCGCTGCGGCGGGACGATCATGCCGAGGGCGTCGTCGTGTGGCGCCTGCACGCCGACGCGGAGCTCGACGACGTCACCACCCGCCTGCTCGCCGCGACACTCGAGCCGCTCGCGGTGGCCCTCGACACCTCGCGCCGCTTCCACGAGCTCGAGGGGCTGCGTCGCGCCGCCGAGGCCGACCGCCAGTCGGCCCTGCGTCGGCTGGGGCGCGAGTCGCTCGCGGAGCCCGTGGTCGGGGAGAGCAGCGGGCTGCGCAGCGTCATGGAACGGGCCGCGATGGTCGCCGCGTCCGACGTGCCCGTCCTCATCCTCGGAGAGACCGGCTCGGGCAAGGAGGTCGTCGCGCGGGTGATCCACGAGCGATCCGCTCGCCACGACGGCCCCTTCCTGCGCGTGAACTGCGGCGCCATCCCCCCGGACCTCGTGGATTCGCAGCTCTTCGGCCACGAACGCGGCGCCTTCACCGGCGCCACCGAGCAGCGCCGCGGCTGGTTCGAGCGCGCCGACGGCGGCACGCTCTTTCTCGATGAGGTCGGGGAGTTGCCCCCGGCCGCCCAAGTCCGGCTCCTGCGCGTCGTGCAGGAGGGCACGCTCGAGCGCGTCGGCGGGCAAGCCCCCGTCGGCGTGGACTGCCGCATCATCGCGGCGACGCACCGCGACCTGCCCGAGATGGTCCGGGAGCGCACCTTCCGCGAAGACCTGTGGTACAGGCTGGCCGTGTTCCCGCTCGTCATCCCGCCGCTGCGCGAGCGCTCCGAGGACCTCCGCGCACTGACCGAGCATTTCGCACGCCGCGCGGCGGTGCGGTTCGGCCTGCCCGAATTCAGGATCGACGACGACGATGTGGCCCTGCTCGCCGGGTATCACTGGCCGGGCAATGTGCGCGAGCTCGGCGCCGTCATCGACCGTGCCGCCCTGCTCGGGCAGGGACACAAGCTCGCGCTGAGCGCGGCGATGGGCGTCTCTCCCCAGCTCCGCGCCCCGGCCGCCGGGGCCGCTCCCGCGCGGGACGCAGGGGCCCTCGCGCCCCCGAGCGGAAGGGGCGCGGTCCCCACGCTCGACGACGCGATGCGCCTTCACATAGAGACGGCGCTGGCACACACCCGCGGCCGCATCGAAGGCCCCGCCGGCGCCGCCGTGATCCTCGCCATCAACCCGCACACGCTCCGCTCGAAGATGCGCAAGCTCGGCATCCGCTGGTCCGACTTCCGGAGCCACGACGGCCGCGCCTGAGGCTCTGCGAAAGCCAGGTCACGACGACGGATGCGACGGCGGCCCCCCGGCCGCCCCCGAACCGGTGCTGCCCTCACGCCGCCCGCGCCAGCTCGGCGGCCCCGACCCTCTCTTCCACCTTCGCGATCCCGCGGATATCCAGCCAGAACAAGGACAGCCCGGCCAGCACGAGCGCGTGGAACACCTCGTGCGGTCCAACGACGCCCGCCACCAGCGTCGGCC
>DASRXL010000093.1:0-9062 GCA_035654175.1 Phycisphaerales bacterium
CCCCAGGGAGAGCAGCGGCTCCCGTCGCCCTTCCGGATCGAGCCGCTCGCGCTGGCGCTCGACGCCCCCTCGCTGGCCGAGACGGTCACGCTCAAGGGCGGCACCCGCGCCACCATCGGCGACGCCTCGGCGGGCGAGCTCTCGGTGGACCTCGCGCTCGGCGGCCTGCTCGACGAAGCGGGGGCGGTGCGTGCCGCGATGCCGGCGCAGGTCTCGGGGGGGTTGCGGATCTCGGGCTTCTCGACGCTCATCCTCCAGCCGTTCGTCGCGGCGGTGAGCGCCGCGCTGCCGGCGGGAGCGGGCCTGCACCTGCCGACCGATATCGGTCCGACGCTGGACGCGACGCTTGCCGCCCAGAGCGGCGCCGAGCCCGGCGCGTACGACATCGACCTCGCGCTGCGGGCCGAGCGCGCGGAGGTGCAGGGGGCGCTGGCGATCGCGGGGGACGGGCAGCTGATCGGCTCGCGCGAGGGGGGCGTGCGGGCGCGCTTCGCCTCGCTGGCGCCGCTCATCGACCGGTTCGTGGCGGCGCACGGGGTGCGGGTGGAGCGCGGCGCCGAGGTGACCATCGACGCGCAGGACTTCGCGATCGACTTGACGAAGCTCTCGGGCCCGTCCGGGCCCGACCTGCGCGGCGCGCGGGCGACGGTCTCGGTCGCCGTGGCGGGTGCGGCGGGCAGCGTCCAGGCGCCGGGCCAGGACCGGTCGTTCCCCTTCACCCTGGATCGCATTGCGCTCGGAGTCACGACCGCCGATGCGGCGGGGCAGGTGCGGCTGACCGGGGAGGCGGCCGGCCAGGTGGACGGCAACGAGGTGGGCGCCCTGAGCAGCGACATCACGCTTTCGAACCTGCTGGGGCCGGGCGGGGCGCCCGCGACGGGGGCGCTCCCCACGCTTCGCGGCGAGGTCCGGGCCGACGCCCTCCACATGCCGACCTTGGACAAGATCCTCTCGCCCTGGCTGGGCTCCAGCGGCCTCGCGCTGTCGCGAGAGCTGGGCGCGCGGGGAGACGCGCTGCTGCTCGCGGCGTCGAACCCCGACGCGGGCGAGAACGCCACCGACCTCGATATCACCTTCCGCTCGACGAATCTCGATATCACGGCTCCCCTCACGGTCATGCCGGCGGGCGTGCGATCGCGCGAGCCCGTCATGCTCGTGGGCCGCACCGCCGGGGCCACACTCGCGCGCGTGCTGGGGGACAAGGCGCCCGCGGCGTTCGCCCCCATCGGCTCGGTGCGCATCGCCTTGGCCGACGTCGACGTCCCGTTCGAGCCGGGCTTCCAGGTGCGCCCGGACCGGGCCCGAGCGGCGCTCACGGCCACGCTCTCGGACATGGCGATCGAGATCGATCCCGCGAGGCTGAGCCCGCCGTCGGGCGCGGCCGGTGCGCCGGGCGCGGCTTCTCACCCGGCGGGGCCGGGCCGGCAGACGATCGCCATCCCGCGCCTCGTCGCGGGCGCGGCGCTCGCGCCGGGCGGGGCGCCCACGCTCTCGCTCGATGGCGAGCTCGCGCACGACGACCAGCCGTTCAGCATCGCGCTGAGCGCGACTCTCCACGAGCTGTTCCGCGACGCGCCCGCGGCGCCCGGCGACGCGCTCTCGGTCGTGGACCTCGGGGGCGGGCGGCCCGAGACGAGGCTGACGATATCGGGGCTCCCGGCGTCGCTTGCGCGCCTGGTGCCGCCGGCCCTCGCGGCCGTGGGCGGCCGGCCGCTCGACACGGCCCTGCTGGCGCGGGAAACTCTGGGCAAGGCCTTCGATGTGCAGCTCACCACCGATCCGCTGGCCGACGACGAGCGGATCACCGTGGCGGCGCTGGGCCTGAAGGGCGAGCGGCTCCAGAGCGACGTGCAGATGCAGGTTGCGCCGGGGCAGTACATCCGCGTGCAGAGGTTCGCGACGCATGCGCGAGTCACGCCCCGCGTCGCCGCGCACCTCGCGGGCGTGCTCGCGCCCGACGCGCCGGTCCGGCCGATGCTGACGTCGCCCGCGGCGATTTCCGTCGCGCTCACCAAGGCGGTGGGCGTGCCGCTCAAGGGCCGGTTCACTCCGGACATGGCGCGGCTGAAGGACGTCGTGAACGCCCGCGCCACGCTCGACGCCGCGTTCGACGCGATGACGCTGCCCGCGGAGGAGGGCGCCGAGCCGATGACGATCCCGCCGCTGGCCGTGAAGGACCTCACGCTGACGACGTCGGCGCCGCTCGCGGCGATCGGGGAGGGAGGGGGCGACGTGACGGCGGCGCTTGCGGGCAAGCTCCTGCAGGGCGACGGGTCGGGCCTCGCGGATCTCTCGGGCGAGGCCAGGGCCGCGCTCGCGGGCGGCAAGCCGGCGGGGCCCATGCCGTTGACGGTGACGCTGAGCAACGTCGCGGGGCAATGGATCGACACGCTGCTCGGGCGGCCGGCGCTGGTCGCCGGCGCGCTCGGTGATCGCTTCTCCCTCACGCTCGACGGCGATCCGAGCCTCATGCTGAGGCGGGATCCTTCCTCCCCCGCGCTGGCGCTGACGATCGACGCGCCGCGACTCAAGACGGACACGCCCATCTCGCTGGCGTTCAACGCCGAGGCCGCGTTCATCAAGGAGGCGTTCACGGCGACGTGGACGATCGGCCCGGCGTGGGGCAATCACTACATCCTGGGCCACCAACCCGGCCAGCAGCCCGCGCTGACGCTCACCGCGCCGACGCGGGCGAAGATCGCGGTGCAGCGGCTCGCGATCGCCATGAGCGAGGGCGCCGGGCCGCTCAAGGCGGGGATCTTCCGCGTGGACGCGACCGTCGGCCTGCCCGAGGTCGCGGCGACGATGAGCGACGGGCGCACCATGCGCCTCGGCGGCCTCGGGTTCGAGCTGGGTCAGGGGCCCACGCCTGATCAGGTCGGCTTCGCGCTCTCTCTGGAGCGGATGCAGATCGGCGACCAGCCGGAGATGAAGCCGGAGAAGAGCCGGATCACGGGGCGACTGGCCTCGTTCGCCGACGAGGCGGGCAACCCCCGGTTCGAGACGGCGCGTCTGAACGCCAAGGGGGGGATCGCGCCGATCCCGACCGACGTCATCGACGCGCTCGCCCGCCAGAACGGGCTGCTGCGCGACGCGCTCGGCCCGACCGTGGATTTCGAGATCCAGGCCAACGAGTTCTCGATGCAGGGCGGCACGCTGCGGGCCACCGCCGTCACCCCGCTCGCCCGGGCGGATATCCACGGGCGTGTGCGCGAGGGCCTCTTCATCGTCGACGACAAGGCAAGCACGATCGAGGTGAGCGAGATCACGCCCGCGTTCACCGAGCGCGTCCTGCAGAAGGCGTTGCCGGTGATCGGCAGCCTCGAGAAGACGCGCGAGGACGAGCCCGCGAGGGTCATATTCCACACGCCGATCGCGGTGCCGCTCGACGGCAACTTCAACCGCCTGAACGGCGAGCTGACGTTCGACATCGGCACGGCGCGGTTCGGGACCGAGGACCTGTTCCAGAAGGTGCTCGCCGTCGCGCAGCAGAAGACGGCGGGAGAGGTCGGGCGTCGCCTGCCGCCGCTGCACGTGACGATGGCCGACGGCCTGGTGAGCTACGACACCTTCGCCCTGCCCTTCGGCGAATTCACGCTCCAGACGCAGGGGTTCATCAACCTGAGCTCCAACCCCCGGCAGATCCTCGAGGGCGGGGGCGACCCGCTCCCGCCCAAGCACCTCGAGGTGCTCACGTTCATCCCGACGGGCGCGTTCGTGGCGGAGGCCGTCCCGGGCCTGAGCCTCGCGCCGCAGGTCGGGCGGCTGCCCATCCGCACGAGCGGTCCGATCGCGTCCCCCAAGAACGGCGTGGCGGCCGACCTCGTGGGGCAGGAGGCCGTGGGCAACCTCATCCAGCCCGACAAGCTCCTGGACGGCGGCGGGCGGAAGCTGCTCGAGGACCTGCTGGGCGGGGGAGACGATTGAGATTGCAGCAAGGGGCAAACCAGCAAAGAGCAAGTCGAGGCTCGATACTCCCCGTGTTTGCTACTTGACCATCTGCTCTTTGCTGCTTTGCGCCAGCACGTGCCACAGCAGCGCGTTCTGCACCCACATGCGGTTCTCGGCCTGGTCGTACACGATCGAGCGCGGCGAATCGATGACGTCATCGGTGACCTCCTCGCCGCGGTGCGCGGGGAGACAGTGCATGAAGAGGGGCCACTCCCCGCCGGTCCGGGTGAGTCTGCCCATCAGCTCCTCGTTGACCTGGTACTGATCGAACGCCCCCTCGCGCACGGACTTCTGGTGGTCCTGACCCATGCTGACCCAGCAGTCGGTGTAGATCGCGTGGTGGCCGGCGGCGGCTTCGGGGGCGTGGCTGAGCGTGATCGTGGCGCGCGTGGCTTTGGCGTCGGCGAGGGCGTCGCGCACGACGGCGAACTGGGGCTCGAATCCCTTCGGGGTGATGGCCGTGAACCCCACCCCCAGCTTGGCGCACAGGAGCATGAGGGAGTTGCACACGTTGTTGCCGTCGCCCATGTAGGCGAGCCTCGCGCCGGCAAGGTCGCCCAGGCGCTCGCGCAGCGTGAAGAGGTCGGCGAGCGCCTGGCACGGGTGCTCGAGGTCGGACAACGCATTCACGACGGGCACGCGGGCGTGGTCGGCCATCTCCTGGAGCACGCGGTGCTCGTAGACGCGGGCCACGATGCAGTCCACCCAGCGCTCGAGGTTCAGGGCGTAGTCCTTCACGCTCTCACGCTCGCCGATGCGCTGCCGGGAATGGTCGTAGTACATCACGTGGGCCCCGAGCTTCGTCGGTCCGACCTCGAAGGTGACGCGCGTCCGCAGCGACGGCTTCTCGAAGAGGCCGATGATCGCGCGCCCCGCCAGCGACCCGGCGTAGGGCGCAAGGTCACGCTTCATCGCCGCCGCGGTCGCGAACACGCGCTCCACTTCCTCGCCGGAAAGCTGCGAGATCGAGATCAGGTCGCGCCCAGGGAGCGCCGGCGAGTCGGGGAGCCGCCCGGACTTGTTCTCGACGATGGATGCGGCGTTTGCCATGGCGGTTGGTTCCTTCGGGTCGGGTGCGCGTCGCGCTGGGTTCAAGCGGAGCGCCGATGCATGCCGGGTCCGGAGTGGGCCGGGGCCTCCGATGCCCCGGGCCTTGCCGACCCCACCTCTTCGGCCGTTCGGAGGGGGTCGACGCGAGAGCGTGTGGATGCGGCGGGAATGAACACGTGGTGGATCGCGGCCGGCGCGGACTATGCGCCGACCGGTCTTCGTCTCCGCGCGGCGATGCGCGTGCCCGCCGCCCCGCCGCGGGCGAGCGCCGCCAGGCGGTCGGGGTGATCCCACGAGGCGATCACCGCCGGGACCCCGCTTGCCTCCGCGGCGGCGGCGGCGGCGCGGGCCTTGGGGATCATGCCGCCGGCGATCACGCCCTCGGCGATCAGCCGCTCGATGCCCGGCGCGTCGATCTCCTCGACGAGCCGCTTCTGCCCGTCGAGGATGCCGGGCACGTCGGTGAGCAGCACGAGGGCCGCGGCGTCGAGCGCCTGGGCCGCCGCGCACGCCGCGTCGTCGGCGTTGACATTGAGCGGTTGTCCACCGGCGTCGAGCCCGATCGAGGAGATGACCGGGGTGAACCCCGCGCCGAGCAGGTGGCGCCAGAGCCGGCCGTCGCCCGCCGCGGGGTCGGCGGTCTCCACGCGCCCGACGCGTCCGAGGTCGACGCCCTCCGGCTCGTGCTTGACGCACCGGCAGGCGCCGCCGTCGCCGAGCCCGAGCCCGACCGCGCGCACGCCCCTCCGCGCCAGCAGGCCGACCAGGCGCGTGTTCACGCTCCCGCGCAGCACCGCGACGACCTCCTCGGCGTGGGTGTCGGGCGTGACTCGCAGGCCGGCGCGGCGCTCGCTGGCGAGCCCCAGGCGGGCGAGGTGCGCATCGACGGCGCTTCCGCCGCCGTGCACGAGCGCGAGACCGCCCGGCGCCCCGCGCGCGAGCCCCGCGAGGGCGTCCCATAGGCCGGGGCGGGAATCGGCCTCGTCCAGGGCGCGCCCGCCGATCTTCACGACGATGGGGCCGCTCACGCCTGCGCTCCCGTGGCGAGGCCGGCGCGCTCGTCGATCCCGAAGCGCACGTTCATGCACTGCACCGCCTGACCCGAGGCGCCCTTCACGAGGTTGTCGATCGCGCTCACGATGATCAGGTGCCCGCCCTGCGACGCGAGGCCGATGTCGCAGAAGTTGGTCCCGCGCACGCCGTTCACGCTGGGCCAGGAGCCGGCCGGGAGCACCCGCACGAAAGGGGCGTCGGCATAGACGCGCCCGAGCAGATCGCGCACGCTCTCGCCCGACCAGCCTGCCGCGAGCTGCACATGCATCGTGCTCACGATCCCGCGGTCGTAGGGCCCGAGGTGCGGCGTGAAGACCACGTCGCGCCCGACATACGCCTCGATCTCCGGACCGTGGCGGTGGCGCCAGACGCTGTACGGCTGCACGCTCACCTCGCAGAAGAGGTTCCGTTCGCTCGGCGTGCGCCCCGCGCCGCTGACGCCGCTGATGCAGTCGGCGATCGGGGACGAGCCATCGGCGACGGCCCCGTTCTCGGCGAGGGGCGCCAGCGGGAGGATGACGCTCGTGGGATAGCACCCCGGCACGGCGATGAGCGAGGCGCCGGCGAGCTCGCGCCGGCGCAGCTCGACGAGGCCGTAGACGGCCCCCGCCGGCCCCGACCGCTCGGTTCGGCGCCCGGGCAGCTCGTGCGGGGGCAGCAGGTCCGGGCGCGGGTGCGTGAACCCGTAGTGGCGGACGTAGGCGTCCTCGCGCGGCAGCCGGAATGCCGCGGAGAGGTCCAGGATGACGGCGCCCAGGCCCGCCGTCAGGAGCTCGTGCACCAGGAGCGCGCTCGCCTCGTGGGGGGTGCACAGGAAGACGGCGTCCGGAGCGCAGGCGCGGAGAGCGTCCGCCGTCGTGGGCACGATCTCGAGGTCGCACTCGCCCCGGAAGCGCGGGTGCAGGTCGCTGAACCTGCGCGCCTCGCCCTCGCGGGCCGAGCCGAACATGCCGGCAATCTCCGCGTCCGGATGGCGCAGCAGGATCGACGCGAGCTCCGCCCCGGTGTAGCCGCTGGCGCCGACGACGGCGCAGCGGATCACCGCGCCACCCCGCCGGGGATCTCGAGCTCGGCCAGGCGCACGAGCTCGCGCGAGAGTTCCTTGGCTCGCTGGGCCGATGTGGTCGCGGCGAACACCGTGTCGTCGCCCGCGAGGCATCCGACGACGCCGCTGAGGTTCGCCCGGTCCATCTCCAGCGCCACGATCTGGGCGTGGCCCGGTCCGGTCTTGAGGACAATGAGGTTCGCCGCGGGCTCGACGGCGGTGACGAAGCTCTCGAGCGCCCGGGCCAGCGCGCCGTTGGCGCGCACGACCTCGCGACCCTCGGCGGGCCGGCCCTGAGGCAACTGGTAGCCCCGGGGCGTCTTGACGGCGCCGAGCTCGCGCAGGTCGCGCGACAGCGTCGCCTGCGTCACCTCCACGCCCCGGCCCGCGAGCGCTTCGCGCAGCGCCTCCTGGCTGTCCACCGGCTGGCGCTGGAGGATCTCGATGATGATCTGCTGGCGACGGGTGCGGCCGGTCATGCTGCATGATTATACTACGTATGCATACGCGGTCAACCCCGCACTCGCGTAGGATCGGGGCGTGCACTCCCCGCCTCCGCTCCAATGGCGCGAGATCGGACGGCCCGACCGGCCGCCCGTCCTGCTCGTCCACGGGTTTCCGATCGAGAGCTCGATGTGGGACGCGGCCGCGGCGGCGCTCGCGGACGCCTGGCGCGTGATCCTCCCCGATCTCCGCGGGTTCGGGGCGAGCGCTCCCACGCAGGCCGCCAGCATGGCCGAGTACGCCGACGACCTGGCCCTGCTGCTCGATTCGCTCGGGATCGACCGCCCGGCCCTCCTTGCCGGGCTGAGCTTCGGCGGGTACGTGGTCATGGAGTTCCTGCGCAGGCACCCCGGGCGCTTCGGCGCGGTCGGGCTCATCGATACCCGCGAGGTCCCCGACACGCCCGAGGGCGCCGCCGGGCGCCGGCAGGCCGCCGACCGCCTGGATCGGGGTGAGCCGGTCTCGATCGTCGCCGATCCCATGCTCCCCCTCATGGTGTCGCCTGACGCGTCGCCGGCCTTCCGCGAGCACTGGCGCGCCGTGATGTGCCGGCAGAGCCCGGTGGGCGTCGCGGCGGCGCTCCGCGCCATGGCCGACCGCCCCGACTCCACGGAGACGCTCCGCTCGTGCCGCGCCAGGGCCCTTCTTGTCGTCGGCGCGAGGGACGCCATCACGCCCGTGGAGGTGCACCAGCGCATGGCCGCACTGATGCCTCGCTCGGAGCTGCACGTGATCCCCCGGGCCGGCCACATGGCCCCGACCGAGGATCCCCGCTCCTTCGCAAGCATCGTGCGGGAGTTCCTCGGGCCCGGGACGGAACGCGGATGAGCCGCGAGCGCTGCGCCGGTTCGCTCCGGCGCCCGGGTTGCTCGCGGTCCGATATCCGCGCGGGGCGCGAGGGCGTGCCGACGGGCCGACGGTCGCCATGCACGCAGGAGTGGCGGCTCCCTCATTTCGTGAGTGGATATTTCCATCCAGAGCGCAGCGCCTCTCCATAGATTCGGGCACGGGTTCCGCCGATAGGTCTCGTCCGACCCCGCGGCGCGCCCGGGCTCGGCGCGGGAGGGGTGATCGGCCGTGCGAAGACCCGTGGGAGGAGCCCGATCCTGGCGCTGGCTCAGCGCTGCGACGCTGGTCGCCGGGATGCTGCTGACCATCGCGAGCGCTCGGGTGATCGACCGGAGGCTGACCCAGGCCGCGCGAGAGGAGTTTGCGAGCGTGTGCGCGGGCGCGGACGAGGCGGTCCAATCGCGCTTCCGTCGAGCGGCGTGGGAGTTCGTGCAGGCGGCGGCGCTGTCGGGCAGCGAGGCGTGCGCTTCATGGAGCGCGGACGGCGCGAGCCGGGGGGCGCCGTCGGTGTGGGAGATCGACGGCGGGGCCGGTGTCTCGGTGCGGTGGCGTGACGGGCCGCGCGCGTCGTGCACTCCGCCGCGATCCTCGGAGCTCGGCGCTGCGCTTG
>DASRXL010000094.1:0-31649 GCA_035654175.1 Phycisphaerales bacterium
GCGCCCGTTGAATCGTGTGAAATGCCGGTTTCCGTCCAGTCGGCGTGGCCCGCTCCACTCGCTCCCCAGCGCGCCGGACTCGAAATCATTCTGGTAGATCACGACGCCCGCCTCGGCGAGGCCGGCAGCGCCGGCAACCGCCGCCGACGCGCCCAAGATCGCGAGCCCTTTCCGGTCCACGGCGCCGCTCCTTTCCACGAGGCGTCGCGCGGCGCACGATCAGCGGGCCGCTTTCCCGCGGCGGGCCGACGTGCGCGTGTGCGACGGGCATGCATTCCGGTGTGTGCCGACGGGTTGAAATGTGGCGCGTGCGCCGCGTGCGCCCATCTCCGTCGCCCTCTCCCGGTGTTGCCCGATCGGTCTGTGCCGGTCGGGCGGGCGGGGCAACGCGCCCCGGCGGGTATCCGGACGCATCCGAAGAACCCGCCAAAGCCCTCGCCCTCCCGGGCGCGGGCTACGATCCGTGAACGCCCGTCGGGGCGCTTCCCCGACTCCCCCGAACCGATACCGCCACTCCGACGACCCCCCGGCCGCCCTGGCGGCCCGAGAACGCCGCATGACCAGCGCTCAGCCCGTAATCCGGAACGTCGCCATCATCGCCCACGTCGACCACGGGAAGACGACGCTTGTCGATCACCTGCTCATGCAGTCCGGGAACTTCCGAGCCGGGGAGCTCGAACGCCTCGCCGGCGGGCAGCACGACCTGATCATGGACTCCAACCCCCTCGAGCGCGAGCGGGGCATCACAATCCTGTCCAAGAACTGCGCGGTGAACTACCACGCCTCCGACGGCGTGGACTACCGCGTGAACATCGTGGACACGCCCGGCCACGCCGACTTCGGCGGCGAGGTCGAGCGGGTGCTCCGCATGGCCGACGGGTGCCTCCTGCTCGTGGACGCCTTCGACGGCCCGATGCCGCAGACCAAGTTCGTGCTCGGCAAGGCCCTCGAAGCCGGGCTCCTCCCGGTGGTGGTCATCAATAAGTGCGACAGGCCGGACGCCGAGCCCAAGCGCGTGATCAACGAGGTGTTCGACCTGCTCGTCGACCTCGGCGCCGACAACCACGCCTTGGACTTCCCGATCGTGTACTGCTCCGGACGCGAGGGCTGGGCGAGCGACACGATCGATCGGCCGCTGGAGGATCTTGCCAGAGGCGACCTGCGCCCCATCTTCGAGGCGATCGTCCGCCACGTGCCGGCGCCGGCCGCCGCGCCCGACAAGCCGCTCCAGATGCTCGTCACCACGCTCGACTACTCCGACTATCTCGGGCGCATCGCGATCGGGCGGGTGTTCTCGGGCTCGATCCGCAGCGGCCAGCAGGTGGCTCTGCTCAAGCGCGACGGGTCGCGCACGGAGGGAAGGGTCGGGCGCATCCTCGGCTTCGAGGGGCTCTCGCGCCGGGAGGTCGAGGAGGTCCGGGCGGGCGACCTCTGCGCCGTCCCCGGCCTGCCCACCGTCGAGATCGGCGACACGATCGCCGACCCCGCCAGCGCCGTCGCCCTGCCGCCGGTCCGGGTGGACGAGCCCACCATCTCGATGCTCTTCCGCATCAACGACTCGCCCTTCGCCGGCCAGGACGGCAAGTACGTGACCAGCCGGCAGATTCGGGACCGGCTCATGCGCGAGCTCGAGCACAACGTCGCCCTGCGTGTCGAGCAGGGGCGCGGCGCCGACGAGTTCATCGTCTCGGGGCGCGGCCTGCTCCACCTCGGCATCCTGCTCGAGACCATGCGCCGCGAGGGCTTCGAGCTCTCCGTCGGCCGGCCCATCGTGATCACCCGCGAGATCGACGGCGTCGTCTGCGAGCCCCTCGAGACCCTCGTCATCGACTGCCCCACCCCGGCAGTCGGGCCCGTCATGGAGGTCGTCGGCGGGAGACGCGGAGAGCTTAAGAAGATGGAGTCCCGCGGCGTCGAGACCTCGCACCTGGTGTTCGAGATCGCCAGCCGCGCCCTCATCGGCCTGCGCAGCCGCGTCCTCACCGCCACCCAGGGCGAGGCCATCATGCACCACAGGTTCGACCGCTACGTGCCCCTCGGCGGCGAGCGCCCCCACCGGCTCCAGGGCGTGATGATCGCCACGGAGGGCGGGCAGGTCACCGGCCACGCGGTCGAGGGGCTGCACGACCGCGGCTTTCTCTTCGTCGCCCCGGGCGAGAAGGTGTACACCGGCCAGATCGTCGGCGAGCACAACCGCGACAACGACCTTGTCGTCAACATCACCCGCGAGAAGCACCTGACCAACGTCCGCAGCTCCACGAAGGAAGCCACTGTCACGCTCAGAGCCCCCCGCCGCATCACGCTCGAGGTCGCCCTCGAGTACATCGAGGACGGCGAGCTGGTCGAGATCACCCCGAGCGCCGTGCGGCTCCGTAAGCAGATCCTGAGTGAGGGCGAGCGCAAGCGCGCCGAGAGGCAGGCCCGCGACCGCGAGCAGGCCGCCACCGCCCGCTGACCGCTACCGCGCCGCGCGCCCCGCGGCCTGGGCCTTCCGCTCTTTCCCCACACTGCGCTCCGCGAGGATCGGGCTGGGCACCGGGTGCGGGCGGGCCGGGCGCTCCTCGCGCGTCCGTAGGATTCTCTCGACCGCCTCGGCGGGGTCGTCGGTCGCGGTGAAGAGCTGCAGGTCCACCGGGTCGATCGTGCCCTCTTCCACCATCGTGTCGCGCACGAACTCCCCGAGATTGGCGTAGTAGTCGCGCCCCATCACCACGACGGGAAACTTCTCCACCTTCCCGGTCTGGATCAGCGTGCCGACCTCGAACAGCTCGTCCATCGTGCCGAATCCCCCGGGCAACACCACGAACGCGACGCTGTACTTCACCAGCATCACCTTGCGCACGAAGAAGTAGTGGAACTCCACGAACTTGTCGAGATAGGGGTTCGGCTGCTGCTCCCGCGGCAGCTTGATGTTGCAGCCGATCGAGATGCCGCCCGCCTCCTTCGCCCCGCGGTTGGCCGCCTCCATCACCCCCGGGCCGCCGCCGGTCATCACCGTGTACCCCGCCTCCGCCAGCGCGCGACCGACCTCGCGCGCCATCGCGTAGTACCTGTGGTCCTCGCCGAACCGGGCCGACCCGAAGACCGTCACGCACGGGCCGGTGAAGTGCAGCGCCCGGAACCCCTTGATCATCTCCAGGAAGACCCGGAACGCCCGCGCCAGCTCCTCGAGCCGGCTCCGCGGCCCTTCCAGGAACCGCTCCTCACCGTGCGAGCGCGTCCCCTTCCCCCACCGCCCGGGGCGGGGTCCCGGCGTGGGACCCCCGGGCGCGCCTGGAGCCGGATCAGGCACGGGCGGGGGCGGTGATGGAGGCAAGCTCGGATCCTGTTCGCGCCGATCGTTCACGCTGCACTCTATCGACCCGCCGCCCCGGTGGACACCACCCCCCGCCCCCCTCACGCCGGGCCCCGCACCAGCAGGGAAGCACCCAGCCAGCCCAGCCCGGCCCCGCCGATCCCCACGGCCGCACTCAGGAGCAGGTACAACAACGCTTGGCCATGCCTGCCGTCGCGCGCGAGCGCGAGAACTTCGTAGCTGAAGGTGGAGAAGGTCGTGAGACCGCCCAGGAAGCCGACCGCGAGGAGCAGGCGGACGCTCTCCGGCATCGCCGAGCGTTCGACGACGAGGTACATGACGGCCCCCATCGCCAGGCATCCACCGCCGTTCGCCGCGAGCGTGCCCCACGGCAGACGACCGCCAAGGGAGACGCCCCAGAGGCTGAGGCCGTAGCGTGCGACGCTCCCGAGCGCGCCCCCGAGCGCAACCGCGAAGCACCGCATGAACGCATCCCGGGCCATGAGGGCGATACTCTACCACCCCGATGACGCCGAGCACGACAGTGCCGTCCCAGGAGCGGTGGCGCATCTGCGCCGACACGGGGGGCACCTTCACGGACTGTCTCGCGGTCGATCCCTCCGGCAGGGCTCACCGCGCGAAAGTGCTGAGCTCCGGCGCGCTCCGCGCGAGCGTGGCGGAAACCGCCGGGAGCGCGCGCCTGCGCCTGGTCGCCGAGTGGGTGCGCACCCCCGCCTTCGCCCCCGGTGCGGAGCTGCGCGCTCCTTCGCGGGGACGAGGCGCGCGCATCATCTCGCTCGACGAAACGGGGTGGTGCACGCTGGGCGCCCCGCTCCCCGAGGTGACTCCGGGAGACTCCGTCGAGCTCTCGACGGGTGAGGAAGCACCGGTCCTCGCGGCACGGGTCGTCACCGGCACGCCCGCGGGCTCGCCGCTGCCCCCGATGGAGCTGCGCCTCGCGACCACCCGGGGCACCAACGCCCTGCTCGAGCGCCGCGGCGCTCCCACCGCGTTCTTCGTGACCGAGGGCTTCGCGGACCTGCTCGTGATCGGCGACCAGACGCGCCCGGACCTCTTCACCCTGGAGGTCCGCAAGCCCCTCCCCCTGCACCGGGCCGCGATCGAGGTGTGCGAGCGCATCGATGCGGCGGGCCGGGTGGTCGCGCCGTTGGACGTTCCGCGCTTGCGCCGCGACGCCCGCGCGGCCGTGGCCGACGGGCTGCGCTTCGCGGCGGTAGCGCTGGTGCACTCGTGGAGGAACCCGTCGCACGAGGAGGTCGTGCGCCGGGAACTCCTGGCCGCCGGCTTCGAGCACGTCTCGATCTCCAGCGCGCTCGGCGCGTCGATCGGGTTCCTCGCCCGCGCCGAGACCGCCGTGGTCAACGCCTTCCTCGCTCCGGTCATCGAGCGCTACCTCGACGGCGTCCAGCGATCCCTCGCGCGGGGGTCCACGCTCCGCGTCATGACCAGCGCCGGCGGCCTGGCCGATCGTGCCGCATTCGCGCCCAAGGACAGCCTCCTGTCGGGGCCCGCCGGCGGCGTGGTGGGCGCGGCGGGCGCCGCGCGAAACGCCGGCTTCAGCCGCGTCATCAGCTTCGACATGGGGGGCACGAGCACCGACTGCGCCCGGTGCGACGGGCCGCCGCAGCGCGTCTACCAGACCCGCGTCGGCGACGCCCGGATCGTCGCGCCCTGCGTCGCGGTCGAGACCGTCGCCGCGGGCGGCGGCTCGATCTGCCGCGCCGATCGCGCAGAGCTGCGCGTCGGGCCGGAGAGCGCCGGCGCCGACCCCGGGCCCGCCTGCTACGGACGCGGCGGGCCGCTCACGCTGACCGACTGCAACCTGCTGCTGGGCCGGCTCGACCCGACCCGCTTCGCCGTGCCGCTCGACAGAGCGGCCGCCGCCGCCCGCGCCGAGCAGGCCCTCGCGGCGGCGAACGACTCTCGCGCCGGCCCGATCACGCTCGAGCAGATGCTCGCTGGCTTCATCGCCATCGCCGACCAGCGGATGAGCGAGGCGGTGCGCCGGATCACGATCCGCCAGGGCCACGACCCGGAGGAGCACGCCCTCGTCGCGTTCGGGGGCGCCGGGCCGCAGCATGCCTGCGCCATCGCCGACGCTCTGGGCATCGACACTGTCGTCGTGCCGCCCGATGCCGGCCTGCTGAGCGCCTACGGCCTCTCCATCTCGCGCCTGGAGCGCATCGCGCAGCGCCAGGCGCTCCGCCCGCTCTCGGAGGCCCTGCCGGAGCTGCCCGCGCTCCTGGAAGAGCTCGCCGCCGAGGCCCGGCGCGAGCTCGGCCCTTCGGATCCCCTCCACGACACCGGCACGACGACGGCGCTCGCCGCAGATCTGAGGTTCCTCGGCCAAGAGGACATCCTGGAGCTGGACGCGAGCGATCCGGGCACACTCCAGCCGGCGTTCTTCTCCCGGTACCGCGCGACCTTCGGCTACGTGCCCGCGGACCACCCGCTGGAGCTGGTCGCGGTGCGGGCGGCGGCGTCCCGCGATGACTCGACGCGGCGGGATCCTGCGCCCGCGCCGGAGGCCGAGACGGTCCCGGTCGGGGGGGTGTCCCGCGCGTACCTGCCCTCGGGCGACTGGTGCGACGCGCGGGTGCGCGACCGCTCGTCCCTCGGCGCCGACCAGCAGGTCGAGGGGCCGGCGCTCCTCACCGAGGCGCACTCCACGACATTCGTCGATGCCGGTTGGCGGGCGACGGCGTCGCCGAGCGGCGCGATGGTGCTCTCGCGCGTCCGCCCGCGCGCCGGCGCCGCGCGCGGGCCCGGCGTCGTCGAGGTCGAGCTCGCGGCGGGCAAGCTCGGCGCGATCGCCATGGAGATGGGCGAGCGCCTGAGGCGCACGGCGCTCTCGGTCAACGTGAAGGATCGGCATGATTTCTCCTGCGCGCTGCTCGACAGCGAGGGGAGGCTGGTCGTCAACGCGCCGCACGTTCCTGTGCACCTCGGGTCGATGGGCGTGTGCGTCCGGGCGGTGCGAGCGCGGCTCGGCCCGCGCCTCGGTGGAACGGTCGTCACCAACCATCCCGCGTTCGGCGGCTCGCACCTGCCCGACGTAACGGTCGTGCATCCGGCCCTCGCGCCCGACGGCTCGCTGCTCGGCTACGCCGCGTGCCGGGCACACCACGCCGAGATCGGCGGGATCCTCCCGGGCTCGATGGCCCCGAACGGCGCGAATCTCGCCCAGGAGGGGGTCGTCATCGCCCCGACCGTGATCGGCGATGAATCCGGGGTGGACTGGGGGCGCGTCCGCACGCTCTTCGAAGCGGGCCCGTTCCCCAGCCGGTCGCGGGCCACCAACGTGCGCGACCTCGCCGCGGCGGTGCACGCGGCGTGGGCGGGGGCCGCCGCCATGCGCACGCTGGCCGGGGCGATCGGCGCTCCCGCCTTCGCGGCTCTGGGCGCGACCATCCTCGCGCGGGCCTCGGCGCGGATGCGCACCGCGTTCCGCGAGCTTGGGGACGGCGTGTGGCGCCATGAGGATCGCCTCGACGACGGCACCCCGCTGCGCGTGAGCGTCACGGTGCTGGGAGACCGCGCGATCGTGGATTTCGCGGGCTCGGGACCGGTGCATCCGCGCTGCCTCAACGCGACCCCCGCCATCGTCACGAGCGCCGTGGTGTATGTCATGCGCGTCCTCCTGCGCGAGCCGCTCCCGCTGAACGAGGGGCTGCTCGAGCCGGTCGAGATCAGGCTCCCCGCCGGCTTCCTCAACCCCCCCTTCCACGATGACCCGTCGGCATGCCCGGCGGTCGCCGGGGGCAACGTGGAGGTGAGCCAGTTGGTGGTCGAGAGCATCCTCTCGGCGCTCCGGCTCTGCGCGCAGTCCCAGGGGACCATGAACAACGTGGTGTTCGGGAGCTCGGAATTCGGTTTCTATGAAACTCTCGCCGGAGGCGCCGGCGCCGGGCCGGGATTCGACGGGGAGTCGGCCGTTCATTCGCATATGACGAATACAAAACTTTCGGATATAGAAGTCTTAGAATTTCGGTATCCCGTGCGGCTCCGGATGTGCCGCGTCCGGCGCGGCTCAGGCGCCGAGGGGCTGCATCGCGGCGGAGACGGCATGGAGCGCGTCTACGAGTTCCTCTCCGATGTCGACGCGTCGGTGCTCGCCGAGCGCCGAATCGTCGCGCCCCGGGGCTTACATTCTGGAGGTCAAGGACTTGTGGGAGCACAGCACGTCCTCCGCGCCGGCGGCTCAGCCCCGTTCACCTCCGGTCGAATCCGGGCGGGCGAGTGCCTCCAGGTGCTTACGCCGGGCGGGGGCGGATGGGGGGCTCGCCACATGGCCGTGGAACTGTCCGAGAAGCGAGATGCCCATCGACAGACACCAGACAAAACTTAATCATTTCATTCATCCGGGAATATCACTTGACACACGCCAAGATCCGGATTTGATGGAGCTAGTGCAAACCCGGTCCTGACGTGCCCTCCCCCACACGTCGGGACCGCTTCAACCCTGCGAGGGAAGCCCGGAGAGCTCATGATGGCCAGCTCCTTGCCCACCGCCAATGGAAACCACGTGCAAACCACCACCGCCGCGCCCCTGCCCGGCGTCCGCAGCTCCGACCTGCTGTGGGCCGCGCTGACGGCCGACTCGGGCAGTGCGGTCTTGGTGTACGACGCGAACGGACGGATCATCTGCGCCAACGCTGCCGCCGCCCGCCTGCTCGGCGTCGCGGGCGACGAACTGGCCCAGAAGTCGCTGCACGAGGTGCTGCCGGCTCCCATCGCCGAGGAGCGGCTCGCCCACGCCCGCCAGGTGGTCGAGACCGGGGCGCCGGTGGTCCTGGATGGCATGCTCGCCGGCCGCTTCACGCGAGCCACGCTCCGCGCCGTTCGCGGCGAGTCTCCGCAGGAGAGCCGCGTGCTCGAGACCATCCGGCCCACCTCGGCCGGCGAGGGTAAGCCCGAGGGCGTGGTGTACGCCCGCGCGAAGACCGACGACGAGGGGGCCCTGGGCCAGCTCACGGCTCGGGAGCGCGAGGTGCTGGTGCACATCGGGCGAGGCCTGTCCACCGCCGAGATCGCCTCCACCCTGGGCCGCAGCACCAAGACGGTCGAGTGGCACCGGGTGTCGCTCGGCAACAAGCTGGGTATTACCAATAGGGTGGAGCTTGCCCGGATCGCGATCAAGGCAGGCGTGACCTCCCTGGAGGATTGAGACCGGGAGCAGCGGGAACCACCGGCCGCCTCGGCCGGTAGGATTCTCTGGTCGGCGGGCCCCGCGCTCGCCGACCAGAGAACCATCATGCGTTCGCGCCGCCCCACTATCCCTCGGGAGACCCGCCGCGCAGCCCGCTCGGCGCGCTGGTGGAGCATGTGCTCGCTCTTGATCGCAGGTCCGGGCTTCGCCCAGGCCCAGCAGGGCACGGCCACGCTCCCCCCGCAGGCGTGGGAGGCCAAGGCGGACTTCCTCCCGGATTCCGGGCCGGATGAGCCCATCGCCGCCGATCCCGCACTCCCGGCCACGGAGGATTGGCAGCTCGCGATACCCGCCATCGGCCCCAGCGACTCCGCCGCGACGCCGACCGCCAAGGAGCTGGAGCGGATGCTGGCCGAGGTGTGGATGCTCACGGTGCCGGGGGCGGCGACAGCGCCTCAGCCGGGCTTGGACGACCCGATCTCGCCCTTCGACGCCTTTGCCGAACGCGCGGCGCTGGATCCGCTCCGGGCCCGGACGGACCGCTGGACGACGGGCCTCTTCAGCCGCGACGCGGAGCTACTGACCCCGCTCGCGCCCGGGCGCGAGCTCCTGTCGTGGGAGCTGACCGATCGGCTCAAGCTCTCGGGCGTGGGCGGCAGCCGCGTGTGGGATTACCGGGAGCGCGAGTTCGTCGTCTCGGCCGAAGCCGGCTGGCAGCTCTCCGCCCGCGCCGGGCTGCATCTGGGCTACGAGGTGCTTCAGGCATCAAGCGCGAGCATGAGCCCGGACGTATCGGGCGAATCGATTTTCGCCCGGTTCCAACTGCGCTTCTGACCGAGCCAAAAAGAAAGAGACCCCCGCCAAGGGCGACTTGGCGGGGGAAGGGGTGGATCGGATCGTCCGGCGGGTCTCAGCGGCGCCGGCGGGCCCCGGCGAGGAGGCCCAGGGCGAGCGTGCTCAGGGCCGCGGGAGCCGGGACGAGCTGGCCGCGCAGTTCGCCGCCCATGAACTCGTGGGTGTGCACGTTGACGTAGAGCTCGCCCGCAAACAGGGCGGCCTCGTTGTCGTCGGGGTCGCTGGACACGCCGCCCATGGTGCCGCCGAACAGGTGGTCGGTCACGCGGTAGCGGATGCCCTGCCCGTCCTGCACGAACGAGCTGATGAAGCCCAAGTCGATCACGATGGGGCCGTTCTCACCGACCGGCGCGTTGTGGATGTGGAGGGGGGAGCCGTTGGGCCCGACGGGCGCGAGGTCCGCCAGGTCGATGCCGTAGATCATGATGTCCATGCTGAAGGTCTGGGTGTCGGTGTTGTAGAGCAACTGCCCGGCGCCCGTCGCATCGCTGTCGTTCGGCGGAACTTCGTTCTCGCCGCTCATGAAGAAGTTCCACTCGATGATCTCGGCGGACGCGAGCGAGCCCGCGGCCGCGAGAACCGCCACCCCCGTCAGGAGCATCTGTCGCATATTCCCTCCTTCTCCTGGACCATCCCCCAATGTATGGCATCCCCTCCCCGCCGACGGGGTCCCGGTTGCCGTGGAGAAAGAGACCACACGGCCCGGGAGAAGCAACCAAAGTGGAGCGAGTTATTGGTCCTGGCTGCCTGGGGCCAGCGGGCGCGGGCCGGGGGGGCGCAGCGCGGAGCCGAGGCGCCCTTGCGCTAGCGCCGTCCGGGAGCACCGACGGCCGTCGGCCCCGGCCCGCCGGCTACATGGGCTTCTTCTCGATCGTCAGGTCGTAGATCGAGAGGAGCTTCTCTTTGTCGAAGATCATCTCCTGGCGGGAGAGCCCGACGACGTCGTACTCCGTGGTGAGCTCGATCGCGTCCACCGGGCACGCCTCCTCGCACATGCCGCAGAAAATGCACCGGAGCTCGTCGATCTCGAACTTGGCGGGGTATTTCTCGCGGTCGTCCCAGGGGCTCTCGGCGGCGGTGATGTGGATGCAGTTGGCCGGGCAGATGGTCGGACACATCATGCACGCGACGCACTTGACCCGCCCCGCCTCGTCGCGGTTCAGGCGGTGGACGCCTCGGAAGTTGGGCGCGTGCAGCCCGCCCTCCTCAACGGGAAGGTGCTCGCGCCGCACCTCCGGGTACTGCATGCTGCGGCTGGTCCTGCCCTGGCCGAAGGACGTGAAGAAGTGGCGGAGCGTGGTGCCGAAGCCCCGCAGGATCTCCGGCATGTAGATCCGCTCGGCGGTGGTCATCGGGCTCGGGGGAATCTGGATAACGTCTTCGTCGCGGATGGCCATGGGGCGGAAGTATAGAGCGGCCCCTCCCGATCTCGTCGGATCAAGCGCCCCCGAGAGACCGTAGAATGGCCGCATGCCGGGGAAGCGTTCAACCACGCCTCTGTTCGATCTGCTGCAGCAGCGGCGGCCGCGGGGCGTCGAGGTGCGGGCGCCCGAACCCGAGGTGGATCGTCCCCCGGCCGCCGCGCCCGCCGCGCCGAACCGCGGCCTGGCGTGGAGGTTCGCCGATGCTCCGATCCGGATCGCGGGCGGTGCGATCCAGATGCCGCTGGCGTACGGGGCCGTCGCGCTGACGGTGGCGCTCGCGTGCATCGTCGGGTCGTGGACGCTCGGGTATCGCCAGGGAGAGCGGCAGGCCCGCTCCGAGCAGGCGATGCTTGAGTCGCTGATCGGGCCCGATTCCCGCATCGTGGAGCCCGGCGGCGACGCCACGGCCGATGGATCGCGGCCGTCTCAGGCCTCCGCCGAGCCGCACCCCGACCGGGACGCCCCGGATTCGACGGAACCGGCCCGGTTCCTGACCGCGGGCGGTGGCACGAATACGGACCCCAGAACCCCCCGGCACAATTACCTGTACCTCGCCGCCCAACTGGAGGCGGATTCCGCCCGGTCGGGGATCGCCCACCTGAAAAGCCGGGGGATCGAGGCGATCGCCGAGATTGATCCGGGCACCCTTCGGCGGAAGAATGGTCCCCTGTATTCCCTGATCGCCGGGAGGGGCGTGCCCAGCGGCGAGGTGAACAGCGCAGAGGCGAGGCGGTATCGCGACCAGGTGCTGGCCGCGGGAGCCGCGTGGAAGCAGGCGGGCGGGAAGTGGGACTTCGCCGACGCGTACTGGCGACTGCACACCCCCAAGGGTGATTGAACCGGGAGTCTGACCGATGAGCATGGATCCGTCACTGAGAACCAAGGGCAGCCTCGCGGGCAAGCGGTCGGTGCTCACCCGCGCCGAGCGCGTCGCCAAGCTGGTGACCGACAAGAAGATCGACCTGAACAAGGATGGGGTGCTTGGGCTGCGCAAGACGATCAGCCGGTGAGTGGGCTTGAGTCTTGAGTCTTGAGTCTTGAGTCTTGGGTCTTGATGCGTCGATGACCGCTGCGGGTTGTAGGGGACCAGGATCTCGCTCACCGCGGCCGGTCTCGTGCGACTCGGACCCTCGAAGACAAGGCAATGGGATCGCATCACGCCGGGGCGCGCCGTCGCGCCCCGCTTTGCTTTTCCACGCCCCACACTCCCATACCTGAAGTCTGAATCCTCAAGACTCAAGACTCAAGACTCCGTATCGTTCCCGCATGGACATCCAGCGACTGCTCAGCGATCGCGCGCGTGCGATCGAGGCCTCCGGCATCCGACGCGTCTTCGAGCTGGGCGCGAAGCTGAAGGACCCGATCAACCTCTCGATCGGACAGCCCGACTTCCCCGTGCCCGACGAGATCAAGCGGGCCGCGATCGAGGCCATCGAGCTCGACCGCAACGGGTACACGCTCACGCAGGGCATCCCCGAGCTGCGCGAGCGGATCGAGCGGGAGCTGGCGCACGACCTGGGCTGGTCGTTCGCGGACGCGAGCGACCCGGGCGTGCTCGTGACCAGCGGCACCTCCGGCGCTCTGCTCCTGGCGATGCTCGCGCTCGTCGGTCCGGGCGACGAGTTCATCATCCCGGACCCCTATTTCGTCATGTACCCGCACCTTGCGCCGATCTGCGCCGGAAAGGCAGTGCGCTGCGAGACGTACCCGGACTTCCGCATGACGGCCGCGCGGATCGAGCCCCTGATCACGGCCCGGACCAAGGCCGTGCTCTTCAATTCGCCGGGCAATCCCACCGGCGTCGTGGCCAGCCGCGAGGAGTGCCGCGACGTGCTCGACCTCTGCCGGCGTCGCGGCGTGTTCCTCATCTCTGACGAGATCTACGACGGCTTCGTGTTCGAGGACGGGGCGACGGACCATGCGGCCAAGAGCCCGGGCGACCGCCGGTGCCCGAGCCCCGCGCGGGCGCCCGGCGCGGGCGAGGACGTGCTGGTGATCCGCGGCTTCGGGAAGACGTACGGCGTCACCGGCTGGCGGATGGGCTACGCCGCGGGACCGAGGGCGCTGCTCGCCGAGATCGCCAAGCTGCAGCAGTACACGTTCGTGTGCGCCCCGTCGATGGCGCAGTGGGGCTGCCTGGCGGCGTTCGACGCCGACATCTCCGGGCACGTGCGCGAGTACCAGTCCCGGCGCGACATGGTCGTCGAGAGGCTCGGCGCGGTGACGGACCTCACGGCGCCCGCGGGGGCTTTCTACGCCTTCCCGCGCGTGCCGGAGCGGCTCGGGCTCACGGCGACGCAGCTCGTCGCCCGCGCGGTCGAGCGCAACCTGCTCACGATCCCGGGGCACGTGTTCAGCTCCCGCGACACGCACCTCCGCCTGAGTTTCGCGGCCCCGCGCGAGAAGCTCGGGCGCGGGCTGGAGATTCTCGCGGAGCTGCTCGCCGGGGGTTGAGCGCGGCACGCGCCGGCCTCGATCGCGCCAGGGGGGCGTCACGCGACGATCGAGCGGATGTCCCGCGCGAACGCGGCCGCGGCCTCGGCGATCGCCTGCCGCCAGTCGCTCGCGGCGCCCGCGGGGTAGATCACGCTGCGACTCGCGTTGACGACGACGCCCGAACTCCCGGGGCCCGCCGCGCCGGGGCGAAGCAGGGCCCGGACGTCGGCCGCGGATCCGCCCTGCGCCCCGTATCCGGGCACGAGGAAGACCTGCTCGGGCATGATGGCGCGCAGCGTGCGGCCATCGGCGGCCTTGGTGGCCCCCACGACCGCCCCCGCGTCGCTCAGGCCGCAAGCGCCCACATGGCCTCGGCCTAGGACCCGGACGTGCGCCCCCATCATCGCGGCGACGTTCATGCCCTCGTCGAGCATCGGGGCCTGGACCAGGTCGCTGTCCGGGTTGCTGGTGCGCACGAGGACGAAGACGCCCAGCCCGGCGGCGAGGTATGGCTCGACGGTCGAGGGGCCCAGGTAGGCGTTCACCGTGATCGCGTGCGCGCCGGTGTGCGCCGCCGCGGCGGCGTAGTGCTCGGCGGTCACGCCGATGTCGCCGCGCTTGGCGTCAAGGATGACGATGAGCCCCTTCTCCCGCGCGTGCTCGACGACGCGCTCGAGGGCGTGGACGCCCGCCGAGCCGTAGCGCTCGAAGCAGGCGGACTGGGGCTTGACGACGGCCACGTGCGGGGCGGCGGCGTCGATCACGGCCTTGCAGAACGCGGTGATGGCGCGGACCGGCTCCCAATGCTCGGCGCGGACCGCCTCGGGCAGCCGCTCGAGGACGGGGTCCAGCCCGACGCATGCGGGCGAGCCGGCGCGGTCGAGTGCGCTGGCCAGTCGATCGGCGAAGTGCGTGGCGGCGGTCGTCATCCGGGCCTCCCAGCCGCAAGCCTAGCGTTGCGGAGCACCATGAACCCCGCCACGACGCCCACGAAGCTGGACCTCAGGAAGGACCGGGGCCTCACGATCGAGTGGGGCGACGGGACGAGCTCGTACTACTCGATCGTGTACCTCCGGCGGATGAGCCCGTCGGCGGACATGCGCCAGCTGCGCGAGGCGATGGAGCAGAACCCGCTCACGGTGATCAGGGGAGCCCCCGCCGGCGGAGCGCTGGCGGCGACAGACGCGGAGCTGGTCGGGAATTACGCCCTGCGGATCACCTTCTCCGACGGGCATTCGTCGGGCATCTACACGTGGGAATACCTGCGGGAGATCGAGCGGCGCGAGTGAGCACCGGCCGACGCACAGCCGCCGCCGCCGCTGCTATCGTGCCGCTATGCCCCCGCGCCCCGATGCCGCCGAGCTGATCGAGCTCACCACGCCGGTCGACCGGGCGCCGGGCATCGGCCTGAAGCGCGCCCAGGCGCTGGCGGCGCTGGGGCTGACCAACGTCGGCAAGCTCATCGCGCACCTGCCGATGCGTCACGAGGTGCAGGCGGGAGAGGCCAAGATCCAGGAGCTGGTGCCCGGGCAGGTCGTGTCCGCTCGCGGGGACGTGACGGACACGCGCCCGGTGCACTTCGGGAGCAAGCCGCGGTTCGAGGCGGTGCTCATGGACGAGACCGGCCGGCTGGACCTGGTGTGGTTCAACCAGCTCTATCTGCGCGACCGGATCCACCCGGGGGCCCGCCTGCGGGTGCAGGGTGAGCTCCGCCGCCGGGGCCACAAGCTCCAGATCGCCAATCCTCGCTGGGAGCTGCTGCCGCTGGACGGGGCCGAGCCCGCGGCGAGGCGGGAGCGGATCCGGCCGGTCTACCCGGCGAGCGAGCGGATCAAAAGCTGGGAGATCGAGGCCGCGATCCGCGAGGTGCTCGATCCCGCTCTCGCCCGGATCGAGGAACACCTCCCGGCGGACTACCGCAAGCGCCGCGAGCTGCCGACGCTGGCCGAGGCGTACCGGATGCAGCACCGGCCCGAGAGCGAGGAAGAGATCGCGGCGGGGCGTCGGCGGCTCGCGCTCGACGAGCTCCTGATGCTCCAGCTCGGCGTGTTCCTCAAGCGCGCGCACCTGCGCGGCTCGCTGCGTGCGCCCGCGCTCAAGTGGTCGGAGGCGATCGATTCGCACATCCGTGCGCGGTTCCCCTTCTCGCTGACGGCGTCGCAGGACAAGGTGGTCCGGGAGGTCGTGAAGGACCTGACCACGAGCGTGCCGGCGAACCGGCTGATCCAGGGCGACGTCGGCTCGGGCAAGACGGTCGTCGCCCTCTACGCGATGCTGCTGGCCGTGGCGAGCGGGCAGCAGGCGGCCCTCATGGCCCCGACGGAGATCCTTGCCGAGCAGCACTACGGCTCGGTCTCGCGGGCGCTCGCCGGGTCGAAGGTGCGCGTGGCTCTGCTGACCGGGGCGGTGACGGGCGCGGAGCGCGACTCGCTGCTCGCCCGCCTGGAGCGGGGCGAGATCGACATCCTGATCGGCACGCACGCGCTGCTCACCGAGAGCGTCCGGTTCAGCGGCCTCGGGGTGGCGGTGATCGACGAGCAGCACCGCTTCGGCGTGCACCAGCGGGCGCGGCTCAGGGTCAAGGGCGGCGCCGGCGCGACTCGCCCCGACCCGGATGCGGGCGACCCCCTCTCGACGCCGCACGTGCTGGTCATGACCGCGACCCCGATCCCGCGCACCCTGGGCATCACGCTCTTCGGCGACCTGGACATCTCGACGATCGACCAGCTCCCCCCGGGGCGCACGCCGATCGAAACGCGCGTGGTGGCGCCCACGGAACGCGCCGGGGCCTACGCGTTCGTGCGGGAGCGCCTGGAGGCCGGGGAGCAGGCGTACGTGGTGGTGCCGACGATCGAGGGCGGCGGGGAGCGCCGCGAGGGGGCCGAGGACCTCGCCGGTGTGCGCTCGCTGATCAAGGAGCTCGAGCAGGGGCCGCTGGCGGGCCGACGCCTCGCCGCCCTGCACGGCCGGCTCAAGCGGCAGACGCGCGAGCACGTGATGGAACGCTTCCGCGCCGGCAAGATCGACTGCCTCGTGGCGACCACCGTGATCGAGGTGGGCGTCGATGTCCCCAACGCCACGGTGATGATCGTCGAGCATGCCGACCGCTTTGGCTTGGCGCAGCTGCACCAGCTTCGCGGCCGGGTCGGACGAGGCGGGGCGAAGTCCTGGTGCCTGCTCCTGGGCGAGCCCTCCACGCCGGAAGCCGCGGAGCGCCTGCGCGTGCTGTCGGAGACGACGGATGGCTTCGCGCTGGCGGAGAAGGACCTGGAGATCCGGGGGCCGGGCGAGGTGTTCGGCACGCGGCAATCGGGCGCCTCGCCCCTGAAGGTGGCCGACCTGATGCGCGACCGCGAGCTGCTGGCGATGGCGCGCCGCGATGCCCGCGAGTGGGTCGAGAAAAGCCCCATGCTCGCCAGGCCCGAGGAGCGCACGCTCCTGCGCCGGCTGCTCAAGCAGTATGGCGAGATGCTGGGGCTGGGCGACGTCGGTTGATCCGGTCGAAGCGAAGAGCACGGCGGGGACGCGCGAGGGCGTTGTGGCCACAGATTGACACAGATTCACGCGGACAAGAAGCCAACGGCGAAGATCCATCCGTGCCGATCGGTGTTCATCCGTGGCCGGTCGCTTCTTGCCGTCCCCAGCTGGAGTGGATCCGCCCTTGCTTCCGTTGTCAGCGCTCGTTGCGTGCCCTGCGGCGGCCCGGCGCGGACCCGCCGGAGCGTACGATCGTCCATGAGTTTCAACTCCGACGTCGCGAAGCTGCTCGACGAGATCTCGGCGATGCTCGAGCTGCTCGAGGAGAACCCCTTCAAGGTCAATGCGCACGCCCGCGCGGCGCGGGCGATCGAGGGGCACTCGGGCGATCTCCGCACCGCGGCTGAAGACCGCAAGGCGCTGCTTGCGATCGAGGGCGTGGGGCCGAAGATCGCCGACAAGATCATCGAGTTCGCCCGGACCGGCAGGATCTCGGAGCACGAGGAGCTCGCCGCGCAGGTGCCGCCGGGTCTGCGGGGGCTCATGGGGATCCCCGGCCTCGGGCCTAAGACCATCCGCATGCTCTGGCGCGAGCGCGGCATCACCGACATCGCCGGGCTGAAGGCGATCATCGCCGACGGCTCCATCCTCGACCTGCCCCGCATGGGCAAGAAGGCCGTCGAGAAGATCGAGCACGCGATCAAGTTCGCGGAGCAGGACACGGGGCGCATGCACCTGGGCGTCGCGATGCCGGTCGCGCTGGAGATCGTCGCTCGCATGCGCGCGGTCCCCGGCGTCGCGCACGCCGCGTACGCCGGCTCGCTGCGCCGGGGCAAGGAGTCCGTCGGCGACATCGACATCCTGGTGAGCACGACCGACCCCGCCGGCGCGGCGGAGGCGTTCACGACCATGCCCGGCGTCGTCTCCGTGCTCGCGTCGGGCGATCGCAAGTGCAGCGTCCGGTTCGCCCTCGCGGCTGACCTCGGGCGGTGGAAGGCCGAGGGCAGGTCCGGCGACGTCGAGCACCGCGCGAGCGCGCAGGTCGACCTCCGCATGGTGGACGAGGATTCCTGGGGCGCGGCGCTCATGTACTTCACGGGCTCCAAGGAGCACAACGTCCGCCTGCGCGAGCGGGCGCTCAAGAAGGGGCTGACGCTCAACGAGTACGGCCTGTTCCCCGACGACAAAGACCCCGCCCCGCCCCAGCAGCGGGGCGTCAAGCCCGTCGCGGGCAGGACCGAGGAGGAGGTGTACCGCGTGCTCGGGCTGGTGTGCGTGCCGCCGGAGATCAGGGAGGACCGGGGCGAGCTGGCCCTCAAGGCCACGCCCCGTCTCGTCGAGATCGCGGACATCAAGGCCGAGCTGCACGCGCACACGACCGAGAGCGACGGCTCGCTGAGCCTGGCCGAGCTCGCCGGCGCGGCCGAGAGCCGCGGCTTCCACACCGTCGCCGTGACCGACCACTCGCGCAGCTCGGCGTTCGCCGGCGGGCTTGACGTGCGCCGGCTGAAGGCCCAGCGGAAGGCGATCGAAGCCGCGCGCGGGGCGACCGGCGGCATCACCATCCTGCACGGCTCGGAGGTGGACATCCTGGCCGACGGGCGCATGGACTTCGAGGACGAGACGCTCGCCTGGCTGGACATCGTGGTCGCGAGCCCCCACGCCTCGCTCGGGCAGGACCCGGGCGCGGCGACGGCCCGGCTGATCCGCGCGGTCGGCAACCCGCACGTGAACATCCTGGGCCACCCGACGGGTCGGCTGATCAACAAGCGGCCCGGGCTCGACCCGGCGATGGCCGAGGTGATCGCGGCGGCGAAGGAGCACGATGTCGCGCTCGAGATCAACGCGCACTGGCTGCGTCTGGACCTGCGCGACTCGCACGTGCGTGCCGCGGTCGAGGCCGGGTGCCTCATCGCGATCGATTGCGACGTGCACCGGATGAACGACTTCGACAACCTGCTCTACGGCATTCTCACGGGGCGCCGCGGCTGGCTGCCGCCGGAGCAGTGCATCAACACCTGGCCGGCCGAGAAGCTGCACGCGTGGCTGGCCCGGAAGCATTGCGCCCAAGGCTGACCGCGCCAACGCACCGCCGGATCCGCCGGGGAAACTCCCGGACCTGGACCGATGGAACGATCACCACGTTGATTCGCGACGTCCGGCCGCCCCCTCCCTTTAGGACCCCCACCAAGGCCAGGTCATGCCGAGAACGCTGTTGGCAAGGGCGAAGGCGAGGGCCACGAGAACGCCACGATCCGCCAGGATCCGCCCAGTCAGGCGTGTGCGTGCGCCGATATAGCCGGCGACGATGCCGGCCTGCGCCGCAAGCAGCGGGTAGTAGACGGCGAGGTTGTCGAGGACCGTGGTCTGCCGGTGGGCGAGCAGGCCGGCGCGATGGATCGACTCGAAAGCGGCGGCGCACAGCAGGCCGCCGGTGTTGAAGGGCGCGGCGACGAGCGGGACGGTGAAGAGCGCCGGGAACTCGACGCCCTCGATCACCCAGATCGCCTGCGCCACGCCCACCGGGATCGCGACGATCGCCTGAAGCCCGAGTGCGCGCAGGAAGCACGCGGCGCGGCTGCGCGTGCCCGGCAGGAACGCCGCGGCGGCGAGCAGCGCCCCGAACGCGGCCATGATGGCGGTGCCGATCATCGGTGCCCTCTGGGTCAGGCCGCCCCAAGCCTACCATCCCCGGCTGCGGTCACAGCGCTGACGGAGAGGCATGCACCCGGAGCCCGGCGAAGGCCGGGGGCGATCCCATGTTCGGACGGCTCAGCGAAGGATTCGGCAAGGCGTTCCGCAAGCTCAGCGGGCAGGGTCAGATCAGCGAGAAGAACGTCCGCGACGCGATGGACGACGTGCGCACGGCCCTGCTCGAGGCGGACGTGCACCACGCGCTGGTGGATGAGTTCTGCGAGGACGTGGTCGGCGACGCGCTCGGCACCGAGGTGCTTCAGAGCTTGAAGCCCGGCGAGCAGATGGTCGGCATCGTGCACCGGCGGCTGGTGGAGTTCCTGGGCGGCGAGCCCGACGAGGAGGGGCGCGCGACCGCCCCGCCGCCGGAGATCCTCAAGGTCAGCCCGGGGCCGACGGTCGTCATGATGTGCGGCCTGCAGGGCTCGGGCAAGACGACCACCTGCGGCAAGCTCGCGGCGTATCTGAAGAAGCGCGGGCGGAGCGTGATGCTCTGCGCGGCGGACCTCCAGCGGCCCGCCGCCGTGGAGCAGCTCGAGATCGTGGCCAAGCGCGTGCGCGAGGAGGCGTCGGGCGGGGCGCAGGTGCACTTCTACGGCGAGCCGGAAAAGTGCGCCGAGTATGGCAAGGCGGTGGGCGTCGCGGTGCAGGTCTGCCGCAACGCGCTCAACGAGGCGAAGAAGAAGGGCGTGGACGTCCTGATCCTGGACACCGCCGGCCGTCTGCACGTCAACGACGAATTGATGGGCGAGCTGCAGCAGGTGAACCGGGCGCTGACCCCCCACCACATCTTCCTGGTGGTGGACGCGATGACGGGGCAGGACGCGGTCAACAGCGCGAAGGCCTTCCACGAGCGGCTGGAGGTGGACGGCGTCGTCCTGACCAAGTTCGACTCGGACACCCGCGGCGGCGCTGCGCTCTCGGTGAAGAAGGTGACGGGGGCGCCGATCAAGTTCATCGGCGTCGGCGAGAAGTGGGACGCCCTCGAGGAGTTCCACGCGGAGCGCATGGCCGGGCGCATCCTGGGCATGGGCGACGTGGTGAGCCTGGTCGAGAAGGCCGCGGCGGAGGTGAGCGAGGAGGAGGCCGAGCGGCTCCAGGCCAAGATGGCCAAGGGCGAGATGACGATGGAGGACTTCGTCAAGCAGCTGCGGACGCTGCGCCGGATGGGCCCTCTCAAGCAGGTGCTGGGGCTGTTGCCCGGCCTCGGCTCGATGCTGCAGGACGCGCACATCGACGACAAGCAGCTCGACCGCGTCGAGGCGATGATCGGCTCGATGACCAAGGCGGAGCGGCGCGATCCCTCGATCGTGAACATCAGCCGGCGCAAGCGGATCGCGCGGGGAAGCGGCTCGACGCCCGAGCAGGTCGCCCAGCTCGTCAAGCAGTTCGAGACGCTCAACAAGCTCACCAAGACGATGGCCAACATGTCGGCGAGGCAGAAGGTTGCGGCGGTGAAGGACCTGGGCGGCGGCGGGATGGGCGGCATGATGCCCGGCCTCGAGGGCCT
Source organism: Phycisphaerales bacterium (assembly GCA_035654175.1). GTDB lineage: Bacteria > Planctomycetota > Phycisphaerae > Phycisphaerales > UBA1924 > PNC22. The sequence goes on from DASRXL010000094.1 coordinate 20,862, forward strand.
GCCCAGCTTCAGCGCCAAGGGCTCCACCAAGGCGAGCAGCGGGCGCTTCAAGCAGAGGAAGAAGCGGCGGTAGCCGAGGCTCGAATGTCTTTACGAGCCCCGAGCGCAAGCTCGGGAGCATCACACGATGCACGAAGCTCCCGAGCCTGCGCTCGGGGCTCGTCAACGCATGGGCTCATTCTCTGCCGATCGGCAGGAAGTCGTTCTCGCGCCCCTCGCCCCACGCCTTGAACCTGGGCCAGAAGATCTCCTGGATCAGGATCTTCAGGCACGCGGCGATCGGGATCGCGATCAGCAGGCCGAAGACGCCAAAGAGCACGCCGCCGGCGAGCGAGGCGAACAGGATCATCGGCGTGGACATGTCCGTGCTCTTGCCCTGGATCAGCGGCGTCCAGACGTAATCGTCGAGCGCCTGCGCGATGAAGTAGAACGCGGTGGGCGCGCCGACAATCCACCACCACTGGCCGCGGAGACCGTCGTGGTCCGCGAGCGCGAGCAGCGCGATCGAGACGGGCAGCCCGACCAGCGCGAGATACGGCACGATCGAGAGCACCGCGACCACCGGCCCGAGGATGAACGCCGCGGGCACGCCGATGATGAAGTAGCCGATCGTGAAGACCACGGACTGGATGAACGCGATCGTGAGCCGGCCGCGGATGAACGCGCTGATCACGCGGTCGAACTTCACGAGCAGGTCGAGGATCTGGGCCCGGTGCCGCTCCGGGAGCGTCCGGCCGCCGAACCGCTGCAGCTCCACCCACCCGGTGGCGATGAAGTAGAAGAAGAACGCGGTCACGAAGGCCATGAAGAGGAGGCCGAACAGACCGCCCAGGAACTTTGCCGTGGTGCGGACGGCGTCGGCACCCGCGGCCGCGATGCCCTCGGCGTTGGCGCGCAGCCATTGGTCGATTGCGCCGAAAGCGGCATTGACCGATCCCCCGGCCCACTTCTGGATGAACACGGCGATGTCGCGATACCGATCGCCAGCCAGGGCCTCGACCTCGGTCAGCCGCGCTTTGTACTCCGCTGCAAGGCGCGCGACCTCTTCCCGCGCGGCGGTCAGGTCCAGCTCGTCGACCTCGGCGGCCGATTCGTCCGAAGGTGTGCCGCCCGCGCCCTCTCGGGCGCCCTTCTCCCGCCCGTCGGGCCCGCTCGGTTCAGCGGGCGGGGGCCCGCCCGGCGGCGCTGCCTCGTCCGGTGGCGGCTCCGCGGGGACGACCTCATCGATCTCCGCCGATGGAGATGCGGACACGACCCGCTGGATCTCCGCGACTCTCGCCTGCGCATTCTTGAGCTGGCCGCCGACCTCCACGGCCTTGTAGGTGACCTCGATCCTGGGCGTCACGTCCTTGAGCAGAAAGATGGATTGGGCGACGCCGAAGGTGAGCCCGACCGCGGCGGGGATCACGATGATCAGGATGGCCGCGATGAGGACGGCGGCGACGGTTCCCTGCCTGGTCCAGCCGGTGCCGCGCATGCACCAGCGGATCACCGGCTCGAAGAGGTAGGCGAGGAGGATCGCCAGCAGCAGCGGCACGGTCACAACGCTGATCCGCTGCCCCAGCCAGAAGAGCCCGATAACTCCGAGCACGACAAGCACGTCGCGCACCCACTGGATCTGCCAGAGGTGGAGCGACTTCCAGTCGGTGCGGCTCGGTTTGGGCAGGGTGGGCGCCGGGGGGTCGAAGGGCGTCTCGGCCATGGCGGGCAGGGTACCGCAAGGCCGCCCCCGTCGCAGCGTCAGGCGAGCTGCGCGGGGTCGAACGCCTCGTCGAAGTCGTAGACGGCGCGGAAGTCGTCGAGGGAGTCTTCCTCGGTCTTCCGCATCAGGCCGACCTCGACCATCGCAAAGACGATGCGGCCGAAGTCATCGGTTGAGCGGAAGCCCCAGTGGTCGAGCACGAGGCGGGCCAGGCGCCCGTAGCGCTCGATGGCGTAATCTCGCAGCCCGAGGCAGAGCTGCTGGCCGCTGATGTGCTTGGACTCGTCGCCCGCGTCGCCGTTCTGTCCCTCGCCGTGGATCATCCCCACGGTGTGGGCCAGGCCGTCCCGGACGAACTGGAACGCCTCTCGCGGGAACGGGCCCGCGACCCGACGCATCGTCTGCCAGTCAACGTGGATCTTGTCTGCCACCCGAGTCGCTCCGTCTGTTCCGGGGCCTTCCGGGACCCCACATGAGAAAGTCTACATCTTTATTCCGCACCACGGGGGAGCTTGTTCCAGTTTTCGTCGCGGGATTGACCCCCATGCTTGCGGCTACAAACGTGGTCGGCTGACGAACGGACTGCCGCGCACCGCGAATCGGAGGGGGCGCGCCGCCCAATCGCCCGCGTAGGCGATGCCGATACGAGCACCCCGGGCCACCTGATCATCGGACACCCGGTCCTGTTTCCTTCGCTCGACGAAGAGGGGAGATCCGGCGGCGGTGAGGTCGAGGCCGTCGAGCGACCGGTCGATGGCCAGGGCTTGGCAGAGGCGCGCGGGACCGGCGCAGAGCTCGGTATCGGCAAGGGGCGTCTTGCGCCTACCGCCTGCGGCGCGGAGCTCGCGCATGCGTTCGAGGCCCTCGGTGGGGCGGAGGGCTCGGAGGAGAACCGCCACGGGGTCCCCGAGAGCGCCGGCGGAGATATTCATGCACCAGTGCATGCCGTACGTGAAATACACGTAGGCGATGCCCGGGTGCCCCCACATCGACTCGTTCCGCGCCGTCCGCCGCCCGCCGAAGGTGTGGGCGGCCCGGTCGATCGCTCCCAGGTAGGCCTCCGTCTCCACGATCACGCCGCCCAGCCTCGTGCCGTCCGCGAGGATCCGGACGAGCGTGCAGCCGAGGAGCTTGCGCGCCAGGATCTCGGGATCGGCCGCAAAGAACCGTCGGGGGAGGGCCGAGCGCGGAGGGAGCGGTTGCGGTTCGGAGCGGGCGGTCGAGGTCCCTGCCTTAGGCATACGCGTGCAGACCCGGGAGGACGAGGTTCACGGCGAAGTACGTGAACAGCATCACGCCGAAGCCGACCACGCTGAGCCAGGCGGTGGCGAGCCGGCGGTCGATGCCCGTCCCGAAGCGGACGTGGATGGCGATGAGGTACACGATCCAGGTGATCAGGGCCCAGGTCTCCTTCGGGTCGAACGCCCACCAGCGGCCCCAGGAGTGGTCGGCCCACCAGGCGCCGAGCAGGATGCCGACGCCGAGGGTCCAGAAGGCGAGCTGGAGCACGGTCATCTGGGCCGTGTCCAGGTCGGCCAGGAGCTTGGCGCGCCCGATCTTCGGGCCGCCGCCCGCGAGATCGCCACCTTCAGCGCCGAAGGGCCTCGGCGCTGTCTCCCCCAGAGCCCCGGCCGCGAGGGCGACGGCCTGCTCGTCGCGGGCGCCGAAGTAGTGCACGCCCAGGTAGAAGAGGCTGACGACAAATCCGAGGGTGATCAGACCATACGACACGAGCACGGTCGTCACGTGGTACTTGAGGAGGACGCTGGTGTTGAGGATCGCGGCCTCACGGCCGACCTGGGCGCCGGGGATGCCGGACTCGGTCGCGACGATCAGGGCCAGGAAGCCGGTCGCCGCGGCGGCCGCCCCGAAGAGCCACTGCCGGCGGACGACCATCAGGGCCAGCCCGACGATCGCTGCGAACAGGCTGAGGCCCGTCATACTCTCGAACTGGTTCTGGATGGCGAACCGCTCGGCGATGATGCAGCGGAGGACGAAGCCGAAGCCGTGCAGGGCGACCGCCGCGACCAGCGATCCGACGCCGAGGGCGATCAGCCAGCGCCGCCCGGTGCCGAAGGCCAGGAGCAGCGAGACCAGCGAGAGGCAGTAGATCCAGTACCCCCAGCCGAAGGGCTCGGCCCGGTTGTACAGGGCCTCGATCGTGCGGCTGGTCGTGGGATACACAGCGGGATTCGACGCGAGCAGCGCCTCTCGCAGCTCCACCGCCGCGGCGTTGACGCCCGGCGCATCGTGGGCTCGCCACGCGTCGCCCAGGCGGATGGCGGCCTGGCGCGAGGGGGCGGACTCCGGGAGCTGCGAGATGTGCGCCCAGGGCAGGTCCTTCCGCTCGGGCGGCACGAGCAGGAAGTTGGTGCCGCCGAAGGCGAAGAGCTCGAGCGCCGCCTCGGTCTCGCGGATCGCCTGGAGGTACGCGGGGTCGCCGCCGTGCCGGTCGGAGAGGAACGCGCTGGCCTGGGCCGCGTCGCTGGGGGCGACGCGCGTGAGCTTCTTCCAGCGCTCCTGCTTCTCGGGGTCGTCGGGGAACGCCAGCCCGAGGTACTCCTCCCGGAGGGGCAGGAAGTTGACGTGCACGAACGGGCGGCCGACGTAGCTGCCGGGGTTGACCGCGAGATCGATCAGCGTGAAGAGCGGGTCGAAGGCGACTTTCTCGGGCTCCTCCTCGCCGGTGGCGACGAAGTCGACGTAGCTGTCGCGTCCGCAGATCGCGCCGACGGTCTCCCGTGCCAGCGTGTCCAGGATCTTCACGCGTCCGGCGTTGAACACGGCGAGGTCGCGGAGCGGGTCGAGCTCCAGCCCCGACGCGAAGTCGCGGAGCTGCTCGACGGTTCTGGGGGGCGCCTCACCCTCACCGAAAGGGTGGTTCAGCGCGTCGGACTCGGCCGCGACCATCTCCGGCTGAGGGTGGGCGTTGCCCTCGGGGGCGGTCTGCGCGGCGGCCCGGCCGGTGAGGATCGTCGCCACGAACGCGATGCTGAGAACGACGAGCTTGCGAGTCATGGGCGCACCTCCTCTGGCACTTCCGCGGCCGCACCAACGGGCGAGGCCTCTGCGCCGCCGGGCCGGCCCCCGGGTCGCGTGAACTCTCCCCGGGCCACCGCGCGCTGGATCTTCATCTTGCGTCTCTTCATGATCACGGGCTTGAGGTAGAACGCCCACGGGATCCCCACGCCCATGCAGATCCCGCCGAGCGCGATGATGTGGATGCCCGGGTTGTTGCCGACCTGAAGGATCGTGAATCGCACGAAGGGCTGCCCGAGCTGTCCCTGATCGACCAGCTCCTGCGTCTGCGTCCACGTGCCCCGGTCCCAGCCGGCCTGGCTGAACTTGAACTGGCGCGGGCTGAGGGAGCTTGCGATCCGACCGAAAGCATTCGCGACCAGCGACCGCTCCTCGCTCCAGTGGAAGGGCGCCCGCAGGGGCGCGTTGAGCTTGGCGACGTGCGTGTACGGCGGGAAGTCAAGGCCGGCGGGGACAACGCTGATCGTGGACTGGTAGTCGCGCGGGGCGCCGCGGTGGTCGTACGAGATCATCTCGAAATCCACCAGCGCGATCGCAAAGCCGGGGAGCTGGTGCTGGCGCCGGCCGAAGGCGAGCGTGACGCTCCGGCCGCCTGGGAGATCGACGCGGCGCTCGAGGGCGTCGTCGAGGTGGAGATACTGGGAGAACGGCACCCACACGACCGTGGTCCAGGCGCCGGGCGCCGGGTCCGTCGGGCTGCGCGGGGCGGAGACCTCGACGGCGATCATGGCCTTGCCGTGGTTCCCCTCAAACTGCCGGTCGCGCTCGGCGGCGGGCACGGGGCTCGGCCGCTCGAACGCCACGGCGTGCTCCCACCTCTCGTCAATGCGGAAGTCGATGCCCGGCATCGCGTCGCGCAGGCGATCCCCTTCGAGGCTGTGCTCGACCCGCACACCGTCGGGGGTGCGGACGATGGCGCGGGTGACGCCCGCGGGCGTCTCGTCGAAATAGACCTGCAGCTTGCTCGCGTCGATGTGCGCGATGCGGATGCCCGGGTCGGGGTCGCGACGCACCGGCCGGCCGTCCGGCCCGGGGGGCAGCATGTCCTGGTTGATCTCCGGGAAGCGGTGATACACGTAGCGCGTGAAGGGCTCGCCCTGCGGCGGGGTGACCCGGACCTGCGCCAGCGAGCTCGTCGCCCCCCGGTAGCCGGGGGTGATGATCGGGAACGGCGGCTCGGGCGACACCTCGATCACCTGGACGCGGTATCCGGTCTCGCCGACGGCGATCTCCCCGCCGGGCGCTCCGCTATAGACGGCGCGGAACGGAGCGCCCTCCGCGCGCGGGACTTCGACCACGATCGCGTGCAGCGCGCCCTCGGGCACGGGCTCCGCCAGGTCGCCGAACCGCTCGTCGGACATGCCGATCGTGTACTCGATCGCGAGCGGACTCTGCGGCCTGTCGGCGACGCGGTGGGCCGGCAGGCCGGGCAGGAGCGTGAAGACGAACGCGGGGTCGTCCGGGTCCACGACGCCGTCGGGACGCTCAAGCGAGGTGAGGAATGCGACCTGGCGGAGCGGATTGGCGGGTGCGCCCGCCGGCTCGGCCCGGAGCCAGTCGTCGACAGGCTCGGCATACGACGCGTACCCCACGACGCGGAACGAGAGATCGGCGTCCACCAGCTCCAGCGGGGAGGGCGGGACCGCAAGCGAGAGCGATCGCGGCGGCACGCCGGGATCCTCGTGCCCGGTATGGGCCGAGGCCGCCCCGCTCGGCACGACGTCCAGGCCGTAGTCGTTGTATCGGGGCAGATGGCGCAGGGGCCGCTGCTCCCAGTTGCCCTCCTGGCGCGCGTAGAGCACGACCCGGGTGTTGTCGTAGAACGAGCGCTCGGGCGCGCCGCGCGTGAGCTTGCCGATCGCGGTGGGCGGTCCGGCCTGGAGCAGGATGTCGCCCTCGAGCTTCTGGCCGGAGTAGTAGACGCTGCCGAGAGCGATCAGCACGATGCCGGAGTGCACCGTGAGGACGCCGATGTTCGGGAAGCTGAACTCGATCCGCCGCACCGTCGCCACGATCATGTTGAGAACAAAGAGCAGCAGGACGAGCGGGAGCGGCCACCACGAGTAGAACTCGAGCTCGGACATCTCCATGCCGGGGAGACGGCGCACCGTCGTGGAGGAGTACTGCCGGACCACGCCGGCGAAGAGCATCAGGCCCTCGCCGGTGGCGCTGTCGTAGCGGAGTCGTGGCCACGCGAGCGCCAGCCAGCCCCACACACCCAGGAAAGCGGGAAGCAGCACCGCGAGGAACGTGGCGATGAACCGGCCGGGCCCCGCGCGGACCACGCGCCGCGCCGCCAGCACCGCCGGCACGACAAGGCACGCGATGACGGCGAGCAGCGAAATCGCGTACAGGAGGTACGTCAGCCCGGCCACGATCATGCCGACGGGGACGCTCGCAAGCGCGCCGTACATCGCCACGAACGAGAGCAAGATCACCGCCAGCCAGATCGAGCTGAATGCGCGGAGGACGAATTTCGCTGGGAAGGCCCAGGGCGGGAAGAACGCATCGTCCCACGCCTGGCTCCGACGCCACTTCTGACTCATCAGGACTCCCGATCCGCCCGTGCAAGGGCGCGCCCACGAGCCATTATTCCCCCACCGCCAGGAGAGTCGCCGGCCGATCGCTCTCCAGCAGCCGCGCCGACGCGGAAACGCCGGGGCGCGAGCCGCCCACGCCGACGGCGACGAGCCCGAGCGGGCGCGAGCCGGCCCGGAACGAGAAGCGTGAGTGGTCCTCCCAGCCCAGCGCCCGCGCGCCGTTCACCGTCATCATCGCCAGCAGTTGCTCGGGGTCTGCGCCGTCGCGCCGGAAGAGCAGCCGGGCCTCGTCCAGGACGCTCATCCCGCACCCTTCAGAACGCTCGCACCCCGGAGGGAGGTTCACGACGGAGTCCGTGCCGAGGCACACATTCACGCCGGCGCGGAGCATCTCGCGGTAGCGATGCGGACCGAAGTGGGACGGCGCCCCGAAGTAGGCGGAAGCGCGGGGGCAGTACGCCACGCTCGCGCCGGCGGCGCGCAGCATCTCGATCGCGAGCGCGTGGTCCTCGCCGAGGTCGTTCACGTGGGCCAGGAGATACTCGGAGCCGGCGAGCACCGGCGCGAGATGCTCCACGGGGCTGCGCCCGCTTCCGATCTCTCCGAGCATCGCGTCGCTCCAGAGGCCGAACCGCTCCAGCATGGCCCGCTGAGGACCTGTGCCGCACAGGACGAATTCACGCTCCTCCGGGGTTTCGGCCAGATGGGTCGCCAGACGCAGCCGCCAGCGGCGGGCCCACTCGCCGGCCCGCCGGTATCCGGCGAGCCCGACGGTGTTGGGCGCGTGCGGCTGGAGGCCGAGGCGCACGCCCGACGCCTGGTCTATCGCCGGAGCGCCGCGCAGCGTCTGTTCCACCCGTTCGAGCGAGTCGCGCTCCCGGCTCCCGATCGCGAAGAACTCCAGGAACGAGATCCCCCGCAACGGGGATAAGGCCAGTGTGTGGAGCGGCGCCAGGCTCGGCCGTCCGCCGGGCGCCCCGGCGATGTCGCCAACGAGCACCGTGCCCGCGCGCAGCGAGAGCTCGATGCCCTGGCGCACGGCCCCGGCGATCGCCTCCGCGTCGTGCGCTCGCCCGGCGCGGATGCGCTCCACCCAGGCGACGAACCCGTCTTCCGGGCGATGCTCCAGCGGCCCCAGGTGGGTGAGATCGAGGTGGGTGTGGGCGTTCACCAACCCGGGCAGGAGAACCGAATCGTCGAGGCCGACGGCGTCGGCCCGCGCCGCCTCGCCGTGGGCGTTCACCTGCGCCGCCGTGCCGATCGCGATGACCTCGAGAGACCTGCGTCCCCGGGGATCCGTGGGCCCGAGCCGCACGAGCAGGTCTGTCGCGCCGGGATGGGTGGCGACCGGGTCGGCGACCCCTGCGCAGCGGATGCGGACGAGTCCCGCGCGAGCGGGGAGGCTTGGGTGGGCCGCGGATTTCATGCGGAAGCGGGTCGGGCTCCGATACGTCAAGTCTGGCGCGGTAGGATTGCGTCTTATAGGACGGTACGCGCGATCCGGCTCCGGCTCGGACGGCATGCCCGGACGGACAGAACCCTTGGAGAGGACCCGATGAGAAACCAGTCTGTCTTCGCTCGGCGCGGGCTCGCCCGGGTCGTCGTGCTGGTCGGCCTTGCGGCCGGCCTGGGTGGGTGCGTGAGCCAGGAGGCGTATGACGGGCTCCTGGTGGAGAACCGAACGCTGCAGAACCGCAACCAGGAGCTGCAGGCGTCGCTGGACGAGTGCAACGCGGCCCGGGACGCCATGAGCGACTCGCGCCGGACGGGAGACATGTCGATCGGGCAGCTCCAGGACCAGCTCCGACAGAAGGACGCCCTGATCGGCGACTATGAGGCGACGATCCGCGATCTTGAGAACCGGCTGCAGAACTTCTCCTTCGGGCCGCTGGACGAGGCGACCGACGCGGCGCTGGCGCAGCTGGCCGCGGCCCACCCCGAGCTGCTGAGCTACGACTCCGCCCAGGGGATGCTCCGCTTCAACAGCGACCTGACGTTCGGGTCGGGCTCGGACGAGGTGAGCACCGCCGCGCGCACGACGCTGGCGCAGTTCGCGGACATTCTCAAGAGCACGTCGGCCTCGCAGTACGACCTGATCATCGTCGGCCACACCGACTCCCAGCGGATCAGCGCGAACACGGCGCAGCGGCACCCGACCAACATGCACCTCTCCTGCCACCGGGCGATCTCGGTGCGGCGCGAGCTGATGAACCTGGGAATCTCCGGCGGCAAGATCGAAGCGGCGGGCTGGGGCGAGGAGCGCCCGCTCGTGGCGAACGCGGCGAACGGCAACACGCCGGCGAACCGCAGGGTGGAGATCTATCTCGGCCGCTCGGTCGGCGGCTCGGGCGTCGCGGGGGCGGGCGCGGCGACGACTGGCGGGAGCGCGGCGGTGGAGACGGAGACTCCCCCGGACCGCCAGCCCGGCATCACGAAGTAGCCCGACATTCAGCGTTATCCCTCCAGGGCCCGGCCGTGCAGACGGTCGGGCCTTGTCTTTGCGCCGCGCGGAACCGCTACCGGCCGGCGTAGAGGCCGTGCTCGCGAACGTAGGCGAGCACGCCGGGGTGGAGCATCACGCCGAGGCGCGGATCGTCCGGGCCCCGGGCGCGGAGGATCTCCCGCGCCGCGGTGGCGCTCGCGTCGAGCACGGGTGTCGGGGCGAGGAGCGCGCGGGCGCGGGCGATCTCATCGGCGGACCACGCGCCGGAGTCTCTGAGGGCGGCGCCCAGCTCATCGGGCGTGGTCAGCGGCGCTCGCGCCAGGATGACGGGCCGGGCGAGCGAGAGGATCTCGCGCGGCTCGCGCCACCGGTGAAACGCGGCGGCCTGGTCGCTCCCGAGGATGAACCAAAACGACCCTCGCGGGCGCAGCGCTCGGGCGCGGCGCAGCGTCTCGATCCAGAACGAGGGCTCGCCGCGGGCGGCCCGGTCGATCTCGTCCGTCCAGACGCACGCCCCCGGCGCCTCCTCGGCGGCGATGCGGAGCATCTCGACCCGGTGCGGGTCGCGCGCGGGCGCCTCGTCCTTGAAGGGAGATCGCGCGGCGGGCACGAAGACAAGCCACGCGCCCGGGCCCGCGGCCCAATCCCTCGCCGCGCAGGCGAGCCGCACGTGTGCGCGGTGCGGCGGGTCGAACGTGCCGCCGAAAAGTACAATCCGGTCCGCGTCCGGGGGCGCGGGGAGAGGCGTGATGGCCGCTGGCTTGCCCTCCGGCGCCGCCATGGCGGATGGTACGGCCGCCTGCACCGGGCCCGGCGGTGCGGCGCGTAGGCCCCTAGACTTGGCCCGACCGGCCCCGTCGTCTAGCCTGGTCTAGGACACCACCCTTTCAAGGTGGGAACACGGGTTCGAATCCCGTCGGGGTCACTTCGCTCGCGCAGCTCGCCGCCGCGCGTTGATCCGCCCGTGGCGACGTGTGCGGCGGGCCTCCGAGCAGCGCTGGGCCTTTATCCGAGCGCTTCACGCCGGGCCGGGCGCCACGAACGCCGGCCGGGCGGGGCCCGGC
>DASRXL010000095.1:0-6510 GCA_035654175.1 Phycisphaerales bacterium
CGCTCACCTCGTAGAACACCGAGATGAGGGCGTCGGTCGTCGCGTACTGCGCGGCGTGGGCGACGGCCTGGCCCTTGAGCTCCTTGCTCGGGTCGCCCGCCTCGGTCTGGTGCTCGGCGATGTAGGCGCGCTCGACGGCGAGGCCGGCGAGGCAGCGGAGGAACGTGGTCGCCGCGAGCTTGGTCGACTGATCGATGCGCATCGCCAGCGCATCCTTTTTCGTCACCTCGAGCTCGATCCACGAGCCGCGCTCGGGGATGATGCGCGCCGAGTGCAGCGGGCGGTCGCCCTCGCTCGAGACAATCGAGAAGTCCACGCCGGGGGAGCGGTGCAGCTGGCTGACGATCACGCGCTCGGCGCCGTTCACGATGAACTCGCCGCCGCCCATCATGATGGGGAACTCGCCGAGGTAGATGTCCTCCTCGGGCAGGCCGGGGTGGTTCTCCCGGATCAGACGGATCGCGATGCGGAAGGGCATGCCGTAGGTGAGGCGCAGCTCGCGGCACTCGTCGGGCGTGTAGCGGGGCTCGTCGAGCTGGTAGGAGATGTACTCCAGGCGCATGGTGCCGTCGTAGCTCTCGATCGGGAACACCTCGCGCAGCAGCGACTCCAGCCCCGCCAGGGGGTCGCGCTCGTCCAGCGGCTTCGAGAGCTGCAGGAAGCGCTCGTACCCGTCGCGCTGCAGCTGGGTCAGATCGGGGACGTCGATCGCGTCCCCGCGCTTGGAGAAGTTACGAATACGCCTCTCGCGCACGGTCTTTGCGGTCATCAGCTTCCTCGCGATGATGCAACATCACCCGCGTCCGATCACCTCGGACGCGTGGACCTGTTCAGTTTTGGTTTACGCCGCGCTCACCCGCATCCCGGACCGGGCTCCCACACCACAACCTATTGGCCCGTCTCGAACCGAGCAGTCTAGCCAGCCGATGTCCAGGACGCCACCCGAAAATCCTGCAAAATATTTCCCCAGGAGCCCATAAAAACCCGAGCCCGGGGCTGATCGCCCGGGCCCGAGTGTTTTTCCGCATCCGGCCGAAGGCCGAAAGAGCTTACTTGAGCTCGACGTCCGCGCCGGCCTCCTTGAACGAGGCGGCCAGCTTCTCGGCCTCCTCCTTGCTGAGGCCCTCCTTGATGGCCTTGGGGGCGGCGTCGACCAGGTCCTTGGCCTCCTTCAGGCCCAGGCCCGTGGCCTCGCGCACCACCTTGATGACCTTGATCTTCTCCGCGCCGGCGCTCTTGAGCACCACGTCGAAGGAGGTCTTCTCCTCCGCCACAGGGGCCGCCGCGCCGCCGGCGGGGCCGGCCATCATCACCGCGCCGCCCGCGGCGGGCTCGATGCCGTAGGTCTCCTTCAGGTAGTCCCCGAGGTCCACGGCCTCCTTGAGGGTCAGACCGGCGAGCTTGTCGCCGAGGTCGCTGATCTTCGCGTCGAACGTCTTGGTCTGCTCGGACATGTCGAACCTCACACTTCAATCGCCCCCGAGGGGGCTCAGCTGGCGAGCGAGAGGGGCTGAACCGGTTTCAGCTCTTTAACCCGGCCGCGGAGGCGGTAGGGCCAGTCGCTCGGCGATGCTCTGGAATGAGTCTTGAGTCTTGAGTCTTGAGTCTTGAGTCTTGAGTCTTGAGTCGGGTCGCTGATGGGGTCGTGTCAGCCGACCTTGGCGATGGCTTCGCCCTTCTCGAGGCGCTCCTCGATCGCCTTGACCAGGCTCCCGATCTTGCGCCCGGGGCCGAGGATGCTCGCGACCAGGTTGCGCCCGGGGCTGAGGATGAGGCTGACGGTCTGGGCGATCGCCTCCTCGCGGGTGGGGAACTTGCTCAGCGCCTTGACGCCCTCGTCGCCGGCGAAGAGCTGGCCGTCCAGGACGGCGCCCTTGAGCTCGATGCCGGGGAAGGTCTTGACGAGCTCGACGAGCTCGCGGGCGACCTCCACCACGGAGGCCCCGCCGTAGGCGAGCGCCGAGGGGCCGGCGAGCACCGGCGCCAGGGCGCTGAGGTCGCCCTCGCCGAAGTGGCGCTTGGCCAGCGAGTTGCGGATGATGGTGATGCGGATGTCCTTCTTGCGGAGGTCCGCACGGATCTTGTTGGTGTCGTTGGAGCTGATGCCGCGGATGCTGATCACCGCGAGGTCCGACTCCTCGCCGAACTTGGCGGTGTAGTCCCGGAGGATCATGCTCTTGACTGTCTTCGACATGGCTTGCCTCCAGTACCGCTTACGCGGGGACCGCGCTGGTGTAGGCGACCTGCACGCCCGGGGTCATCGTGCCGCTCACCGAGATCTTCTTGATGTACACGCCCTTGACCGTTGCCGGCTTGGCACGCTCGATCGTGTGGATGAAGTGCTCGAGGTTCTGGACCAGGTCCGCCTCCGGGAAGCTCATCTTCCCGATCACCGCGTGGACGTTGCCGGCCTTGTCGGCGCGGTACTCGACCTTGCCCGCGGCGAACTCCTTCACCGCGTCCACGACCTTCGGCGTGACCGTGCCGTTCTTCGGCGAGGGCATAAGGCCCTTGGGGCCGAGCACCTTGCCGAGCTTGGAGGCGACGCGCATCATGTCGGGGCTGGCGATCGCCACGTCGAAATCCATCCACCCGGCCTCGATCTCGGCGACGAGCTCCTCCGCGCCGGCCTTGACGGCGCCCGCGCTCAGGGCCTCACGCGCCACGTCGCTCTGGCAGAAGGCGATGACGCGCTTGGCCTTGCCGATCCCCTTGGGCAGGCTCACCGAACCGCGGAGGTTCTGGTCGGCCTGGCGGGTGTCCAGGCCGAGGAACATCGCGACCTCGACGGTCTGATCGAACTTGGGGGCCTTGAACTGCTTGAGCGCCTTGATCGCCTCCGACGCCGGGAGCGCCTCGGCGGGCTTGAGCTGCTCGTTGGCCTTGCGGCGCTTGCTGATCTTGGTCGTCATCGTCCTCAGCCCTCCACCGTGACGCCCATGGAGCGGGCGGTGCCCTCGACGACGCGCATCGCGGCCTCGATGCTGCCGGCGCTCAGGTCGGCCATCTTCTCCTGCGCGATCTTCCGCACCTGCTCGCTGGTGATCTTGCCCACCTTGTCCTTGTTCGGCACGCCCGAGCCCTTCTCGACGCCCGCGGCCTCCTTGATGAGCACCGAGGCCGGCGAGCTCTTGACCTCGAAGGTGAACGAGCGGTCGGAGTAGGTCGTGATGACCACGCCGACCAGCTTGCCCTTCAGGGCCGCGGTCGCGGCGTTGAACTGCTGGATGAACTGGCCGGGGTTGACCTGGTTGGCGCCCAGCACCGGGCCCAGCGGCGGCGCGGGCGTGGCCGTGCCCCCGGGGGCCATCAGCTTGAACTGCTTGACAACTTCTTTCTTGGCCATCGGACTCCACCTCCCACGCTGGCCCCGGGCTCTGCTGCCCGGCGGGACCGCCCCGGCCAAGGGGTTCGGTCGGCCTGGTGGTGCGTACGGTTCGCGATTGTCGCCCCGGGCACGATGCGAGGGGCAGGGATGCTAGGCGCAAGGGAGGTGGAGGCAAGGGGTGGAGCTAGGCGCGCCCGGCACGCTCGGTGACTCCGCCGGAGGATGCGGGGTGAAGCCATACAGAGGCGGAACGGCAGAGGGAAGCGAGCAGGACCCCCGCCGGTCGGAGGCCACGCTCGTCTGCGCCGGTCACTCGATCGGCTCACCGAGGTTGTCGGTGATCAGTTGTAGATCGTTGCCGTCCGCCGACTGGTCGCCGTTGAAGTCCTGTGGGTCGTTCGCCCAGGCGGCCAAGTCCGGCGAATCGACCCAGCCGTTTATGCTCATGTCGAGCGTGCTGAGCGTGACGTCTATTGCGCGTGCGGCCGTAGAACTGCAGTACCCTCATTGACCGAGTCCCCCACCGTTAGGCAGAGGCACTCAGCCGTTCGCCGGCCGCCCCAGCTCGCGCCGGAAGGCGTCGGCGATGGCGTCCTCGAGGCCGGCCTTCTCGCTGCGCTCGAGCACGCGGGCGGCGCCGGACAGCTTGCCGTCGGCCTGGAGGAGCATCGCGCCGACGAGGTGGGCCGAGCCCGAGTCGGTGCGCTTGGCGAAGCCGAGCACGCGGGCGAGCAGGCTGTTGTAGCGCTTGCCGTCGAGCCCCAGGGCCGCGAGGTCCAGCGGGGTGCGGGCGAGCATCGGGTCGGTTCGGTACGCGAGGGCCACCATGGCGACGCCGTCTTCGAAGCGCCCGTCCTCGATCATCGCGAGCCCCAGGGCTCGTATCGCCTGCACGTCCTCGGGGTCGGCGCCCAGGTGCTCGCGGTACGCGCTGATCGCGCCGTCCAGCTCCTCGACCGCCATCAGCAGCTCGGCCCGCTCGATCGCCGTCAGCTCGCGCTCGGGCTGCGCCGGCGGAGCCGGCGGCTGGGCGATCTGCGGCATGCGCAGCGAGTAATCAACCGGCTGCGTGTAGACACCGTCGATGGCGCCGGTGCGGTACCAGCTGCCGTAGCGGTAGTACCACGGCACGCCGTGGAACCAATGGTCGTGGTGATGGTGATCGTCCTTGTCGCAATCGATGAGCGAGGGGCCACCGAGATGGAAGCCGACCTTCCAATCGCCGTCGATCACGCGGCCGTCAACGACGAGCCCGCCCCTGTCGAAGTCGCAATCCGGGTCCCAGATGGGGCCGCCGATGGGGCCGACGACCGGTCCCGAGCCCGGATGCCCGTCGGGCGCGAGCCCGGGCAGGGTGATGCGGCGCTCCAGCGGGAGTGAGCGGTTGCGCCCGAGCACGTTGGGGAGCTTGGCGGGCACGCCCATGAGCCCCCCGCGCGCGGAGGGTCGCGTCGCGTTCGGCGACACCTTCGGTATGGCGGGCCGAGCGACGCCCTGCGTCGGTACGAAGGGCTTCGGGGCCGCGGGCACCGGGACGAAGGGCTTGGGCGCCTGGGGACGGTCGTTCTGCGCGCCCGCGCCGGGCGCCAACAGGGCCAAAGCGACGATCAGCGCGGACGGAGTGGAGTATCGCATCGCAGCCTCCTGGGCTTGCCCGTCGCTGGCCGGCCACCCCGCGGGCGGGGTATTGCCCGGGCCGCCGGCCGCGATCCCCTCGCTTCTATTGTATCGGTTCGGGCGCCGGCGGATGCCGGATCCCACGCAGAATCGGGGGGCGATATCCTGCCCGGATGCTCCCGATTGCCCCCCGGATGTCGTCCACCGGCCTTGTCCTCGCGCTGCTCCTGCCGCTCGCGGCGGGGTGCTCACGGGTGCTGACCAGCTCCGGCGTGCGGGTGCGGTCCTCCGAGCGGGGGGCGATGCTCGAGCCGCGGGTGGTCTCGTCGGGCTACCGCTGGCAGGACGCCTCGACCGCCGACATCTACGTCTCCGACATCCCCATGGAGCGCCTGGCCGGCGCGGACACGCTGGCGGACCTCTCCGGGAGCATCGTGCGGATCCACATGTTCCTCCGCCCGCGCCCGGGGCGCACGCCGATCGAGACGACCGCGTCCAGTGTGACGATCCATTGCGCCGTGCTCGCGAGGGGAGAGGTGGGCATCTACGGTGGCGGCGGGTTCCTCTTCCCCTCCGGCAAGCCCGGCGACGACAGCTTCGGAGGGTCGATCGAGGACGGGTCGGTGCGGTTGCTGGTCTCCACTCCGGGCTTTCTTGATCAGCTCGGGGCCGCGGAATTCGCGGCGGGCGTGGTCGCGCCGGAGGACGAGTCCGCGGCGGCGATCATGGAGCACCTGTTCGAGCACGCCAGCAGAGTCGCGCGGGGCGAGGCGACGGCGACGGGCGGGTGAGCCCGACGGGGCTCGTCGGCGCGTTTCCGGCACATCCCCTGGCAAGGGGCTCGTGGCGCCCTGCCCGGCGCGGTATGCTCGCCGATCGCCCCACGCCCGCTCGCGGAACTCTGATGATGCGCTCCGTCCTCGCCCTCGCATCGACAACGCTCGCCCCGCTTCTCTTGGCAAGGTCCGTCCACGGCCCTGCGCCGGAACGGGAGGAGCCGCCCCTGCTCCGGTATTACTTCGACGAGGCCGAGCCGCTCCAGATCGACGCCACGCGGATCGCGCTGCGGCTGCGTGCGGGCGAGGTATCCACGGCGCTCGCGCTGCTGTCGCAGCTTGGAATCGCGGCGCGGAGCGCCGAGCCCTGGCCGATCGATGGATGGTGGATCGTGGACCTCCGGCGCGCGGACACGCCCGCGGGCATTGCGGCGATCGTCGCGCGAGCGGCGGCGGACGAGCGGGTTGAGTTCGCCTCGCCGGTGTTCGCCGGGCGCGATGGCGGACCGGTCTTCGTCGGCCCCGATCTCCTCGTCGGGTTCGAGCGAGCGCTCGATGACGCCGCGGCGGAGGCGATCCTGGGGAAGGCCGGGCTCCGGGTGCTGGAGCGCGAGTTCGCCGGTATGCCCGCGACATATCGCGCCGCGGGCCCCACGAAGGACGGCTTCCTTCTCCTGGGCGCGGCGAACGACCTCGCGCGGCGGGCGGACGTGGTCTTTGCCGAGCCCGACTGGGTCTTCACTGGGCGGGCGGCGTTCATCCCCGACGATCCCGGCTTCAGGAACTGCT
>DASRXL010000096.1:0-2295 GCA_035654175.1 Phycisphaerales bacterium
CCGAGGCGCTCGGCAAGCCCATCGACATCATCATCCCTCAGACGCGCGTCGAGGAGGAACCGACGATCATCCAGCGCGTCGCCCGGGGCGAGCGCGTCGTTCAGTTCCAGACTGAGCGCAAGCGCCGCAGCGGCGCCGTCGTCCACGTCTCGCTCTCGGTCTCCCCCGTCTTCGATACCACCGGCGCCATCGTCGGCGTCTCGAAGATCATGCGCGACATCTCCGCCGCCCGCACCGCGTCGCGCGAGCGTGACCGCCTCCTGGCCGTGCTCGAGGCCACGCCCGACTTCGTCGCCACCGCCGACGCCGCGGGCAACATCCGTTACATGAACCCCGCCGCCCGCCGCATGGTCGGGCTCGCGGGCGGCGAGAACGCCGTCGGGCTCCCGTTCGAGAGCTTCTACCCGCCCGAGATGGCCCGGCTCGTCCGCGAGACCGCCATGCCGGCGGCCGCCCGCGACCTCACCTGGGAGGGCGAGACCGTCATCCGTTCCCGCAACGGGGACGAGACCCCCGTGTCGCAGGTGCTGATCGCCCACAAGGGCCCCAGCGGTGACGGACCGGTCGAGGTCTTCTCCACCGTCGCCCGAGACATCACCGAGCGCCGCCGCGCCGAGGCCGTCCTCACACGCGACCGCGAAACCCTGGAGCGGCTCGTCGCCGAGCGCACCGCCGAGCTCGAGGCCTCCAACGAGCGCCTCCGCATCACCGACCGCATGGCCACCATCGGCACCCTCTCCGCCGGTCTGGGCCACGACATGGGGAACCTGCTCCTCCCCGTCCGCATGCGGCTGGAAGCCATCGAGTCGTGCAACCTCCCCCCGGCCATCCAGGAAGACGTCTCGGCGATCCGCAAGGCGTCCGACTACCTCCAGCGCCTCGCCCGCAGCCTCCGGCTGCTCGCCATCGACCCGGAGGCCGACGCCAAGGAGAACGCCACCGACCTCGCCTCCTGGTGGGAGGACACCGAGGGAATGCTGCGCAACGGCGTCGTCCGGCCCACCATCCTCTCCGGCGACTTCACCGGCGGCGGCCGCGGCCCGCTCCCCCAGGTCCGCATCGGCAAGGCCGCACTCACGCAGATCGCCTTCAACATCGTCCAGAACGCCGGCGACATCCTCCGTGGCCGCGAAGACGGGCGCGTCCACGTCTCCGCCCACGCGCTCCCCGGAGGAAGCGCGGTCCGGCTCTCCATCGGTGACAACGGCCCGGGCATGACCGACGAAACCCGGCGCCGCTGCATGGAGCCGTTCTTCACGACCAAGACGCGAGGCCTCAGCACCGGCCTTGGCCTCTCGCTTGTCAGCGGCCTGGTCAAGAGCAACGGCGGCTCGATCCACATCGACTCAGCCCACGGCCGCGGCACGGTCTTCAACATCACGCTCCCCGCCGCCCAGGCGCGCCAGCCGGGCGCCGAGAGCGACACAGCGACCCGCGGCCTCGCCGTCGTCGCCCTGGCCGACGCCCGCCTCAGCGCACACGTCACATCCGTCCTCGCCTCGCTGAGCTACGAGGTCCGGCACGAGCCGCTCCCCGCCGACGTCTCGCCCGCGGCTCCGGCGGCCGATGCCGACGTCTGGATCACCCAGGCCGCCGACGACGAAGACCTGCGGCTGATCGACGGCTTCGCCAGCACCCACCCGCGCCAGCGCGTGATCGTCTTCTGCGCGGCCCCTTCACCCGGCGAAGGTGCAAACGGCTCGGCGACCTCTCCCCTGCGGATCGACCTGCGCACGCGCCCCTCCGAGCTCCGCGAACGCCTCCGCCGCGAGCTGGCGGAGATCGTGCTCCCCTCGTCCAGCGCCCCCCTCCCGGTCACTTGAGCGATGCAACGCGAACACGCACAGATCGGCAAGCCCGCCGCCGCCCCTCAGCAGGGCGCGGGCTCACGCCCCGTCACGCTCCTGTGTGTCGACGACAACGTCCTCCTGGGCAAGGCCCTCGGACGCTGCATCAACGCCGAACCCTCGCTCAAGTGGCTCGGCGCCGTCAGTGACGGCAACGAGGCGATCGAGACCGCCCAGCGCCTGCGGCCCGACGTGATCCTGATGGACATCGACATGCCGGGCTTCGACACCTTCCGCATGGTCGAGGAGCTCGCCGAGAAGCTCCCCGACACGCGCGTCGTCATGCTGAGCGGGCACGTTGACCGCGAGTACCTCAAGCGCGCCCTCGATGCCGGCGCCTGGGGCTACCTCTCCAAGGCCGAGGAAACCGACGTCCTCATCGACGGCGTGCACCGCGCCGCCCGCGGCGAGATCGCGCTGGGCAAAGAGATCGACGCGCTGCAGCGCA
>DASRXL010000097.1:0-8059 GCA_035654175.1 Phycisphaerales bacterium
ACGGGGCCGGCCGGCGAGCTCCTCGACGAGCGGCTGCTTGAGCGGGACGCCCTGGGGCGTCATGAGAATGCGCGTGGCGGGGCGCTCGTCCATCGCCTCCACGGCCCGCACCGTGTCCCACACCGGCTGAGCCATCATCACCATCCCCGGGCCGCCCCCGAATGGGCGGTCGTCGGTCTTCTGGTGCTTGTCCGTCGTGTAGGCGCGGATGTCGTGAGCGTGCCACTCGACGAGGCCCGCGCCCCGGGCCCGTGCGGGGATAGAGACGCCGAGAGCCGCCGGAGCGGCCGCGCCGAACATCTCCGGGAAGGTGGTGAGGATGTCCACGCGCAGTGGCATTGCTGGATAATTGGGCGCGAGAAGCAAGCGAGCCCGGCCTGGGCCGGGCTCGCTGGTTGGCATTGTGCGTGCGGAGAGGCGTGCGTCAGGCGGGAGCGCCGCCCTCGGCCTTGGCCGCGGCGGCCTCTTCCTTGGCCTTCTTGGCCTCGACCCGCTCACGGGCGGCCTTGCGGTCGGCCTCCCACTTGGTCTTGAGCTTGGGGGTGAGCAGGTCGTTTTTGGCCAACAGGTCGGCGACGGTCTCGCTGGGCTGGGCGCCCATGCCCAGCCAGTACTGGATGCGCTCGCCGTTGAGGTTGAGCTGCTTGGCGGGGTCGCTGGCCACCGGGTCGTACCAGCCGAGCTGCTCGATCACGGCGCCGTTGCGCCGGGTGCGCTTCTCGATCGCATTGAGGCGGTAAAAGGGACGATTCCGGCGGCCGAGCCGCTGCAGACGGAGACGGACCATTCGACGAAGCTCCTCGCGGGCTCGTGCCCGCCGACCGGGTGTTCCGCGAGCGTCTGGGCCGCCCGGGGCTCGTTCTGGGACAATTCTGCCGGCAGGGCGACACGCCGCGGCCGGTTTCGAGCCGGCAAGTGTAGGCCGGGGGCGCGGGATGCGACGGAGAAGCGGGTGGCGAATGGGCCCGGGGGGATTCGAACCCCCACTGGGATGACTCCCAAGCGGATTTTAAGTCCGCCGCGTCTGCCGTTCCGCCACGGGCCCGTGGGGGCTCCGAAGCGTATCAGGAGCGGCCTATCGCCGGCTCCGGACGCGCGGGGAAAGGGCGTCGGTCGGTGCGCCGGGTGAGGGGCCGGGTGAGGGGCCGGGCGTTCCGCGGCGTTGGGACGGCGCCTGGTTCCCGTCCCTCGACAGCATGGCTGTCCCGAGCATTCATCGCTGCGTCGCGCGGCGGACGGCTCAGACGATCCGGTGGACCAGCTCGTCCGGACCGAAGGCGAACTCGCCCTCGTGCACGCGACGGATGGAGGAGACGACGACGTCGGTGGGGGAGGTCTTGCTCAGATAGCCCCAGGCCCCGCCGGCCACGGCCCGATCGATGAGCTCGGACCGGACGTGTCCGCTCAGGACGATCGTGCGGGTGGCGGGGTGCGAGCCGCTGAGCTCTTCGAGCACGGTGAGGGGGTCCCGTCCGGGCATGTCGACGTCGAGCATGATCACGTCGACGCCGAGCTGCTCCACGGTCGCGGCGATGTCGTCAGCCCTTGGGAGGGTGCCGACAACCCTAATCCAATCCTCTTGGCATAGGCGCAGTGAGAGCGAATCGACCACCAGCTGGTTGTCGTCCACGATGAGCACTCGCACCGGGCCCCAGTCCGTCATGCCGGTTGCTCCTGCTGCAGCCGCTTGGGCCCGATCAGGGCTCCAGCGCCTGACCACTGAGACAGAAAGTCGCGGAGACGCTGGCCGAGGCCGCCCGCGCCGCCGCTGAGCGTGAACGTGGGGAAGCCGCCCGCCTCCTCCGGCTGGCGAGCATACACCAACACCCGGCGCGCCGCATCGCCGCCGATGAAGTTCTCCGCCGCGGCTTCGAGGTCGGCCGACGGCTGGGTGATCCAGACGGCCGAGCCGCGGTGGGCTTCGGGGATCGCCGGCACCAGCTCGAAGCCCGCGGTGCGGAGCAGCCCGATGGTGTACCCGCGCACGCGGGGCTCTTCGAGGGTGACGACGGCGAGGGGCCGCTGGGGGGCTTCGGGGCCGACCGCCCTGAGCACGAAGGTGAAGGTGGTGCCGGCGTCGGGGGCGCTCGTGACCTGGATGGAGCTGCCGGCCTTCTGGACGATGCCGTTGACGAGCGAGAGGCCGAGCCCGGTGGAGATCGACCGGGTCTTGGTGGTGAAGAAGGGGTCGAAGCAGTGGGCGAGCACCTCGGGGGGCATGCCCGGGCCGTTGTCGGCGACGCCGATCCGCACCCCGCCCGAGGGGGCGTCGTGCTCGGCCCAGACGCGGACCACGCCGCTCTTGCGGTCGCGCAGCGCCTCGCCGGCGTTCTGGACGAGGTTGAAGACCGCCTGCGTGAGCTGGTGGCGGGCGATCCGCACGTGCGGCAGGCCCGGCGCGATGGAGAGCTCGAGCTTCAGGCCGCGCGGGAGGGCGTTGCGGAGGATCGCGCCCGTCTCGCCGGCCCAGTCTTCGAGCGGCGTGACGCCGTCCCCGAAATCCTGCTCCGGGTCGAGGGCGACGAGCCGCAGCCCCGCGGAGAGGCGACGGAGGTACTGGACGCACGTGCGGATGCTGTCCATGCCCTCGCGGTATTCCTCGGGCAGGCGCTCGGGCTTGAGCTCCTCCATCCAGAAGGTGATGGGGAGGAGGAGGTTGCCCATGTCGTGCCCGAGGCCGGCGCAAAGGGTGCCGATCGTCGCCATGCGCTCGGCCAGCCGGAGCTCGCGCTGGCTCTGCTCGAGCTCGCGCGTCCGCTCCTCGAGTCGCTGCGCCTGCAGGCGGGCCTCCTCGGTTCTGCGGTGGAGCTCGACAAACACGGTGACCTTGGCGCGGAGCACGTCCGGGATGATGGGGGCGAAGATGTAGTCCACGGCGCCGAGCGAGTAGCCGCGGTGCGCGTCGGCCTCGTCGAGATTGATCGCCGAGACGAAAATGATCGGCGTGGAGGCCGAGCGCCCGCGGGCGCGGATCATCCGCGCGGTCTCGAAGCCGTCCATGTCGGGCATGTTGACGTCGAGGATGACGGTCGCGAAGTCGCGATCGAGGAGCTGGCGCAGGGCCTCCCGCCCTGACGAGGCCTTGACGAGGTTCTGGCCGAGGGGCGCGAGCGCCGTCTCGAGCGCCAGCATCTTGCCCGGGTTGTCATCGACCAGGAGGATGTCCACCGCCTTGGGTGGAGGGAGTTCCATGTTTCACGCTCCGCTGGGAACAGGGCCGGTCCGTCGGCCCAGGATGTCGGAGGCGTCGAGCTCCTCCGCGGAGATCCCCGCGCTGTGGGCGGCCCAGGCGCACAGCACCGAGAGGAGCTGGTCCGGGGCGACCGGCTTGGGGATGTAGTCGGACGCGCCGGCCTCGATGCACTTCTCCCGGTCGCCCTTCATGGCGCGTGCGGTGAGGGCGATGATGGGAAGGGTCTGGAAGCGGTCGAGCTTGCGGATCTCGCGCATGGCCTGGAACCCGTCCATCTCGGGCATCATGATGTCC
Source organism: Phycisphaerales bacterium (assembly GCA_035654175.1). Taxonomy (GTDB): domain Bacteria; phylum Planctomycetota; class Phycisphaerae; order Phycisphaerales; family UBA1924; genus PNC22. The sequence continues at coordinate 3,488 of DASRXL010000097.1, forward strand.
ATGAGCACCATGTCGATCCCGGGCGTGTCCTGGACCATCGAGATCGCCGCGCGCCCGTTGTCGGCGTAGCGCACGTCGATCTTGTAGCGCTCCAGCAGGCTCGTCAGCGCGAAGATGTTGCGCACGTCGTCGTCCACGACGAGCACGCGCTTGCCGGCGAGGCGCGCGAGGTCCTCGGCCTGCACCGGCTTCTGCGCGGCGCGCCCGGAGGGCACGACGAGGATGGGCGGGTTGAAGAGCGCGCGGAGCTCCTCGCGCAGACGCTCGGGGCTCTCGATGAAACGGACGGACAGCCCGTCGGCGGCGCGCTTGAGGGCGCCCTTGCGCGTCGCGCCCAGGGGCTTCCCGGCGTAGACGAAGATCGGGGTCCGCGCGTGGGCGGGGTCGCCCGAGAGGCGGGCGAGCAGCTCTGAGCCGGACATGTCCGGCAGCTCGACGGGAACGATCAGGCAATCGGCCTTGTCGTGCCCCAGCGCCGCCAGGGCCGCCGCCCCGGATTCGCACGCGGTGATGACGGCGTCCTTGACCTCGACGAGAGGAACGATGCCCGACACGCCCTCACGCCGATCGGCGGCGACGACGATGCGCCGCTGCTCGACGCTCTGCCGGACCTGGCGCATCAGCTGCTGCAGGGCGGGCGCGTCCACCGGCTTGAGCCAGTACGACGCGGCGCCGACCTGGAGGATCTGCTCGTGCGCCTCGGCGACGCCGGAGATCACGTGCACCGGGATGTCGCGCGTCTCGGCGTTGTGCTTCAGCGCCTCGAGCACCTCGCCCCCCGAGAGATCGGGCAGGCGGAGGTCGAGGGTGATGGCGATCGGGCGGAAGCGCCGCGCGAGCGCCAGGGCCGTGTCGCCGCGCGACGCGACGACCACCTTGAGGCCGGCCTCGTGCGCAAGCTCGAGCAGCACGCGCGCGAAGCTGGAGTCGTTCTCGACGACCAGCAGGACGTGGTCGCCCGGCGCGATCGCCGCGACGTCGTCCGCGAGGTCGAGCGCCGCCCGGGCCGGCGCCGGCGGCGCGCCGGCGGCGCGCTCCGCGTCCGGCAGCAGCCGCGCGGGGAGATTGCGGGCCCGTGCCGCCAGCGACGGGTGCTCGTCCGGGATGTACAGGGTGAACTTCGAGCCCACCCCCTGCACGCTCTCCAGCGTGATCTCGCCGCCGAGCAGGCGGGCGATCTCGCGGCTGATCGAGAGCCCGAGGCCGGTACCCCCGTACTTGCGCGCCGTGGAGCCGTCGGCCTGCTGGAAGGCCTCGAAGATGAGGCGCTGCTTGTCGGGCGGGATGCCGATGCCGGTGTCCTCGACGGAGATGGCCACCACGGCGCCCGCCGCGTCCAGCGTCGGGTGGTCGGAGCTCCACCCCGACGTGACCCGGTGCACCGTGAGCGACACGGCGCCGCGCTCGGTGAACTTGAACGCGTTGGAGAGCAGGTTCTTGATCACCTGGCGGAGGCGCTTGGAGTCCGTCGCCAGCAGCAGCGGCAGCTCCTCGGCCATCTCGATCTCGAAGGTGAGGCCCTTGTCGTCGGCGAGGTGGCGGAAGGTGCGGTCCACGAACTCGCGCAGGTCGCTGAAGAGCACCTCGTCCACCTCGATCGTCACCGTGCCCGACTCGATCTTCGAGAGGTCGAGGATGTCGTTGATGAGGCCCATCAGGTCGGTGCCCGCGGCGTGGATGGTCTTCGCGAAGGTGACCTGCTTCTCGCTCAGGTTGCCCTCGGGGTTGTCCGCGAGCTGGTGCGCGAGGATCAGCAGCGAGTTCAGCGGCGTGCGCAGCTCGTGCGACATGTTCGCGAGGAACTCGGACTTGTACTTCGAGGTGAGGGCCAGCTGCGTCGCCTTCTCCTCGAGCGCCACCTTGGCCTGCTCGACCTCGTGGTTCTTCCGCTCCACCTCCGAGTTCTGCTCGGCGAGCAGGCGGGCCTTCTCCTCCAGCTGCGCGTTGGTCTGCTGCAGCTCCTCCTGGCGGCTCTGGAGCTCGCCGGCGAGCGACTGGGACTGCTTGAGCAGCTCCTCCGTGCGCATGTTCGCCTCGATCGTGTTGATCACGATGCCGATCGACTCGGTGAGCTGGTCCAGGAAGGTCAGGTGCGTGGCGTTGAAGGTGTGGAAGCTCGCGAGCTCGATCACCGCCTTTACCTGGCCCTCGAAGAGCACGGGCAGGATGATGATGCTCGCCGGCGAGGCCGACCCCAGCCCCGACTTGATCCGCAGGTAATCCCCCGGCACGCGCTCGAGCAGGATGCGCTCGCGCTCCAGGGCGCACTGGCCGATCAGGCCCTCGCCCAGCTGCACGTCGCGGTCGAGCTCGTCGTCCTCGTTGTACGCGTAGCCGGCGAGCAGGCGCAGCCGGGGCTCCTCGCGGCTGGAGTCCATCAGGAAGAAGGCGCCGTGGTGGGCCGAGACCAGGGGCGCCAGCTCCGAGAGGATGAGCCCCGACACCGTGATCAGGTCGCGCTGGCCCTGGAGCATGCGGGTGAAGCGGGCGAGGTTGGTCTTCAGCCAGTCCTGGTCGGAGTTCTTCTGCGTCGTCTCGCGCAGGTTGTTGATCATCTCATTGATGTTGTCCTTGAGCGCCGCCACCTCGCCCCGGGCGTCCACGCGGATCGACCGCGTGAGGTCGCCCTTGGTCACGGCGGTGGCCACCTCGGCGATCGCGCGCACCTGCGTCGTCAGGTTCTCCGCGAGCTGGTTCACGTTGTCGGTGAGGGCCTTCCAGATGCCCGCGGCCCCGGGCACGCTCGCCTGGCCGCCCAGCTTGCCCTCGACGCCCACCTCGCGCGCCACGCTCGTCACTTGGTCGGCGAACGTCGCCAGGGTGTCGATCATGCCGTTGATCGTGTCGGCGAGCGCCGCGATCTCGCCCTTGGCCTCCAGCTGGAGCTTCTGGCGGAGGTCGCCGTTGGCCACGCCCGTCACGACCTTCGCGATGCCGCGGACCTGGGCCGTGAGGTTCGAGGCCATCAGGTTGACGTTGTCGGTGAGGTCCTTCCACGTGCCGGCGACGCCCTTGACCTGGGCCTGGCCGCCCAGCTTGCCCTCGGTGCCCACCTCGCGGGCCACGCGGCTCACCTCGTTGGCGAAGCCGTTGAGCTGGTCCACCATCGTGTTGATGGTGTCCTTGAGCTCGAGGATCTCGCCCTTCACGTCCACCGTGATCTTCTTCGTGAGGTCGCCGTTGGCCACGGCGGTCGTCACGGCGGCGATGTTGCGCACCTGGTTGGTCAGGTTGGACGCCATGAGGTTCACGTTGTCCGTGAGGTCCTTCCACGTGCCGGCGACGCCGAACACGTACGCCTGGCCGCCGAGCTTCCCTTCCGTGCCCACCTCGCGGGCCACGCGCGTCACCTCCGAGGCGAAGGAGCGGAGCTGATCCACCATCGTGTTGATGGTGTCCTTGAGCTCCATCATCTCGCCGCGGACGTCCACGGTGATCTTCTTCGAGAGGTCGCCCTTGGCGACGGCGGTGGTCACCTCGGCGATGTTGCGCACCTGACTCGTCAGGTTCGACGCCATGCTGTTGACGTTGTCGGTGAGGTCCTTCCAGGTGCCGCTGACGCCCTTGACGTCCGCCTGCCCGCCGAGCTTCCCTTCCGTGCCCACCTCGCGGGCCACGCGCGTCACCTCGTTGGCGAAGGCGTTGAGCTGGTCCACCATCGTGTTGATGGTGTTCTTGAGATCGAGGATCTCGCCGCGCACGTCCACCGTGATCTTCTTCGAGAGGTCGCCGTTGGCGATGGCGGTCGAGACCTCGGCGATGTTGCGCACCTGGCCGGTGAGATTGCCGGCCATGAGGTTCACGTTGTCGGTCAGGTCCTTCCACGTCCCCGCCACGCCCTGCACCTGGGCCTGCCCGCCCAGCTTGCCCTCGGTGCCCACCTCGCGGGCCACGCGCGTCACCTCGCTGGCGAAGGCGTTCAGCTGATCGACCATCGTGTTGATGGTGTTCTTGAGCTCGAGGATCTCGCCCTGCACGTCCACCGTGATCTTGCGCGAGAGGTCGCCGTTGGCGATCGCGGTCGCCACCTCGGCGATGTTGCGCACCTGGCCGGTGAGATTGCCGGCCATGAGGTTGACGTTGTCGGTGAGGTCCTTCCACGTGCCGGCGACGCCCTTGACCTGGGCCTGCCCGCCCAGCTTGCCCTCGGTGCCCACCTCCTTGGCCACGCGCGTCACTTCCGAGGCGAAGGAGCTGAGCTGGTCCACCATCGTGTTGATGGTGTTCTTGAGGACGAGGATCTCGCCCGCGACGTCCACCGTGATCTTCTTGGTCAGGTCGCCGTTGGCCACCGCCGCGATGACCGTGTCGATGTTGCGCACCTGGGCCGTCAGGTTGGAGGCCATGCTGTTGACGTTGTCGGTGAGGTCCTTCCAGGTGCCGCTGACGCCCTTGACGTCGGCCTGCCCGCCCAGCTTGCCCTCGGTGCCCACCTCGCGCGCCACGCGGGTCACTTCCGAGGCGAAGGAGCTGAGCTGGTCCACCATCGTGTTGATGGTGTTCTTGAGGTCGAGGATCTCGCCCTTGACGTCCACCGTGATCTTCTTGGAGAGGTCGCCCTTGGCGACGGCC
>DASRXL010000098.1:0-2907 GCA_035654175.1 Phycisphaerales bacterium
CCACCGAGAGCGCAGGGATCGCGTACTGTCCGTACTGAGAGAACGCGCTCTCCCTATCCGCCGTGCCCACCGCGATCGCTCCCAGCGCCAGCCCCGCGTTAAAGAGCGTCTGCTTGCTGATCCGCTGGTTGCCGTGGCGAGCCATGACGTGCCCGACCTCGTGCCCGAGCACGCCCGCCAGCTGCGCCTCGTTCGTCAGCTTCTCGGCGAGCCCGCGCGAGATATACACCTTCCCGCCCGGCAGCGCGAACGCGTTGAGCACGGCCGAGTCCAGCAGCGTGTACTCCCACTCGAGCTCCGGCACCTCCGCGTACGCCTGCTCGACCGCCGTCGATGAGAGCTTCGACCCCACCTCGTCCACGTAGCCCTGCACGCCGGCGTCGGGTGTCTCGCCCCCGAACTCCTCCGTGAATTGCGGCCCCGCCTCCGCCGCGAGCGCCCGTTCCCACTCCCACGACTGCAGCGCGAGCGTTCTCTCTCCCGTCGCGGGGTTGGTGGAGCACCCCGCGAGCCCGGGGACAATCGAGGCGAGCAAGGCGGCGGCGAGAGTCCGAGTGAAGGCGAGCATCCGCATGGCGCTATCTCCTAGAGTTTGCCCCATTGTTGGACGCATTCCCCGCCCCGTAGTTCGCACAGTCCCCCACATGAGCGCCACACCCCCCGACCCGACCCTTGGCCCCGCTCCGGCGGCGTGGACTGCCGCCGACCTGCACGACCCGCACGGGCGGGCGGACAAGGCCGACCGCGTTCGCTCAATGTTCGCGGCGATCGCCCGCTCCTACGACCTCAACAACCGCATCCACTCCCTCTGGCAAGACCAGGCCTGGAGGCGCAGCGCCGTCCGGGCCGCGGGAGTTCGGCCGGGAGAGGACGTCTTGGATTGCGCCTGCGGCACCGGCGATCTTGCCCTTGCCTTTGCGCTGACCCCGGCGGCGACGGTTACCGGGCTCGACTTCACCCCGGAAATGCTGAATCTTGCACGCATCAAGACGGAGAGCCGGTTCGGAGAACCCTCCGACTCCGACCCCCGCGTCCGGTACATCCAGGGGGATGCGCAGGAACTGCCCTTCGCCGACGGCTCGTTCGACGTGGTCTCGATCGCATTCGGCATACGCAACGTGCAGCGCCCGGAGCTCGCCCTCCGGGAGTTCTTCCGGGTCCTCCGGCCGGCGGGACGGCTGGTCATCCTCGAGTTCGACCGGCCACGGCTGGCGCCGGTGCGCTGGTTCAATGACTTCTATTGCGGGTGGGTGATGCCTCGCACGGCAACGCTGATAAGTCGTGATAAGAGCGGTGCTTACCGCTATCTTCCTCGCAGCGTCGGCACGTTCATGGGCAGCGTCGCGCTCGGCGATCGCCTGCGCGAGGTCGGCTTCGGCGCTGTCGAGCACAAGCCGCTCTCGCTGGGAATCTGCGTCCGCACGCTCGCCCGGAAATCTCCCGCCGGCGGATCCACCAGCGGCTGAAACTGCCGAGCCTTATCGGAACCCGCCCCCGCGCCTGCCGCGCAATTCGCGGTGCATAAGCGCCCGTTCATGTTGCTCCGACACCGACGCCGATCGTCATCGCCAGCCCGGCGGTCCGGGCTTTCGGGCGGAGCCCGGGGGGAAATCTCGGCGTCCGACGTCGCGGGGATCCGCCGCCGGGCAGGCACACACGGAAGTGGATGTCCGCAATTATGAACCAAGAACTGCTGATGGAGAGACTCTTCGAGGTCCTGATCAATGGCGACCGGCGCGCCGCCCGCGCCCTGCTCGACGACATGCGCTCGGCACGCGTGTCGTCGGACACCATGCTCAGCGAGGTCTTCTGGCCAACGTACGAGATGATCGAGCGCCTGCACCGCAACGACCAGCTCACCGCCCTGAGCTATCGCCTGGCCACGCGCCTGCTCCGCGTCATGGTGGACCAGGCCTCCGCCGGCCTCGTTCAAGCGCCCAGGAGCGGCCGCTCGATCTTCGCATCCTGCGGCCCGAACGACGGCGACGAGCTGGGCGCGCAGATCGCAGTCGACCTGCTCGAGGCCAGCGGCTACCGGATGACGTTCTCCGGCGGTGGGGTCGCCGCCGACGAGATCCTGGCCCAGGTGCAGGAGACCAAGCCCAACATCCTGCTCATGTTCTGCTCCGCCCCCGGCGACCTGCCCCAGATCCGCGCGCTGATCGACCGCATCCGGGAGATCGGCGCCTGCCCCAACCTCCAGATCGTCGTCGGCGGCGGGGTCTTCAACCGGGCGGAGGGCCTGGCCGAGGAGATCGGGGCCGATCTCTGGGCCACCGACCCCATGGAGCTCGTCGAGGTCATCACCGAGCAGCCCGCCCACCGGGCCAAGGTCAATGAAACCAGCGCGGCCGAGACGCGCCGTCCCAGGCGGAAGGCCGCCTGACCCAAGGTCCCCCAGCTTCAAGCTCGTCCCGCCACCCCCCGAACGGGGGTGGCGCTTCTTTTGCCCGTAAGCGCATGTCCGGCAACCACTCGGGAGCCGCCCCGGTATATTGGCGAGCGGAGGGTCCATGGAGCGGGCAAAGGAACGGAAGCTCATCCGGCGTGCGGCGGCGGGCGATCGCGCCGCCGCCGAGGAGTGCATCCGGGCCTATCAGGGGCAGCTGTACGCCTACATCCTCCGCCTCTCGGGGCGCCCCGACGTCGCCGAGGACATCGTGCAGGAGGCGTTCGTCCGAGTCCTGACCAACCTGGACCGCTTCGACGACCGCTACCGGTTCTCCACGTGGCTCTTCACGATCGCGCGCCGGCTCTACGTCAACGCCATGCAGAAGCTCAAGCCCGTCTACGAGAGCGAGATCGTCGGCGGCTGGCAGGGCGCGGGGGGCGAGCCCGACGCGGCCATGATCGGATCAGAGATCTCCACCAACGCGCGTGACGAGCTGCAGCGCGCGCTCGCCGAGC
>DASRXL010000099.1:0-3233 GCA_035654175.1 Phycisphaerales bacterium
ACCGGCGTCGGCTTCCTCGACCACATGCTCACCGCGCTCGCGACCCACGCCGGCTTCGACCTGGAGCTCGCGTGCAAGGGCGATCTCGACGTCGACGACCACCACACCGCCGAGGACTGCGCCATCGCCCTCGGCCAGGCGCTGGATCAGGCTCTCGGCGACCGGCGCGCCGTCGCCCGCTTCGGGTCCGCCTACGCCCCGCTCGACGAGGCCCTCGCCCGCGCCGTCATCGATCTCGTCACGCGCCCGCACGCGACCATCAACCTTCCCCTCAATTACGACCGCATCGGCGGCCTCGCCTGCGAGAACGTCCCCCACGTCCTTGCCAGCCTCGCCGTGAGCGCTCGCCTCTGCCTGCACGTCGATCTCATCCGCGGCGACAACGACCACCACAAGGCCGAAGCCGCGTTCAAGGCCACCGCCCTCGCGCTGCGACAGGCCGTCGCGCTCACCGGCGTCTCGGTCGCTCGAAGCACGAAGGGAACGCTGTGATGGATCGAATCGACACGGAGAGCACGGAGGAGAAGCGCGGAGAACAATCGCCTGGAATGGGGTGCGCGATCGGCCATCGCCCGGGTCCTCCGCCCCAGCTTCCTCTCCGTGTTCCCTCCGTGTTCTCCATGCTCTCCGTGCTCTCCGTGTCAATCCTCTTCGAGACAACGCCATGACCGAAGTTGCCGTCATCCGCACCGGCACCGCCAACCTTGCCTCCGTCCTCGCCGCGCTCCGCCGCTGCGGCGTCGCCGCGCGCATCACTGATGACCCGTGCGACGCCGAAACCGCCGAGCGCCTCGTGCTCCCCGGGGTCGGCTCGTTCGGTGCGGCCATGGCCTCGCTCCACGCCCACAACCTCGCCGGGTCCCTCCGCCGGCGCATCGCCGCCGGCCGCCCCACCCTCGCCATCTGCCTCGGCCTCCAGCTCCTCGCCGAATCGAGCGACGAATCGCCCGGCATGCCGGGTCTCGGCGTCATCCCCGGCCGCGTCACCCGCTTCGATCGCTCCGCGCGCGTGCCCCAGCTCGGCTGGAACATCGTGCGGCCCGACGCCTCATGCCGGCTGCTCGCGCCCGGCGCGGCCTATTACGCCAACTCCTACCGCCTCAACGCTCCGCCGCCCGGATGGTCCTGCGCGATCACCGAGTACGCAGGTCCGTTTGTCGCCGCGCTCGAGCGCGGCCCCATCCTCGCCTGCCAGTTCCACCCCGAGCTCTCCGGCCCCTGGGGGCAGTCGCTGATCCATCGATGGCTCGGCGCCGGCGAGAGCACGCTGTCGGCGAGCCGTAGGACTCATAAGTCTTATGAGACCTCTAGGTCCCATGCCGCTCTCGCTCCGCGCATCATCCCCTGCCTGGACATCCGCGACGGCCGCATCGTCAAGGGCGTCCGCTTCGCCGATCTCCGCGACGCCGGCGACCCCGCTGAGCGGGCCGCGCTCTACGAGGCCCAGGGCGCCGACGAGCTCGTCATCCTCGATGTCTCCGCGACGCCCGAGGCGCGCGCGACCGCCATCGACACGGTCGCGCGCGTCCGCGCCGCCATCAGCATCCCCCTCACCGCAGGCGGCGGCGTGCGATCGACCGACGATGCCGCCGCCCTCCTTGACGCCGGCGCCGACAAGGTCGCCGTCAACACCGCCGCCGTGCGCGACCCCGCGCTCCTCACCCGCCTTTCCGACCGCTTCGGCGCCCAGTGCATTGTCCTCGCGCTTGACGCGGCGGGAAGGCGGAACGCAGAGGCCGCAGAGGGAGGACGCAGAGAGCGCAGAGACGAGGCAGTGTTGTGCGATGAGGCGGCGGCGTCTCTATCCCACTCTGCGTCCTCTGCGTTCCTCTCTGCGCCCTCTGCGTTCTTCTCTGCGACCCCTGCGTTCTCCTCGGCGGCCTCTGCGCACTCCTGGGAAGTCGTCGTCCGCTCCGGCGCCGAGCGCACCGGCATCGACGCCGTCCGATGGGCGCAGCAGGCCGCATCGCTCGGCGCCGGCGAAATCCTTCTCACCGCCTTCGATCGCGACGGCACCCAAGCCGGCTACGACCTGGACCTCCTCCGCGCCGTCAGCCGTGCCGTCACCGTCCCCGTCATCGCCAGCGGCGGGGCCTCCACCCCCGCTCACCTCCGCGACGCCCTCCACGCCGGGGCCGCCGCCGTCCTCGCGGCCTCCATCTTCCACGACGGCCAGACCACGGTCGCCGATCTGAAACGTGAGCTCGCCACGCTTGGAGTACCGGTACGCCCCCCTGATTGAACGCAGCGACCGCAGAGAGGAGCGCAGAGTGCGCAGAGCAGAGCCCATGGAGAATGCCGCTTCCGGACAAGCCTCCTTCTCTGCGTCCTCTGCGTCCCCTCTGCGCACTCTGCGTTCCGCCTTCCGAGGTTGCCCATGCTGATCCCCTCCATCGACATCCTCTCCGGCCGCGTCGTCCAGCTCGTCGGCGGCGATCCAGCCAACGTCATGGTCGACGCGGGCGACCCGCTCGCGATGGCCGAGAGGCTCGCCGTCCTCGGCGAGATCGCCGTGATCGACCTCGACGCCGCGCTTGGGCGGGGCTCGAACGCCGGGGTGATCCGCGAGATCGCCCGCCGCTATCCAATCCGCGTCGGCGGCGGCATCCGCTCCGTCGAGTCCGCCCGCGCCTGGCTCGACGCCGGCGCGGAGCGCATCATCCTCGGCACCGCCGCGACGCCGGAGATCCTCTCGCAACTTCCCCGCGAGCGCCTGATCGCCGCGCTCGACGCGCGGCACGACGAGGTTGTCGTCGAAGGCTGGCAGAAAGGCACCGGCGCGAGCATCCTCGAGCGCATCGCGGAGCTGCGAGCCCTCGTCGCAGGCTTTCTCGTCACCTTCGTCGAGCTCGAGGGGCGCATGCAGGGCACCGATCTCGCCCGCGCCGAAGCCATCGTCGGCGCCGCCGGCCCCGCCCGCGTCACCATCGCCGGCGGCGTCACCACCGCCGCGGAGATCGCCGCACTCGACCGGCTCGGCGCCGATGCCCAGGTCGGCATGGCCCTCTACACCGGCGCCCTCGACCCCGCGGACGCCCTCGCAGCCGTCCTGCGATATCCGGATGAACGCAGAGAGCGCAGAGCGGAGACACAGAGTGCGCCGAGAGAGACGGATGAATCGGACCCACCTTCAACTCTGCGCACTCTGCGTCCTTCTTCCTCGGCCTCTGCGTTCCCTCTCTTATGGCCGACCGTCGTCTGCGACGAAGCAGGGGTCGCCCTCGGGCTCGTCT
>DASRXL010000100.1:0-33574 GCA_035654175.1 Phycisphaerales bacterium
GCGTGAAGGCCGCGCGGCCCGAATGGCCCCGCTCCCTTACTTCTTCTTCGGCTCCTTCGGCGGCAGCGGAACAACCTCGGGCTTGCGGGCTCTCTCCGCCTTCAGATACGACACATCGACCACCACCTCGCCCTCCACTTCCGGCTTTTCCTTGTCGGCCAGGGTCTCGGGGCGCTCCAGCACCCGCCCGGCCCTTGCGGCCTCGACGAGCTCGGCCATCAGCCTGTCGGTCTCGGTCGCGAAGGATGCCTCGATCGCCCCGGCGTCGTACAGCGCGTACAGCGCCCCGACCGTCTCCGAATAGCTCAGCCCCAGCCCCTGCTGGGGGTCTTCGGGGCGAGGGTCCTTGGCCACGAAGACGACCAGATTCGGCAGGCTCGGTGCGACCGTCTCCACGCGCACCCGCCCAGACTGGTAATCCTCGTACCGCAGGCGGGGGTCCTCGCTCGCCGAGTCGGCCACGAGCACCAGTCGATCCTCCCACGCCGAGGCCAGAAGCGGCCGCTCCACCTCCAGCCTCTGCCCGAACAGCACGATCCGCGGCGTGCCCTGCTGCGTCACGTACACCAACGGCGCCCCGTACGGCACCACGTCCAGCACGAACTTGCCCGGGATCGTCACGCGCTGGATGCCCTGGAGCGTCTGCGGCGGGATGACGAGGCGGGAGATGATGGCGAGCTCCTGGGGCGTACGGGCCATACCGCTGGAGGCCGGACGCTGCGCCTCGATCGCCAGCAGGCGCGCGTACTCGGCCCGCTCGGCGCGCTTGGCCAGGGCCTCGTAGGCCGCGACGCGGGTGGTCAGGGCGGAGGAGTCGAGGAGGTCGCGCAGGCCCTTATCGACCTGGGGCCCGCCCTCCAGCTCTCCCAGGAGCGCGATCGCCTCGGTCTTGGCCGACGCCTCCCCGGTGGTGGCCACGTCCAGCAGCGCCGGAGCCGCGCGTCCGTCGCCGAGCAGCGCGCCCGCCCTCAGCCCCGCCATCCGGAGCCGCGGCTCGGGGTCCTCGTACAGGCTGCGGATCTGGGGCAGCGCCTGGTCGCCGATCGCCACCAGACACCAGACCAGGTCCTCAGCAAGCGTGGGCTGGGCGGGGTTCGCGGCCAGGCCGCCCATGGCCCTGAGGTCCTCCACGTATCTCTGGGCGAGCGCCCCCCCGAAGATCATGTCCACGGGCAGATGCTCGACGATCCGCAGGAATTCGTTCGGGCGGTCGCGGTAGGCGACCGGGACGGTCAGTTCGATGATCGCGTCGTCGCGCCCGCGGGCGGCGGGCTCGCGATCCCCGGGGCCGGTGGGGAACCGGGAGTTGATCGCGTGGGCGACCGTCCGGGCCCGCTGGTGGCTGGGCACGTCGAGCGTCAGGCGGATGCCCATGGGCTCGACGACCACGCCGCCGGCAAGCACCCGGCCGACGGTGCGCGCCTGCACACCCGAGCTCTCGGCCGGGTCTTCGAAGGGATTGATGAAGAGCTCGCCCCGCGCGGTGCCAATCGAGCGGGTCTGCACCGCGCCGAAGACGCTGGGCGGGCCCAGGCGGAGCTCGGTGGTCCAGAGGCGGCCTCCCTCAAGGCTGGTGGCGTTCATCGCCTGGACGTAGATATCAAAGGAGAATCCCTCGGGGGCGCCGCGAGGGATGACCGCCTGCACCAAGGCCACAGCGACGTTCTTATCCCGCAGGAGCTCGCCCGGGGTCTTCGGGCGGCGGAGGACGGGATCCTCCAGCATCGTGCCCTCGACATTCGCGGCCCGGCCGACACCCTGGAGGGCCATCTGCCGCTCCATGGTGGCCGCGACCCGCTCGTCGAGCGTGCCGCCGCCGGTGCCGTTGAGCCCGACCACGAGGCCAAAACCGGAGATGAGCATCGGCTCGCCCGCCGTGGATTGAGCCAGGCTGCCGATGGTGCCCCGGAGCTGCTCGGGGACCGCCCGGGGCTCCACCGCGACGCGCTCCGCCCGGCGCGGCGGTTTATTGCCCGAGCAGGCGGCCATGCTCGCCAGAATCGCGGCCGCGGCGAATAGGGCCAATGCGACGGGGGATCGGGAAGGGGCGGGGAAGAGGGTCATTGTGCGTCGCTCCCAGTGGGGTGGACGGGCGGGTCACTCGGGCGTCGGGGCCTGCGGGGATCCACGCACAAATCATTGCCCTGCAGGGGGTTGTCGCGGCGGCGCCGGGCTGTCGGGGCGCGCCCGGATCGGGCGCGAGTTCCGACAGCGGGCCGTTGTACACGCATGTTCGCCGGCTTTGGAGGCCGGGTGGGGGACGGCGCGAGAATTTTTCGCGGGCGGGGCCGCTGAGCGCAAACTTCGCAGCTTCGCAGGCTTGTGACGGAACCGACAGGCTATCCACGAGAGAATCCACAAGATTTGGGCTCAAACCCCCCTTGCTACCACGACGTGTAGTGGTATGCTCGCGATTGCTCGGAGACTCTTCTCCGTTCGGTGGATTCGGACAATCGGCAGGCCGCGAGACGCTGAGCCCCCGACCCTGAGGTCAGGTGGAACCTCCCAAGGAAGGGCTGGCGGGTGGTGAGTTTCTGCGCGGCCGTGGGAGGTTTGGATGCCCGTCCTTTGCGATAGCCAGATCCGTGAGTTGATCCGGATCGAGCCCTTCGAGGCGGCCCAGAAGCGCCCGGGGCGGATCTCCTACGGCGTGTCGAGCTACGGCTACGACGTGCGGGTGGGGACGCGGTTCAAGGTCTTCACGCCCACGCCCCGGCACGGCGACGTCGCGGTGGTAGACCCGAAGCGCTTCAGCGACGAGATGATGGTCGAGGTGGACGTCGGCGAGCGGCCGGCGGACAAGCGGTACGTGATCATCCCGCCCAACAGCTTCGCGCTGTGCGAGACGGTCGAGTACATCGAGGTGCCGCGGGACGTGCTGGTGATCTGCGTCGGCAAGAGCACGTATGCGCGCTGCGGCCTGATCGTGAACGTGACGCCGCTGGAGCCGGAGTGGCGGGGGCGGGTGACGCTCGAAATCTCGAACACGACGCCGCTGCCTGCTCGCGTGTACGCCAATGAGGGGATTGCGCAGCTGGTTTTCTTGAAGGCGGAGATGGTCTGCGAGCGGAGCTACGCGGACAAGGCGGGGAAGTATCAGGATCAAGAGGGGTTGACGTTGCCGAAGGTGGACTGAGTCCAATCACTCGGTTCGGCTTTACAAGAAGACAGGCACCAAGGCACGCGGCAAGAGGCAAGAGGCATGGGCGAGCCGATCAGGAGCTATCGAGATTTGGTCGCGTGGCAGAAGGCGTTCAAGCTGGGACTCACGCTGTACAGGCTCGCCGCCGGTCTGCCCGAGGCCGAGAAGTTCGGGCTGATCTCTCAGATGCGTCGGGGAGCCGTGGATGTCGCATCGAGCATCGCGCGGGGCTACGGGTGCGGAAACGCGCATGATTATCTGTGGTTCTTGAAGGCGGCTCGCGGCGAGCTGTACAAGTTTGATACGCAACTGCTCTTCGCGTCGGAATTGAAGTACATCACGGACGAGACGTGCTGGGCCGTGAAAGCGGAATTGGAAGAGGCGGAAAGGGTGCTTGCGGGGTTGATCAGAAGCCTCGGGGGCGGCTGAGCCTTGATGCCTCGTGCCGCGTGCCTTGATGCCTCTCTTCGCATCGAAACAGCTTGCACGGATTTGCAACCCATGAGAATCACTCGGAAGTTCACAACGGCCGGTAAGGACCCCTTCGCCACGGTCGAATGGACCACGAGGTCTTCCAAGATCTCGAACCCCGACGGGTCGGTCGTCTTCGAGATGCCCGACGCGGAGGTGCCGGCGACGTGGAGCCAGCTTGCGACCGACATCATGGTCAGCAAGTACTTCCGCAAGGCGGGCGTGCCGCAGTTCGAGAAGCCGTACGCGCTGCCGGGCACCGCGCAGGCGGTGCTGAAGCGCGACAGCCACGGGAACGCGGTCACCGGGCCGGAGCGCTCCGCGCGCCAGGTGATCCACCGCCTGGCCGGCTGCTGGAGGTTCTGGGGCGAGACGCACGGCTATTTCGACACGCCGGAGGACGCCCTCGCGTTCTACGACGAGCTGGTGTACATGCTCGTGCATCAGGTGTGCGCGCCCAACAGCCCGCAATGGTTCAACACGGGGCTCAACTGGGCGTACGGCATCAACGGGCCGGCGCAGGGGCACTTCGTGCCCGACCCCAAGACCGGCGAGGTGTTCCTCGCGGCCGACGCCTACACCCACCCCCAGCCGCACGCGTGCTTCATCCAGTCGATCTCCGACGACCTCGTGAACCCCGGCGGGATCATGGACCTGTGGGTGCGCGAGGCGCGGCTCTTCAAGTATGGCTCGGGCACGGGGACGAACTTCTCGAAGCTGCGGGGCGAGGGCGAGCGGCTCTCGGGCGGCGGCAAGAGCAGCGGCCTGATGAGCTGGCTGAAGATCGGGGACCGCGCGGCCTCGGCGATCAAGAGCGGCGGGACCACCCGCCGGGCCGCGAAGATGGTCTGCCTCGACATGGACCACCCCGACATCGAGGACTTCATCAACTGGAAGGTGCGCGAGGAGATCAAGGTCGCGGCGATGGTCGAGGGGCTCAGGCTCCTGAAGAAGGAGGATGAGTCGATCAAGGCCGCCGCCGAGCGGCTCGGGCTCGAGCTGGACTACGACTTCAACGGCGAGGCGTACCTCACCGTGAGCGGGCAGAACTCGAACAACTCGGTGCGAATCCCCGATTCGTTCTTCGACGCCATCGACGCCGACGGCGAGTGGAAGACCACCTGGCGCACGACCGGCGAGGTGGCGCGCACGTACAAGGCGCGGAAGCTCTGGGACGAGATCGGCTACGCCGCGTGGCGGTGCGCGGATCCCGGCGTGCAGTTCGACTCGACGATCAACGCGTGGCACACCTGCCCCAACGGCGGGCGGATCAACGCCAGCAACCCGTGCAGCGAGTACATGTTCATCGACGACACGGCCTGCAACCTCGCGTCGCTGAACGTGATGAAGTTCTTCGACGCCGAGACGCGGATCTTCGACGTCGAGAGCTTCGAGCACGCGATCGACCTGTGGACGACGGTGCTCGAGATCAGCGTGCTCATGGCGGCTTACCCGAGCGAACGGATCGCCGAGCTCAGCTACCGCTACCGCACGCTGGGCCTGGGCTACGCCAACCTCGGCGCCATGGTGATGCAGGCGGGCATCGCGTACGACTCGGAGGAGGCCCGCGCGGTCTGCGGCTGCCTCACGGCGATCCTGACCGGCCGCTCGTACCGCCAGTCGGCGGTCCTCGCCGCCGAGCACGGGCCGTTCCCCGGCTTCGAGGCCGACCGCGACAGCATGCTGCGGGTGGTCCGCAACCACCGGCGTGCGGCCCACGGCGTGGACCGCCGGGCCAAGGAGTGGGAGGGGCTGCGGGTGCGCCCGGTGCCGATCGATCACGGCCTCTGCCGAGACGGGAAGGTCGAGGTCTCCAACATCGAGACGCTCGCCGAGCACGCGAAGCGCGCGTGGGACGACGCCCTCGCTCTCGGCGAGCGGCACGGCTACCGCAACGCGCAGGTCACGGTGATCGCTCCGACGGGGACGATCGGCCTGCTCATGGACTGCGACACCACCGGCGTCGAGCCCGACTTCGCCCTGGTCAAGTTCAAGAAGCTCGCCGGCGGCGGGTACTTCAAGATCGTCAACGAGTCGGTGCGCCCCGCGCTCGAGAGCCTGGGCTACGACCCCGACCAGATCAGGGCGATCCTCACGTACATCCTCGGTGCCCTCCACCTCGAAGCGCCCATGCCCGACAAGGCCAAGGGCGCCCAGCCGGGCGAGACCTTCGCCCAGTGGCTGCGCGGGCGGGGGCTCAACGAGGACGACCTCTCGAAGATCACCCGCTCGCTGCGCGGCGTGTTCGAGCTCTCGTTCGCCTTCGCCCCGTGGGCGATCGGCGACGACGCCCTCAAGCGGCTCGGCATCGATCCCGAGAAGGCCAAGAGCGACCCGACCTTCAATACGCTGCGCAAGCTCGGCCTGCGCGACAAGCAGATCGAGCAGCTCAACGAGATCATCTGCGGCACGCAGACCATCGAGGGCGCGCCCTGCCTCAAGCCCGAGCACCTGCCCGTCTTCGACTGCGCCAGCCGGTGCGGCAAGAAGGGCGAGCGGTTCATCGCCCCCGAGGGGCACATCCGCATGATGGCCGCCGCCCAGCCCTTCATCTCCGGGGCGATCAGCAAGACCATCAACCTGCCCAACGAAGCCGGCGTCGAGGACATCGAGCGCTGCTACCGCATGAGCTGGGAGCTGGGCCTCAAGGCCAACGCGCTCTACCGCGACGGGTGCAAGCTCAGCCAGCCGCTCTCGGCGAAGGTCGAGACCGCGGCCGAGACGCACGCCGACGAAGAGATCGCGCACGGGGAGGGCAGCGCGCCGGGGGAATCGCGAGCCCCGGCGGGGGCCGATTCGGCTGCATCCGCCCCGGCTGCGGCGATTGCGCGTGGGAAGGCTGAGCAGGAGATCGAGCCGTTGGTGCAGGTCGTGCACCGGCCCATGCGCCGGCGCCTGCCCGACACGCGGGCCTCGCTCACGCACAAGTTCAACATCGCCGGGCACGAGGGGTACCTCACCGTCGGTCTCTACGACGATGGGAAGCCGGGCGAGCTCTTCATCACGATGGCCAAGGAGGGCTCGACGATCGGGGGGCTGATGGATTCGCTCGGCACCGCGACGAGCGTGGCCCTGCAGTACGGCGTCCCCGTCGAGAGCCTGGTGAACAAGTTCACGCATCAGCGGTTCGAGCCGGCGGGCATGACAACCAACCGCGACATCCCCTTCGCCAAGAGCCTCGTGGACTACATCTTCCGGTGGATGGGGATCCAGTTCATCTCCGGCTACCGCGAGGCGAACGCGCCGCAGCGGCCGGGCGAGGCGTCGAACGGGGCGGGCATGACCAGCCGCCTGGCGTCCGCGACGGACAAGCCGCGCCCGGCCAACGGCTCGGAACCGAAACGGGCGACGACCGCCGTTGCGGCGGCGGTGAGCGAGCGGGTGGAGCAGGCGGACGGCGCCGCCTTCCCGGCCTCGCAGGCGGCGACGCTCTCGCTGGCGCTCGACAGCGTGAACGACGCGCCGCCTTGCGATGTGTGCGGCACGATCACGGTCCGCAGCGGCACCTGCTACAAGTGCCTGAACTGCGGCAACAGCATGGGGTGCAGCTGATCGGCGCGACGCGGACGGCATGACCGACGCCCGGCGTTCGGGAGGGTCGGCACGACAACGGAGTGCAGCCGGGGCGGCGACGATGGATTGCAACGCCGCCCAAGAGCCCGCTCGATGCGGGTCCATACGGCGAAAGCCAGGGAGGAATCCCGTCCACGAGCACGCGAGCACGGGCGGGAGTCAGGACGGACGCGCAGCACGATCAGACAAGCCCCACCTCCGGGATCTGCGAGGCAGGCGCTCGACGCCCGCGCCGGATCCCGGGCCTCCCAGCCCCCGGGCGACCCACCGACGCCCGGGGGCATTCTCATTGGGCGCCGGTGGCGCCCAACGCGCCGTCGGGGGCGCGTCGCAGGATGTGCGGGGATTGCAGACAGGAGAGAGCCGGCGTCAGGATTCGCAGCCCTGCGCGTGCGCATCGAGGAACGCGATCAGGTCCTGGATGTCCACCTCGCCGAACGGCTCGGCGATATCGGCACGGCGATGCTCGCTCGCGAACGCGCTCAGGTAATGTACCAAATCCTGCGAGTCCACGACGCCGTCGTTGTTGAAATCGGCGATGCAGACCGCGTCCTTGCGCACGGGCGCGCCCTTGCCCCCCCGCGCGGCGCGGACGGCGGCGCCCGCGTCGAGACGGCCGGCGCCGTAGCGCTCGTCCCACCCGGGCGCCCCGAGGTCCGCGGCTGTGGATCCGAGGATGGACCGCACCTCGGCGGGAGTCAGGCGCGGATCAACGGCGAGCACGAGCGCGGCGACTCCGGCGGCGTGGGGGCAGGCCTGCGAGGTGCCGGTCTTGCTTGCGTAGGTGTTCTCGCCGTCGCCGCGCCAGATCGTGTCCCATGTCGACCAGATGGCGACGCCGGGAGCGGCGAGGTCCATCTCCGGGCCCGTGGAGGTGCCGCTCCAGAGCTCGTCGCGATTGTCGGTGGCGCCGACCGCGACGACCTCGGGGTAGCGGGCCGGGGCCGCGATCCGCTCGTCCGGCGTGTTGCCCGCCGAAGCGCAGATCGTCATGCCGCGCGCGGTGGCGTAGAGCACCGCGGCCCGCAGCACCTGGTCCTCGTCGCTCCCGTCGGGGGGATTGAAGCCGAGGCTGACGGACGCGACCTCCGCGCCGTGATCGGCCGCCCAGATCAGACCCTCGGCGAGCGAGCTCTCGCTGCCGAACCCGTACTTGTTCACGACGACGATGGGCATGAGGCGGGTGAGCCAGCCGATGCCGGCCACGCCCCTGCGGTTCTCCGTCGCCGCGCCGATGATGCCGGCGACGTGCGTGCCGTGGGAGGTGTACTGATCGTCGGTCTGGTAGTTGTGATTGAGGCAGTTCCAGCCCGGGACGAGCTTGCCCGCGAGATCCGGGTGGCTCTGGCTCACGCCCGCGTCGAGCACGGCGACCACGATCGCGGCGTCGCCCACGGTGTCGCGCCACGCGCCCAGGATGTTGATGTCGGCCCCCCGGATCCCCGGATGGCCTTCGACGCTCTGGCCGGTGTTCCTGAGGCTGTACTGATCGGGGAAGTAGGGGTCGTTCGGCGCCGGGCCGCCGTCGTCATCGGTGTGGAGCGTGGTCACGTCGTCGATCCAGACGCCCTCGACGGAGCCGCGCAGCGCCGGCAATTCGCGCAAGTCCTGCGCGAGGCGGTCGGCGCTCACCCCGTCCGGGCACGAGACGACGTACACCCGATCGAGCGCCAGGCTGGACGCGAGGGCGGCGTCCGCGGAAGCGACCGGGAGGAGCGGCCGGACCAGACAGCCGGCCAGAGCTTCGGGGATTGGGGCTCCCCAGAGCAACTGCCCGAGGCGCACCGCTCCGTCGGCGCAGGCCTCCGTCAGCGCCGGCGCCGACTTCGGGGTGGCCCGGAAGAGGACCCCAGCCGGTGGGGGCGGCTCGTCCGCACCTACGCCGGGGGTGGCGATGAGACAGAGGCAGCACAGGGCAGCGCCCGAGACAATCCGGGTGATCACGCTCTCTCCTCCACGTGGTTTCCGGGCCAGTGGTCGAGACTCGGCCATGCTACCAGAAGTGAAGAGGAATTCACGTTTAGGGCAGTTTTTCCCCGGTTGGAAAGCGGAGATCACGCCAACCGCGAGCCGGGGTTGTAAGGATATTTTTAATCAGGGAAAAGGGTTGCATTCTCTTGACTGGAAGCGGGGGTTTCCGGACGATGTGCCTTGAGAGACAGGAGCGGCCGTTCGGCCGCGACAAGCCCGAGCGCCGGAGCATGGCGGGGCGGGCCGGAGAGCGGAAGTTCCCACCAAGCGTGGGCGGAGGAGAAAGTCATGACGCGGGATATCGGCATGAGTGTGCGCGCCCTGATCGGCGTATCGGCTCTCGCCGTGGGCCTGTCGGCCGCGGTGGCGAGCGCGGATCTGACCGACGAGATCTTCACGCTGCAGGCAGCGGTCGGTGATGCGTCGGGCACGTTCGTCGTGAGCCAGGACGACGGCTGGTTCGACAACGACGGCAATTTCTTCTGGCGCATGAACGAGGACGTGCAGATCACGAGCGACGATGGGCGCGTGCTCGCGACGCTGAGCCGGGCGTCGGTGAACATCTTCGCCGATCCGGTGATCAACATGAATTTCAACGTCCAGGCCGCGAACCAGAACACGGTCTTCACCGTGTCCTCGGGCCTGCTGAGCTTCCCGACGATCAACGGCGCCGTGGGCGCCGCCTCCGCGGGCGTGACGGTCACGGACGTGAACGGCGACGGCGCCACGCTCGCGCCGGACGGCAGCGAGATCTACCGCGCGCACTACAACGGCCAGATCCCGGGGGGCACGCTGTTCACGACGCTCCTCGAGAGCCCCGTGTCCGCGGGCGCTTTCCAGAGCGCGTCGGCGACCGATGAGTACCCCGGCGGCGGCAACTTCGTCGCCATCGGCGACCCGGTCACCAGCATGAGCGCGCGGTGGTCGTTCACCGTCTCCGCGTTCGACATGGCGAGCGGGAGCAGCACCTTCATCGTGGTTCCGGCGCCTGCGGGCGCCGCCGTGCTGGGCCTGGCCGGCCTGGCGATCGCCCGTCGCCGCCGCTGAGGCGGAATGAGGCAGCAGAGGACCGCCCGCGCCCGCAGGAGCCGAGCGCGGGCTTCAGAGAGGGAGTGTCTGTATGCAGCGCATCAAGAGCACAGCGATGACCGCCGGGGTGGTGGTGCTGGCCGGCGCCGCCGCGGCGTGGGCGGATATCGGCGATCCGGTCGTCGTGTTCGAGGCTGTCGGAGCCATGGGCTCGGGGTCGTTCAGCGTCTCGCTCGACGACGGGGCGTGGAACGGCGACTCGTGGTCCTGGATGGCGACCGAGCCGATCGAGATCCGCACCGATTCGGGCGACCTGATCGTGACCCTGACGGAAGGCTCGGCCTACGTCGAGGAGGATCCGGTCGTGGCGCTCGGCTTCGCCGTCATCGCCGGCGATTTCGATACGCTCTTCACCATCTCGTCCTCGACCGTGAGCTTCCCGACGATCTTCGGCGCCACCGGGCGCGCCACGGCCGCGGCGACGCTCACCGAGAGCGACGGCAACACCGCGACGATGACGGGCATGGAGCCCGGCGGCGCCCTCTTCAGCGCGAACTACAACGGGTCCAACAACTTCGCCAGCCTCATCCCGGGGCCGCTTGTCGAGAACGATGCCTTCGGCACCGTCGCCGCGACCGACGAGTATCCCGACGGCGGGGCCTTCGCGCTCGTCGGCGACGTGTCTGATATCTCGGTGCAGTGGAGCTTCCTGCTCACCGCCCGCGACCAGGCGAGCGGCACCAGCGCGTTCGTCGTCGTCCCGACGCCGGCGGGGGTTTCCCTGCTCGCCCTGGGCGGCCTCGGCGCCCTCCGCCGCCGTCGCTGACGCGGCGCGTTCAACCTGTCACTCCGGCGGGCCGGCGCACAGCGCCGGCCCGCTTCGTTTCAGAGCGCCGGGAACGGCAGCTCGGCCGAGAGCGCCGGGCTCCCTTGGGCCAATTCGAACCGCTCCGTCGTGCGGCAGTATTGGTAGCCGCCCATGCGCCCCACCGCTGCCAGGCGTGATTGATCGATCCGCAGCCTGGAATCCAGGAGCGCGTCGTCTACATGCACGCGGAAGACCTCTCCGATCACGAGATTGCCTCCCCCCGCCGCCCCGGGGTTGAGCCGGATGATCGAGTGTGTGCGGCACGCGAAAGCCACGGCGCACTCGGCCACGCGCGGCGGGAGGACGCCCTCCCACGCGTGCGCCGTCAGCCCGGCCAGCTCGAACTCGCTGGACCCGTAGGGCAGGTCAGCGCCGGCCGCGGCCACCCGCCGGATGAGCTGCTCGTGCGCGATATTCACGACGAACTCGCCCACGCCGCCCGCCTCGGGCGGGGCGCAATTCCTGAGCGTGTCCTTCTCCGAACCGTCCGGCTTGTTGACGGGGCAGAAGACGAGCGACATGGGGCTCGAGCCGACGCCGGAGAAGAAGGAGAAGGGCGCGAGATTCAGCTGGCCCGCGGGGCTCGAGGTGCTGACGAACGCGATCGGTCGCGGCACGATGGCGCCGATGAGCAGCCTGTACCGGTCGCCGACCTGGAGCGCGGCCGGATCGAGATCCATGGCCAAGCATACCTGGCGCGCGTCCCGAGGCGGCCGCACGCGACGACGCCCGCGCGCGCCTGAGTTCGGTGGCCCGCGCCGCCGCCGCACGGAGCTCGCTGACGGCCGGGCACCACGCCGCCGGGCCTATGATCGGCCCCGCTCCATCCGCCGTGGAGAAGGGTACCAAACGGAGTGCAAATACATGCAACGGGCGAAGGTCTCGATCATCGGCGCCGGCAACGTCGGCGCGACGTGCGCGCACTGGGCCGCCGCGAAGGAGCTTGGCGACATCGTCCTGCTCGACATCCCGGACAAGGAGGGTGTCGCGAAGGGCAAGGCGCTGGACCTGGCGTGCTGCGGTCCGCTGGAGCGGTTCGACTCCAAGGTGATCGGCACCAGCGACTACAAGGACATCGCGGGCTCGGAGGTGGTGGTGATCACCGCGGGCCTGCCGCGGAAGCCGGGGATGAGCCGCGACGACCTTATCGAGACGAACGTGAAGATCGTTCGGTCGGTGTCGGAGAAGGTGGCGGAGTACGCCCCGCAGGCGAACGTGATCGTCGTGAGCAACCCGCTCGACGCGATGGTGTACACGGCGTGGAGGGTGACGGGGTTCCCGACGTCGCGGGTGATGGGGCAGGCAGGCGCGCTGGATGTCGCGCGCTACCGCGCGTTCCTCGCGATGGAGATCGGGTGCTCGGTCGAGGACATCAGCGCCCTCCTGCTCGGCGGCCACGGGGACGACATGGTCCCGCTGCCGCGCCTCACGAGCGTGCATGGCATCCCCGTCTCCGACCTGCTTCCGCAGGAGAAGATCAACGCGTGCGTGGAGCGGGCCAAGGTGGGCGGCGGCGAGATCGTCAAGCTCATGGGCACGAGCGCGTACTACGCCCCGGCGAGCGGCACCATTCAGATGGTCGAAGCGATCGTCAAGGACAAGAAGCGGATCATCCCGAGCGCCGCGTACTGCGACAAGCAGTTCGGAGTCGGCGGCTACTTCGTCGGCGTGCCGGCGCTGCTGGGCGCGGGCGGGGTCGAGAAGATCGTCGAGTTCAAGCTCGCGCCCGAGGAGAAGAAGCTCTTCGAGGAGTCGGTGTCCCACGTGAAGGACCTCGTGGCCGTTGTCAAGAAAATGTTCCCCGACCTTGCATGACGCGGCCGCGGGTCGCGCACCAACACGAAAGGACAAACGCATGAGACGGACGCACGTGCTCGCGGCGGCGGGACTGCTGGTGATGGCGGCCGGCGCGCCGGCGGCGCTCGGTCAGGGGGAGACCCCCGAGCCCGCGCAGGCGGCCCAGCCCGAGGCGGCGCCCGCCGCGCCGGCCTGGAGCGAGGAGGACTTCGCCTCGATCGCGGGGCTTCTGACCGGCTCGTGGCGCACCACGCAGGCGGTGGGCCAGGAGGAGCCGACGGAGATCGTGATGTCGATTGTGCCGGCGAGGCTCTCCGCGCTGCCGGACGCGATGTATCTCGAGATCGCCCGGTCGGACTCGCTCGACCGGCCGTACACCAGATCGTTCCTGCAGCTCTACCGGCGTCAGGGCGAGATCCGCATGCGCACGCTCGAGGTGCGGGACCCCAACTCCGACCTGCAGAACCTGCTGATCGGGATGTGGGCCGCGCCCGAGTACATACCCGACATCCAGATGAAGGACCTCCTGGGCACGCTCGACCTCGCGCTCACGCGCTCCGGCGACGGATGGGTCGGCGAGACGCCGTACCCCTACCCGACCGCCGTGAACGGTGCCGTGGAGATGACCTCGCGCATCGAGATCGCGCCGGGCAGGCTCCAGACGGCCGATCGCGGCTACGACGCCGACGGCAACGTCGTGTGGGGGGTGAGCGAGGGCGAGTACTACGTCTTTGAGCCCACGGAGCCCCCGTTCGAGGTCGAGCGGAACGAGCTCGGGCTGGTGGCCATCACGCTGCGCGACGATACCACCGCCGAGCCCTTCGCCGAAGGGGACACCGTCGCCTTCCAGTACACCGGCTGGCTCACCAACGGCACGATGTTCGCCACCTCGCGCCGGCAGGGGGAGCGTCCGCTGCAGTACCAGGTCCCCGGCACGCTCGTCGAGGGGTGGAAGCTGGGCACCGAGGGCATGAGCAAGGGTGACTGGCGCAAGTTCATCGTCCCGCCGTCCCTCGGCTACGGCCCGAGCGGCGCGGGCGCCGGCCGGATCCCGCCGGACGCCACGCTCGTGTTCGAGACCGAGCTTGTGCATGTGCAGCCCGCGCCCGAGCAGCCGGTGGAGGGCCCGACCGAGGGTGGGGCCGACGCGGCCGGTGAGGAGTAGCGCGCAGCGCGACGACCGATGACCCGCCGCCCGCCATCGATGGCGGGCGGCGGCCTTTTCGGGATACAGTGAGGCCCGGATGGCAACACGCGACTACTACGAGGTGCTCGGCGTGGCGCGCGGCGCCAGCGCCGACGAGATCAAGGCCGCCTACCGCAAGCTCGCCCGCAAATATCACCCGGACGTCAACAAGGCGGCCGACGCCGAGAAACGCTTCGCCGAGGTCCAGGCCGCGTACGACGTGCTCTCGGACGAGAAGAAGCGCAAGCTGTACGACCAGTTCGGCCACGCCGGTCCCGCGGCCGGAGCCGAAGGGCCCTGGAGCGGCGGACGCGCCGGTCCGGCCGGCTTCAACGTGGATCTTGAAGACCTGGGCTCCATGTTCGACACCTTCTTCGGCGCCGGGGCGGCGGGCGAGGGGACCGGCGGGTTTCGGACCGGGCGCGCGCAGCGCCCGAGCGCACGGCGCGCCAGGCCCGCGGCGGCGGAGGTCGAGCTCCCCATCGCATTCAAGACCGCGGCGAGCGGCGGGCTGGAACGCGTTCGACTGACGATCGGGGGGCGCGACACGTCGCTGGAAGTGAAGATCCCGCCGGCCGTCGAGAGCGGCGCGCGGCTCCGGGTGAGAGGGGTCGACGGGCACGAGGTCCTGCTCCGGATCCAGGTGGGAGCCCATCCGGTCTTCCGTCGGGGCGACGGCCCTAACTTGGGCAAAGGCCTGGACTTGTATCTCGATCTCCCCCTCACGATCGCCGAGGCCACGCTCGGGGCGAAGGTGGCCGTGCCGACTCTCTCGGGCGCGGTGGAGCTGGTCGTGCCGCCCGGGTCATCCAGCGGCCGGCGCCTGCGCATCCGCGGCAAGGGGCTGCGCGATCAGGCCGGGCGCGAGGGAGATTTGTACGCCGCCGTGAAGATCGTGACGCCGGATGCTGGTATTCTGTCCTACCAAGAGCGCCAGACGCTCGAGGAGATAGGCCGCCGCACCCCCGACCCGAGGTCGGGCGATCAATGGTGCGCGGCGCTCGGCGCCCCCGGCTGAGCGGCAGGAGCCGCTCCCCGGCGCGGGGCCGTTTCGGGACAACCGGGTGGCGGGCCGGGCGGCCGCGGCGGCGGGGTTTGACAAAGGTCGCCCTATCGTCGAAACTCGCCCGGGCCAAGGAACGGCCTCCTCCAACCGGAACGGAGACTCCGGATGCTCAAACAGCAGCACCAGCTCTTCACCTCGCTTCTGGTCCTCTTCGATTCGCTCGTCATCACGGCCGCGTGTTACGCGGCATGGGCGTTCCGCGTGGCGGCCCTGGGGCAGGCGTTCCCCGACTTCCCGAGCGAATGGGAGACATCGGTCCGGCGATCGTTCCTGCTCTTCGCCGTGCCGATCGTGCTCGGGGCGATGTGGCTGTGCGGGCTGTACCGGCCGCGGCGGGACAAGTCGCTGTCAACGGAGTACGGGGCGATTCTCCGGGCGTCGCTCGCGGCGGTTCCGGCGCTATTCGTGGTGCTCTACCTGGTCCGCGACAAAATCATCACGGACACCCCCGATAGCGCGGCGCAGCGGCTGGTCAGCGAAGATCCCGATCCGGGGCGCGTGCAGTTCCTCGCGCTCGCGGTCGCGCTGCCGCTCTTGCTCTCGGCGCACCGCACGGTCTTCCGCTGGGCGCTTCGCCAACTCCGCAGGCGTGGGTTCAACCTCCGCCACGTCGCGGTCGTGGGCATCGGGCGGCTCGGCCAGGTCGCGTGCCGCACGATCGAGCGCAACAGCTGGACGGGGCTGACCGTCGCGTACTTCATCTCGGCCGCGGAGCGCAGCGAGCGGAAGCAGTGCCTGGGCAGGTCGGTGCGCGGCGGTCTGGGGGAGCTCGAGCGAACGCTGGAACGTCACCCCGTGGACGCGATCTATCTGGCGCTGCCCAGCTCGCGGGCGAGCCGCCTGCCGGAGGTGCTGCGCCGCCTGGAGCGCTTCGCCGTCGAGGTCCGCGTGATCCCGGACGTGCCCCCGCGCTACCTGCCGCAGAGCATGACGGTGGGGGAGCTCGACGGCATGCCGGTGCTGAGCTACCGCGAGTGCCCGACCAGGGGTTTGGGCGGCATCTCCAAGAGGGCGCTCGACGTCGTGGGGGCGCTGGTCGCCCTGGCGCTCTTCTCGCCCACCATGCTGCTGTGCGCCCTGGCGGTCCGGCTCTCGAGCCCGGGTCCGGTCATCTTCAAGCAACGCCGCGTCTCGATCGCCGGGGAGACGTTCAAGATCTACAAGTTCCGCACGATGTACGACGTGCACGACGAGGAGGCTCCGGCATGGACCTCCCGCGACGACCCGCGCATCACACCCGTCGGGCGAGTCCTCCGACGCACGAGCCTGGACGAGCTTCCCCAGTTGATCAACGTGCTCAAGGGACAGATGTCGCTCGTCGGGCCCCGCCCCGAGCGCCCGGAGCTCATCGAGCGCTTCCGGGAGGACTGGCGGGGGTACATGATCCGCCAGCACGTGAAGGCCGGCATCACGGGCTGGGCCCAGGTCAACGGGCTGCGCGGCGATACCTCGCTGCGCAGGCGCCTCCGCTACGACCTGCACTACATCCGCCACTGGTCGCTGACGTTCGACATGAAGATCCTCTGGCTCACCCTGTTCCGGGGGTTTGCCCACCGGAACGCCCATTGACCCGGTCCGGGAACCCGGTCCGGAGCCCGTCGGCCGAACTTCTCCCGCCCGATCCGCTGGCCGGAGTGGGAATCGTGCCGCACTTTGCGGCGGATGGACCCGCTCGGCGTTCCGGCCCGTATCGGACCGTCGTACGACGAGGAGAAGGTGTGCGGCATGAGGCTTGATCCGGAGCAGCAAGGATGGTTGGCCCGCGCCCTCGCCGCTCTGCACACGGGTGACGAGAAGCGGTTCGAGGACTCTCTGTGGCTCGGTTTCGGCGATCAGTGGCAGCCGCTCAAGGTGGCCTTGGTTCGCCAGGGGTATCTCCAGAATGGCGACGGGAGAGCGCTCAGCCTGGCCGAACGCGGAGAGCAGCTCCTCGTCAAGCTCGCCCGTGACGATGCGAGCAGCAAGTCGGGCTCCATCGCGGGGCTGAGTGATTCGATGCTCAACGGGACCCTGCGCGATACCACCGGCAAGCCGCGGTAAGCTGGCCGGGGAAGTGCCGGGGTCGAGCGAGCCAATCCGCCAAGGTGTATCGCGCTGCCCGGAGTGCGGATGGGCCCCCGGGCAGCGCGCGGTCGCTCCTCGCGGCCTTCGCCACTGGACCTGCTGGATTCCTAGCGGCGTGTTCCTTCTGGCGCTCGTGGGGTGCAGCGCATGGTTCGCGCTGGACAACCGTACTCTCCCGATCGGATCGGGCCTCCTGAATGAAGTCGTCGTTGAGCCGCTCTTCAACGCTGCCGATCTCGAGGCAATCGCCAACAGCGAGGACAAGGGGGCCGCGCTCGCGCTCACCAAAGCGATCGCTTCAGCCGTCCCGGATTGGGCTGGAGCCGGGTGGGAAGCTCCGGGGTCGCAAGCAGTCGAGGTGGCTTTCTTCACGTGGGGCGGCCCCCGCAGGCGCTCCTGGTGCTTCGGGTGGCCCTCGCCGTGGCTTTGCCGCCACGAGACCAGGCACTACGCGAACAACATCACGCGCGAGGGATTCATGCCGGCGAGAACGGATCCGGCATGGGAAACAGCACCATCCAACGGCGCCACGGTTCCGATCCGGCCGGTGTGGAGCGTCAGTCACGGGAGGCTGTTCTATCAACCCGCGCCGGAAAGAACGGCCGGCGTTGACAAGAGCTGGATGTTCAACCCGGCCGCTCTTGCCATCCTGATCGCGACCGCCACGGCTGGCGGGGTGCTGGCCGCTTGCTGTGCCCGCCTCGTCGGGGCGCTTCGCAGTTCACGCGCCGGCCTGCGCACCCGCCGACGTGGGGCGATAGTCGGGGCGGTGCTTGGAATTGCTCTGTTGCTTGCCCTTGCGCTTGCCGGCGCACGAACCGAAGAGCATCGAGTGTGGGCGCCTGCGAGCCACCATGGCTATTCGGGCGGCCCCGGGCTCGAGTACTGGGTAAGGCAGGACTTCTTCAGGCTGCCGTGGCGGAGGTCGGAGTTGCTCGTGCGGGCCGATGAAGCCGAGCTCGGCGCGGAAGTCGCCCGCACCATCCTTGCGAACGTGCCGGTCGAAAGCCGGACGGGGTCGTACTTGGCCGTCGGCGTCGATAACGAGTCGGTGCCTGATGGGGGACAGGTTGTCCTTGTCCCCGGCTCCGTGCCAATCGTTCAATTCGAGAAGACCCGATACACGCGACGGTCCGACTTCGGCCCACCGGAGCCGATGACGCTGCCGAAAGGTGTCACGCTGCACCGCGACGCAGGGTTCGTGTCGGCGCTATGGTCAACCGGGGATCCGAAGGAACCGAGTCTCGCCGTTCGGATGCACGCGGACTGGGTCGTGCTGCTCGTTGTTGTGCTCGTAGCGTCGTGGTGGCTCCCACGACGAGGCTGCTTGTCGATCTGGCGGCATCGAGGCCGGAGCCGCTTCTCGCGCGGTGTTTGCCCGCAGTGCGCCTACGAAATCGGCTCGGTCCTCCCATAGCATCACCGCGATGCGGACCGAGTACCGAGTCATCGTGATCGGCGGCGGCCACGCCGGCGTCGAGGCGGCGTGGGCCGCCGCGAACCTGCTCCCGGAGCCGGGGTCGGTCGCGCTGGTGACGCTTGATCCGGCCAAGATCGGGGTCATGTCCTGCAACCCGGCGATCGGCGGCCTGGCCAAGGGCCAGCTCGTGCGGGAGATCGACGCCCTCGGCGGGCTGATGGGTCTCGCGGCCGATGCGACCGGAATCCAGTTCAAGGTGCTCAACCGCTCCAAGGGGCCGGCCGTCCACGGTCCGCGCTGCCAGAGCGACAAGCACGCCTACGCCGAGGCCGTGCAGGCGCTCATCGCGTCGCGCCCCGAGATCGACGTGATCGCGGGGAGCGTCGAGCGGCTGGAGGTGGTCGGCGGGCGGGTTCGGGGCGTGGTGATCCGCAACTCGCAAATGGCACATGGGCAAATGGCAAATCAAGCCGCTCTACGCCCTTCTGATCTGCCATATGACGATTTGCTCCTTGCCATTTCCGCGCCAGCGGTCGTTCTCACCACCGGCACCTTCATGCGCGGCCTGATGCACACGGGCGAATCGCGCATGCCGGGCGGCCGCCACGGCGAGGGCGCGGCGGTGGGCATCTCGGCGGCGCTGCGCGAGCTCGGCTTCGAGCTCGGGCGCCTGAAAACGGGCACCCCGCCGCGCCTCAAGCGGGGCACGATCGACTGGGATTCGCTCGAGCCCGCGCTGGGCGATGCCGAGCCGACGCCGTTCAGCGACCTCTCGGTTCCAGGCGATTGCCCGCCGGAGAGCGGGGCCGCTCCGGGCTGCGACTCCGCCCCCTTTCCGAGCCTCAGCGGCCCCTTTCCCAGGCTCGCCCAGATCGATTGCCGGCAGACGTGCACGACCGGCGCGATCCACGACCTGATCCGCGCCAACCTCCACCGAGCGCCGATGTACTCCGGCCAGATCGAGTCGGCCGGCCCGCGCTACTGCCCCAGCATCGAGGACAAGGTCGTGCGCTTCGCCGAGCGCGAGAGCCATGGCGTCTTCCTCGAGCCCGAGAGCCTGCGCGACGACTGGATCTACTGCAACGGGATCTCGACGAGCCTGCCCACCGACGTGCAGGACGCGATCGTGCGCGCGATGCCCGGGTGCGGGCGAGCCCACATCTACCGCTACGGCTACGCCGTCGAGTACGACATGGTCCGGCCTCACCAGATCCTCGCCACGGGGATGACCAAGCTCGTCGATGGGCTCTTCCTGGCCGGCCAGATCAACGGCACCAGCGGCTACGAGGAAGCCGCGGCCCAGGGGATCGTCGCGGGCGTCAACGCCGCACGCCGGGCGCGGGGCGAGGGCGAGTGGGTGCTCGGGCGCGACGCGGCGTACATCGGCGTGCTCATGGACGACCTGGTCACCAAGACCCCGGTCGAGCCGTACCGCATGTTCACCAGCCGCGCCGAGCACCGGCTGCTGCTCAGGTCGGACAACGCCGCCGACCGGCTCACCCCGCTGGCGGCCGGGGCCGGCCTGCTCTCCTCGACCGAGCACGGGCGCGCCAGGCAAGAGCTCTTCCGTCGCAGGGGCGAAGCGCTCGGGGCCGGCCGGGCCGCCATGCGGGGCGTGGCGATCGAGGGCGTCCCCCTCGCCCGCCTGGTGCAGCAGGACCGGCTGGACCCGGTTGCGCTGGCGGCGCACCTGCGCGCCGTCCTCGGGGCGGGGGGCCTGCCCCGCGGCGTCGCGGAGACGCTCCACGCCGAGTGTCGCTACGACGGCTATATCCGCCGCCAGAACGCCGAGGTGAAGCGGCACGCCGAGATGGAGCGCCGGACGATCCCCGCCTGGCTCGACTGCTCGGCCCTGGCGCCGCTGCGGGCCGAGGCGCGGGAGGCGCTCGGCCGCTTCCGCCCGGCGACGTTCGGTCAGGCTTCGCGCCTGGAGGGCGTGACGCCCGCGGACCTCACGCTCCTGGCCGTGCTGGTCGAGCGGATGCGCCGGGGACGCGACGCGGCGGCGGCGGGCTGACCGGAGGGTCCGCCCTTCGAGATACCATGCCGCCCATGTCTCCGCCCATGCTCGCGGCTGCCGGTGTCGCCCCGCTGCTGGTGTACCTCGTCGTCATCCTGAGCACCGCGGCCGTCGTGAGCCTCGTCTTCCACCGGCTCCGTCTGGCGGCCATCCCGGCCTACCTCGTCGCCGGCGCGATCATCGGCCCCGGCCTGCTGGGCGTCGTCCCCAGCGCCGAGCACGTGGCCAGCATCTCCCAGCTCGCGATCGTCCTCCTGATGTTCGGCATCGGCCTGCACACGGATACGGGCGAGCTGCGCGGCGACCTCGCCTCGATCATCGGCACAGCGGTGCTCAGCTGTGTCGTGATCACGGCCCTGGCCACGGCGGTCGCGCTGGTGATGGGAGAGTCCGCGCCCGCGGCGCTGCTCCTGGGGGCGGGCGTCTCGATGTCCTCGACGGCCGCGGTGATGCGCCTGCTCCAGCAGCGACGGGAGCTCCGCAACCTCCACGCGCGCCTCGCGTTCGGCACCCTGATCGTGCAGGACATCTACGCCGTGATCGTCATCGCCTCTGTGCCCCTGCTCGCGGCGTGGCACGCGGCGGCGCGGGGCGGGGACGCCGGGCTGGAGCCGAGCGAGCTGCTCGCCAAAGGGGCCATGGCGGTGGCGGGCGTCGCGGCCATCATCGTGGTCGGGCGATTGCTCCTGCCGCGGGTGCTGTTCCTGGCGGGGCGCGACGGCGGGAGCGAGCTCGTGCTGATCGTTGGGGCGGGCTCCGCCCTCGGCTCGGCCGCGGCGACGGCGGCGCTCGGCTTCAGCCCCGAGCTGGGGGCGTTCCTGGCGGGCTTCGTCCTGGCCACGACGCCCGCGCGCCATCAGCTGCTCGGGCAGCTCGCGCCGGTCCGCGACCTGTTCGTGCCGGTGTTCTTCGTGGCCGTGGGCCTGGGGTTGGACGTGGGGTCCGCCCTCGGGGCCTGGTGGGTGGTGCTGCTGGCGCTCGCGGCGGTGCTGCTCCTCAAGGTGGCGGTCGTGGGGGTCGCCGCGTGGGCCATGGGCATGGCCGGGCCCGTGGCGGCCATGGCTGGCGCGATCCTGGCGCAGACCGGGGAGTTCACGCTCGTGGTCGTGGGGGTCGGCGCCTCCCGCGGGATCGTGTCCGCCGAGGCCGCCGCGGTGATGGGCACCGTCGTGGGTCTGTCGCTCATGCTGACCCCGTCCCTGTTCTACGCCGCCCCGCACCTGGCGCGCCTGTTCGTGCGCGTGCGCCCCCCGCTCTGGCGGCGGCGTCTGGTGCGGGACATCGGGGCGCGGCGTGCGACGGCGCAGGGGCGGGACCTCCTCGCGATTGTCGCGGGCTTCGGCCCGATCGGTCGCGAGGCGGTGAACCGCCTGGAGCAGGCAGGCTTTACGTGCACAATCATCGAGCTCAATCCCGAGACGGTCCGTCGGCAGCGCGGCCTCGGCCGGCGGATCGTGTACGGCGACGTGGCGAACGCGGAGGTGCTGCACGAGGCCGGCATCGAGTCGGCCGACGCCGTGCTCCTGACCATGCCGGACCACGAGGCGATGCTGCGGGCGTGCCAGCTGGTCCGGTCGCTGGCGCCGACGGCGTTCGTCGCGGCCCGGTCGAGCTACCTGAGCCGCGGCATGCAGGCGGCGGCGCTCGGCGCCGACTACGTGGTCGTGGACGAGGTGGCGACGGCGACGATGATGGCCGAGCAGGTCGCGGCGAGGCTGCGGCTGCGGGTGGAGGCGAGCGCGGGCCGGTCTACTCCGGCAGCATCTTGAGCTCGTCGCGCAGGATCGCGGCGAGCTCGTAGTTCTCGGCCTCGATCGCGCGCTGCAGCCGCTGGCGGAGCTCGGACTTCTGGCTGACGGGCAGGCGCGGCACGAGGGACTCGCGCATGCCGCGCAGCATCTGCACCTCGTTCGAGCTCTCGAACATGTCGGTGGCGTCGTTGTCGGCGAAGTAGCGCCGGAGCGACTCGATGCCCTCGTCGATGGCGTGGAGGGCGGCCTTGGGCTCGTTGTCGCGGAGCGCCTGGCTGGCGAGGGCGCGCGCCCGCATCATGGTGATGTACGGCCGGAATTGCTCGAGCACGGTGCGGTCGTCCTCGGCTTGGGCGTGCTCGGCGCAGAGGTCCAGGAGGCGGAGGTTGCGCGTGGTGTCGCGCACCACCCGGTCGTAGTCCTCGAGCACGAGCAGCGCGACGTAGCGGTGGTAGTACTGGACGGCCTCCTCGCGCAGGGCGCGGCAGTCCTCCGGGGTGAGCACGAAGGCCGGGGCCTCCTGGGGCGCCTCGGCCTCGGCGGCGCCCGCGGGCTCGCCCCCGCCGGGTTCCCCGCGCTCCTCGGGGTCCTCCCCGCCAGAGGCCTCGTCGAGCCGGGCCTCGTAGTACTCCAGCAGGTTGTCGTAGCCGTGGGGGGTGTGGCCGTCGGGGCGGCCGTCGATGTTCATCTGGAGAACGCCGAGGTCGAGCCGGACCTGCACCTTCTGCTCGCCATCCTCCCCCTGGATGAGGCGGACGTTTATCTTGCCCGGCTCGTACGGCCAGTCATTGAGCAGTTGCGTCAGGTCAACGTTCATAGGTCCGGATACCGGCTGGACGAACCAAAACGGTCAACTATACATCGGGGCAGGAAGGGTGCCAGCAAAACCGGAAAAGGCGCTACGGTTTGCGAGGTTTCCTCCTATCCATGCCAGACCGCGCAGGGGTTGCCGACTGCGGCCCCGGCGCCCCCGCCGCCGCAAGGCCTTGAAGTGCCAATCGTTGCGCCCCGATGCAACCGGTGCAGCCGCAGAATCGAAGGGATAGGGTGTAGTGCGCTGGTTGTGGCCGTGCTACAGTCGGCGTGTGAGTGAGTGAGTGAGTGGGCCGGCCTTCGGGCCGCGAAAGGTTGGGTGGAGAAGTGAGTGGCATTCGAGAGAGCGCCCCTTCCGGGGCGGGCGTGCAGTCTGATCTGCAGCTGTACCTCCGCGAGATCAACAAGACGCCGCTGCTGACCGCCGAGGAGGAGCGCGAGCTCGGCTGGGCGATCATCAACGACAACTGCCCGCGGGCGCGTGAGCGCATGATCAGGTCGAATCTGCGCCTGGTCGTCGCGATCGCGAAGAACTACGCCGGGCGCGGCCTCCCGCTGACCGACCTCATCGAGGAGGGCAACATCGGGCTGCTCCGTGCGGTCGAGGGCTTCGATCCGGCGCAGGGCGCGCGGTTTAGCACCTACGCGAGCTGGTGGATCAAGCAGGCCATCAAGCGGGCGCTGATCAACGCGACGCAGCCCATCCACATCCCCGCCTACATGGTGGAGCTGATCGCCAAGTGGAAGGTCGCGTCGCGCACGCTCGAGGCCGAGCTCGGCCGCCACCCCACGGTCGAGGAGCTCGCGCGGCACATGGACCTGCCGCCGAAGAAGATCAAGATCATCCGGCGCGCCGTGAAGGCGATGCAGGCCCCGACGCAGGAGCCCACCGACTCGAGCGGCGAGCTCGTCGGGCTCGGCGAGCTCATCGCCGACACGCGCAACGGCGCGCCCGAGAGCGACATCCTCCGCTCCGACGAGCTCACGATCCTGCGCCGCCTGCTCGACGCGATCGACGAGCGCGAGGCCAGGATCCTCCGCCTCCGCTTCGGCCTCGACGGCGAGCAGCCCTTGACGCTCAAGCAGATCGCCGACGCCGTGGGCATCAGCCGCGAGCGCGTCCGCCAGATCGTCGACGAGGCGCTCACGCGCCTCAACGCGCAGATCAACGACCAGCGGCCCACCCGGTTCTACCGGGAGAACCGTCGGCCCGGGATCGACCCCGCCGACGAGCTCGAGGCCTACGAGCGGGCCCGCAAGCTCCGTCAACGCGCCCGCAAGGCGCTCCACTAGGCTCGGGCCCGGCCCGATCGCGCCGCGCTCCGGCCCGCCGGCGTCCCGCGCCGAGCACGGCTCCCGCGCGCGATGCTACCATCGGGCCTATGACCGGACAGAGCCTCACCGTCATCGTGCACGCGCCCAAGATGGCGCGGTGCGTTGTGCGACTCCTCGGCGCGGCCGCGCTCGCGGCCGCTTCTCTCGGCGCGACGGCCCCCGCCCGCGCAGACGAGTTCGTGGACCGCGTTAACGGCTTCTTCGAGAGCATCCGCCAGGACCGCCGGAGCGACCCGGTCATCCTCCGGGCCCTCGCGGCCATGGAGGACCCGCCCGCCGGGCTCCGTGATCCGGAGCGGGCCGCGCTGCTCCCCGCCGGCTCAAGCGGCTGGGACGCCATCGCGGCGTGGGCGGCCGGGGATGCGCAGGGCGCCGTGCTCGCGGCGATCCACGAGGTCGGCCGGGATCCCGGCGAGCAGCGGCCGATGGCCTTCGGCCAGCCCTACGGGCTGGCGGAGCTCGGCTCGACCGCCGAGCAGATCGAGCTGATCCAGGCCGGCCTGTACACCGATCTCGGCGATCCGCCGCTGCTCTCGGCGGCGCAGCACCTCTACCTCGAAAGGTTCGATCACGCCGCGTGCCTGGTGCACGTGGAGGCGACGCGCCGCGCGAGCGAGGGCGACGCCGCGGGTGCGCTCGAATTGCTCGCCGACTGGATCGGCTTTGCGCGCCAGATCGCCGATCGGGAGTTCCACGAGGAGAAGGCGTGGGCGTTCGACGCGATGGACCTGGCGGTGCGGCGCATCCGCGACGTGGTCTACGGCGACTTCCGCGCCGAGCGCACGCTCGATGCGCCGGCGCTCAAGGGGGCCATCGACCGCATCCAGGACGAGCAGGGACCGCTCTCGACCGACCGCATCCAGCTCCCCCGCGCGGACTTCATCGGCGTCGAGCAGCTCATCGCGACGGTCATGACGGCGCGCGGCCGCGTCCGGCCCGAGGTCTTCGCGCCGACGATGGCGCGGCTCGCGGCGACCGACCGCCCGCTCCGGCTCTTCGGAGAGGCGGCGCGGTGGGAGAGCGTCGCGGAGAGCCACGTGGACTGGTTCGCCGCCAACGACGCCCTCGCCTCGCTGCGCAACGACTACGCATTCCGGTGGCAGCGGGACCGCACCGACCCGCTGCTGGCGCAGCCGTACGTCGTCGAGAACTTCACCGCCAGCGCGGGCTTCCGCGACGCCGTCGCGGTGGTGACGCGGAGCCTGCCCGACATGCGGGACCTCTTCACCAAGCGCCTCCTGCTGCGCGTCGAGACCGTCGGCTCGCGCGGCGCGCTCGGCCTGGTCGGCTTCTACTACGAGACGCACGCGTACCCGCTCGACCTCTCCGCCATCCGGCCCCGGTACGTGCGCGAGCTCGAGGGCGACCCCTTCGCGCAGCCCTCGCAGGGCGGCCGCCGCCCGCCGCTGACCTTCTTCGTGCCGATCCGCGACACCAAGGACCGGTTCTCCGACCGGCAGACGCCGCCGCCCCACGAGATCAGCGTCCTGACGCCCGACGCCCCCAACGTGATGATCTCGCTCCGCGACGATCAGTTCGTGCTCTACTCCGTCGGGCCGGACGGCGCCAGGCAGTGGGCCGAGGAGGTGCAGAACACCGCCGACGCGCCGGCCGGGCGCGATTACCTGCTGTGGCCCCCCGTCATGTCGATCGTCCGAGATTCGCTCGCGCAGTCCGGCGATTTCAACTGAGCGGGACGGCGGACCGCCGCGCCCGCGCCGTCGAGCCTCCTCATGGATCAGACCGTCCACAAGCTCGTGATCATCGGCTCGGGGCCCGCCGGGTGGACCGCGGCGATCTACGCCGCCCGCGCCGCCCTGGACCCCGTCGTCTACATCGGCGTGCCGAAGCAGGACCCCGGGCCGATCCTGCCGGGCGGACAGCTCATGCTGACCACCGACGTCGAGAACTACCCCGGCTTCCCCCGCGGAGTCGCCGGCCCGGAGATGATGTCGCTATTCCAGGCCCAGGCCGAGCGGTTCGGGGCCAAGGTGATCGGCGAGGACATCGCCCGGTGCGAGTTCTCCCAGTCCGGCGGGCCCCACGTGCTGCACACCTCGGAAGGGCGCGAGGTCCGCGCCCACGCCGTGATCATCGCGACCGGCGCGACGGCGAACTGGCTGGGCCTGGAGAGCGAGATGCGGCTGGCCCGCGCCGGCGGCGGCGTGTCTGCGTGCGCGGTGTGCGACGGCGCGCTGCCCGTCTTCCGCGACCAGCCCCTGGCCGTGATCGGGGGCGGCGACACGGCCATGGAGGAGGCGACGTATCTCACGAAGTTCGGCAACCCGGTCTACGTCATCCACCGGCGGGGCGAGCTGCGCGCCAGCAAGGTGATGCAGGAGCGGTACCTCTCCAAGCCCAACGCCCGCGTGCTCTGGCACAAGGTCGTCGTGGACTGCCTGACCGAGGGGGAGACCGGACGCAACGAGAAGCTCCGCGCCGTGCTCCTGGAGGACTCCCGCACCGGCGAGCGGTCCGAGTTGCCGGTGAGGGGCCTCTTCATCGCGATCGGCCACACGCCCGCGACCAGGTTCCTCCGTGGGTCGGGGCTGGACTTCGACGACAAGGGGTACATCAAGCTCCACACGCGCCACAGCGCGACCACCATCCCCGGTGTGTTCGCGGCGGGCGACGTCGCCGATCCGGAGTACCGCCAGGCCGTTACCGCGGCGGGGATGGGCTGCCAGTCCGCCCTGGACGCCGAGCGCTGGCTCGGGAACCGCGGGCTGGCCTGACCGGCCCGGGGCCGCGGTCCGTGCGGCACGGCGGTTGCCCCCTTGCGCTCCCGTCGCCCGGACCGATGGCGGCGGGCGGCCACCGCGCCGGCCTGCATCGCCGGGGCTCTCCGGCCGCCGACGGCCGCCTAGTGCACGTCCATGATGTCCGACTCGCCGAGCAGCCGGAATTCCTTCTTCCGCAGGATCTGCCCGGCGAGGTATTTGTCGTCGACGGCCAGCGCGATCGTCGGGGAGCCGTTGGGCCGGAGCATGAGCGGATAGGCGAACTGGATGTTCAGCTCCGCGCTCAATAAGCTCAGGCACAGGCTGCTCAGCGTGTGCCCGCGGCAGATCTCCACCACCAGCACGTCCATCTCGCAGAAGGGGAGCCGGCTCTGACGCAAGATCTCCTTGGCCCCCCTCGCGTTGTTGGTGATCAGCCGGACGACCGCGTGGTCCGCGGCCTCGTGGACGCTCAGGGCGCAGATGTAGCAGTCGGGCGAGTCGGCGAACGCCTCGACCAGGTCGTAGAGCTTCCCCACACGGTTGTCCAGGAACACGCTCAGCTGCGTGACAGTGGGGGGGGCGTACCCTTGGGTCGTCTCGATGGGCGTCGATGCCTCGCTCATCCGAGTCCTTCCAGGCGCGCCCGCGACGCGGATCGGGCTCTCTCACGTCGGCGCGAGCCCCACGGATTCCTGCGCCGTCCGGAGAGCGAACGTGCCCGCCCGCGCCGGCTGCAGGCCCCGCTCCGGTCCGCAAGGCGGCTTCTGCGCGGGGGGGCCGCCCACCCCGAGAACGCCCTGCCGGAAGGGAGGATATCGGGGCAAGGAACCGCGGGAAAGGGGCACAGCCCGCAGCGGCGCCGATTCGCCCACATCGGGCCCGAGCACATGCGTGATTGTCCCCCGCGCCGGCTCCCCGATCGATCATCGGGCGAGCACTGTGCGCGGCCGGCGGGGCGGCGGGTGAGTGGAGCGACGCGTCCTCAGACGGCGAAGCTCGACCCGCACCCGCAGCTGGTGGTGGCGTTGGGATTGTTGAAAACGAAGCCACGCCCCATGATCTCGTCGCGGAAGTCCACGGTGGTGCCGCTGAGGTACAGGAGGCTCTTGGGGTCGCAGATGATCCGAACGCCGTGCTGCTCGAAGACCTCGTCGGTGTCCTTCTGGTTCTCGGTGAGGTCGAGCACGTAGCTGAAGCCGGAGCAGCCACCGCCCTTGACGCCGACGCGGAGGCGCACCTTGTCGGCGTCGAGCTCCTGCTGCTCGATGATGGACTTGATCTCCCGGGCCGCGGTCTCCGTGAGGATAATCCCGGCCTCGGTCGTGCTGGTGGTCGTGGTCGTCGTGGACTGCGCGTCGCTCATGTCGTTCCTGCTCCCGTGGTGCTGGCACGGAATCGTACGCCCCGGCCCGGCGCGGGTTCCCGGCCGGGCGGCTCTCAGGCCTTGGCCTTGACCTCGGCCTCGACGAGCCCGTTCTTGGTCTTGTAATCCTGGATGGCGGCCTTGATGGCGTCCTCGGCGAGCACGGAGCAGTGGATCTTGACCGGGGGGAGGCTCAGCTCCTCGACGATCTCCGTGTTCTTGATGGCGAGGCCCTCGTCGAGCGTCCGGCCCTTGAGCCACTCGGTGGCGAGCGAGCTCGACGCGATCGCCGAGCCGCAACCGAAGCACTTGAAGCGGGCGTCCTCGATCACGCCGGTCTCCTGATCGACCTTGATCTGGAGCTGCATCACGTCCCCGCACTCGGGGGCCCCCACGAGCCCGACGCCGATATCCCTGCGGCTCTTGACCTCGCCGGTGGTGCCGAAGTTGCCCACGTTGCGCGGGCGCTCGTAATGGTCGACGACCTTTTCGCTGTATGCCACGGGAAACCTCCGAAATAGCAAGGCATCAGACGAGCAAATCGCAAATCAAGCCACACCGCTCTCGGCTGGCTGCTTCATCTGCCATGTGCTGGTTTGCCCATCTGCCATGTCTAGTGAGCCTGCCACTCGATCTTCGTGATGTCGATGCCCTCGTTGTGCATGTCGTACAGGGGGCTCAGGGCGCGGAGCTTGGTGACCGCGCCCGCGATCTTGTCGATCGCATAGCCGACCTCCTCCTCGCTCGTCCAGCGGCCGAGGCTCAGCCGCAGCGAGCTGTGCGCCAGGTCGTCGCCTACGCCGAGGCCCTTGAGCACGTAGCTGGGCTCGAGGCTCGCGCTGGTGCACGCCGAGCCCGAGCTCATCGCGATGTCGCTGCACGCCATCATGAGGCTCTCGCCCTCGACGAAGCCGAACGAGATGTTCGTCAGGTGCGGCAGGCGCTTCTCGGCGTGCCCGTTGACCTGCACCACGTCCAGACGCGAGGTGATCTCCCGCTCGATCCGCTGGCGGAGCGCCAGCAGCCGCTCCCGGTCGGCGTCCATCTCGCGCCGGGCGATCTCGCACGCCGCCCCCAGCCCGACGATCCCCGTCACGTTGAGGGTGCCCGAGCGGAAGCCCCTCTCCTGCGCGCCGCCGTCGATCAGCGCCTGCAGGCGCACTCGCGGCCGGCGCCGGCGCACGTACAGCGCCCCGACGCCCTTGGGGCCGTAGATCTTGTGCCCGCTCATCGAGAGCAGGTCGATGTTGTCCTTGTCCACATCCACGGGCATCTTGCCGGCCCACTGCGTGGCGTCGGTGTGGAACACCACGCCGCGCTCGTGGCAGAGC
The DNA here is from genome assembly GCA_035654175.1 of Phycisphaerales bacterium. Classification (GTDB taxonomy): domain Bacteria; phylum Planctomycetota; class Phycisphaerae; order Phycisphaerales; family UBA1924; genus PNC22. The sequence continues at coordinate 29,924 of DASRXL010000100.1, forward strand.
GCGCCGATCTCGGGCGTCTCGTTGATCGTGCCGATCTCGTTGTTGGCCCACATGATCGAGACGAGGATCGTGTCCTCGCGCATCGCCGCCTCGACCATCGCCCGGGTGATGATCCCGTCGCGCGCCGGCTCGAGGAAGGTGACGTCGAAGCCTTCCTTCTGCAGCCGCTTGCAGGGGTCGAGCACCGCCTTGTGCTCGATGATGCCCGAGATGATGTGGCCGCGTCGTCCGCTCCCGGCGGGGGCCTTCTCGTACATGTACGCGGCGCCCTTGATCGCCAGGTTGTTGCTCTCGGTCGCCCCGCTGGTGAAGACGATCTCCTTGCGGTCGGCCCCGAGAAGGGCCGCGACCTGGTCCCGCGCCGTATCCACGGCCTGCTCCGACTCCCAGCCGAAGGCGTGGTTGCGGCTGCCGGGGTTGCCGAATTTCTCCGTGAAGTACGGCAGCATCGCCTCGACGACCCGTGGGTCGCAGGGCGTGGTCGCGGCATGGTCGAGATAGATCGGCAGCTTCATTCGTTCGCCCTCCCGGCCGGCGCCGGTTCAGGATTTGTGGCTCCAGGATCGAGATTTAGAATCATTCTATCCTAGCGGGGCGGGCGGAGCGCGACAATGGATCTGGTCCCCGCCGACGGAGCCCCGTGCAGCCTACGCGTCCTCGCGCCGGCGCAGCTCCATCTCCACCCGATTCCCCGCCGCGTTGTGCCAGACCCGCGTCATGTACGCACGCATCAGCACCAGGCCCCTCCCGCTCGGCATCTCGAGATTCTCGTCGAGAGTCGGGTCGGGCACCTGCGCGGGGGCGAAGCCGGGGCCTTGGTCGTGCACGGCGACGCGGATGCGGTCCTCGTCGAGCGAGTACTCGACCTCGATGGGCGTCTCCGCCGGGAGCGCTCTGTGGCCGTGGCGGAACGCGTTGACGATGGCCTCCTCCATGGCCAGGCGCAGGGCGAACCGGGCGCCTCGGGAGTAGCCAAGCTCCTCCGCTCTCTCGACCACCAGATCCTCGAGGGCGGAGATCTGGTCTCGGTCGTTGACGAGCGAGAGATGTCCGGAAGTCGGTGACGGCCTGGGGTGGCTCATCGGGGCCAGCGCGGGTCAGCCGAAGCTCTTCATGGCCTCGTCGGTCGATTCCTTGATCTCGAACAGCTGGTTCAGCCGGGTGATGACGAACACCTCGTAGATCTGGGGGTCAATGTTGGCCAGGCAGAGCTTGCCGCCCTTGTTGCGGATCTTCGTGTTGACGGTGATCAGCGTCCCCAGCGCCGCCGAGGAGAGGTGGTCCACGTTCGCGAAGCTGATGAGCAGGCGCGGCTGGGGGGTGCGCTCGATGATGGAGCCGATCTCCTCCCCGATGGCCTGGATATTGGCCTCGTCGAGGATATTGCGGTCGATGAACTCGACCTGCGTGACCCCGTCGGTCTGCTTGACCCTGATTCGAGAGTCACTGCCCGCCATCGCCACACCTCCTGTGAAGGGACGCACACACCCTGGGCCTCCCGGCCCGACCCGATTCCGGTCCCCGTACCGATAGTGTAACCAGCCGGAGTGTCGGTGACTCACCCTGCGAAAGCGGGGCCGCCCGATGTCTCGGACGGCCCCGGGAATGCGCGACATGCCGATCGATCAGCCGCCGAGCCCGCCGAGGGTCTGCCCCAGGCCGGGGAAGGCGTTCTCCTCCTGCTCGGTCTGGATGAGAATCGTGGGCTTGATGAGGATGAGCAGCGTCTGCTCCTCGCGGGCCTCGATGCGGTTGGAGAAGAAGCGGTTGAGGATCGGGATCTTGCTGAGCACGGGCACGCCGGTCTCGACCTCCGTCTCGTTGACCAGTCGCTGGCCGCCGAGCAGGACGGTGCCCTGGTCGGGCACGGTCACCGTCGTCTGCACGCGGGTGACGGTGACGGTGGGCAGCTGGATGAAGGACTGGGCGTCCTCCGACGAGACCAGCTGGCCGCCGGCGACGGCCGTGATCGCCTGCTGCGCGAAGCCCTCGATCTGCGAGACGGCTGTGTCCACGTTGAGCAGCACGTATCGCCGATCCGCGGTCACCTGGCCCTCGACGAGCATCGCCACGCCCTCGGAGACGACCTCGAGGTCCGGGTCGAAGCCGACGGCCGAGTCGGAGACGACGGGCTGGAGGTCGGACACGAAGGACTGCTGCGTCACGACGTAGATGTTGGAGGTCTGGCCGTTGGTGAAGGTCAGGCGGGGGGCGGTGAGCTGCACGCTGCGCCGATCCGCCTGTGTGGCCTTCACGAGGAAGTCCACCTGGATGTCATCCAGGAACTGGCCGGCGATGCCCAGCGCCGGGGCCTGTCCGAGGATCGACGCACCGATACCCTCGCTCGGCATGAGGCCCTGAGCCAGGCCGAGCGAGTTCTGGCCGGTGCCGATGGGCGACCAGGGGTTGGGGTTGACCACGCCCTGGGTGAGGAACGCGTCCACGTCGCCGTCGCCGTCGGTGTCTACGCCGGAGCCGGTGACGGTCCGGTTGAGGCCGCCGGCGCCGAAGTCGAAGAAGTCGCTCGGCAGGATGGTCGGGTCGTTGGCCCGGGCCGCCCGGATCTGGTTGTTCTCGGCGTTGAAGTAGACGTCGAGATCGAACCCGACCTGCTCGAAGAAGTCCTGCGCGACGAGCAGGAAGCGGGTCTCGACGTTGATCTGCATCGCCTTGGACTCGCGGAGCTTGCTCAGCAGCGAGCGGATCTCGCGATGGTTCTTGGGCGTGTTCTTGATGAGCAGGGTGCCGTTGAGGTCGTACATCGCGCCCGTGTCGCCGCCGCCCTCGGGCCAGCTCTCCTCGTCCACGTTGCGGTAGATGATCTCCTTGATCTGCTCGATGCGCTCCTCGAGGGGGAGGCGCTCGATGTCCTGCTGCTGGTTCTGCTGGAAGGGGCTCTGGCCGCCGCCGCCGCCGCCGGAGCTCTGCAGCACGCTCTGCAGGTCGATCTCGGGGGCCTCGTCGTAGTTGGGCACCTCGAAAATCAGGTCGCGGATGTCGTAGATCTCGAGCACGGTGTGGCGCCGGATCTTGTCCTCGGACGCGACCTGCAGCATGCCGTCGAGCACCGCCCAGTCGGCCTGGGTCAGCGGGTCGCCCGAGACCTTCTCGAGCAGGCGGTCGAGCACCGTCCGGGCGTTCGACTTGGTGAGGCTGAGCGAGACCGTCGTCTCGGGGTCGATCCCGATCTCGGCGAGGGACTCCCAGTCCACGTCCATGTCCAGGCCCGTGAACTGGGCGAAGAAATCGAGGGCCTGCTGGAGCGTGTTGTCGCGGAAATCGACCGGCATCGCGGTGGTGTCGAGCGCCGAGAGCACGCGCCGGTCCGCGGGGCTCTCGTTGGTGCTCTCGACGCCCGCGCGCCGGGCGGAGATCGCCGGCCAGTCCGCCGGGTAATCGATGATCGTGGAGGGCGGGATCGCGGCGGCCGAGTTCTGGTTCTGCTGGTCCGCGATGTTGAAGTTCCGCTGCGTGATCAGGCTGTTGTGGTCCTGGTAGATGATGTTGTCGCGCAGCATGTCCCGGAGCAGGAGCCCCGCGGGGTTGATCGGGTCGAGGAACAGGATCTGGTTCTCGACGACCTCGAGCGCCTCGCGGTACTTCATCTCCTGCTGCAGGGCCCGCACCCGGTCGATCGCCTCGGTGATCTTC
>DASRXL010000101.1:0-2231 GCA_035654175.1 Phycisphaerales bacterium
CCGGGTCGACCCCATCCTCGAACAAGGCGAAGTCCCTGTCAACGCCACCGCCACGGAATCGAGGGCCGGGGCGGCTTCGCGGTGCTCCGGACCCCGTGCCACCGACCTCGGGTGCTCTGACCCGAGGTCGGTGCTCCGCCACTCCCCCTCCACCCTTAAGCTCGCGGAATGCGCTGCCTCACCTGCGCCTACGACCTCTCCGCCTCCCCCGCCGGCCCCTGCCCCGAGTGTGGCCGCGCCTTCGAGCCGGCCGACCCCCTCACCTACCGCTCTCCGGAAACCGACCGCCGCTCGGCCCGCCGGAACACGATCGCGATCTGCGGCCTCTCCCTTGCCCCGCTCGCGTTCTTCGCCCTGGTCCACCTGGTCCGCATTGCCGCACGGCTATCCCTGGGGCGCTGGCCCCGACCCTCCCTCGACGACCCGAAGGGCATCCCCGGCGTCGAGCCCTTCCTCACCCTCGCCTACCTCGCGGCACTTGCCATGCTCCCCTGCCTCGGCGCGGCCTGCATTCTCTGGCTCGTCCTTCTCTGGCTCCACCCCTCCCGCTGCCTTCCGGCTTTGCTCTTCCTCGTCGCCCTCGCGGGCGGCGGCTTCTCACTCCTCTGCTGGGATCCGGGCGACGCGCTCACCTGGTTCATGGATTGACCGCTGTTGCGCACAGAGCCATACCAGCCGAGCTATTCCCACGCGGCGGCGTGCTGCGCTCTCTGAGCGCTCAAACCACCGTGTACGAACGCGCCCCGGGTGCTGCGCCTCGCGGTCGGCGCTCATTCGTCCGGTGCCTCGCCGACCGCCCGCCCTCGCTCGCTCAGCAATCCGCCGCCCAGACATTCAGAAACGCCAGCACATCGCGCGTATCCACCACGCCGTTCCCGTCGAAATCGGCGCCGGCGTCGCCGTCGGCAAACGCGTTGAGGAACTCCAGCACGTCGAGCGTGTTGACGGCGCCGTCGCCGTTGAAGTCGGCGCGGCACGCGCGCGGGAGGCGCGCGATCCACGGCTCCTGCTCCGAGCCGTGGAAGCCGTACCCCACCAGGGTGGAGCCGTCCTGCGATATGCCGCGCACGTCGAAGAGCGACCAGCCGATCAGCTCAGAGCCGAGCCCCGCCTCGACCAGCACGTCGCGCAGGCTGCGGATCCCTTCGACCTCATCCCAGATGAAGGCCTCGCCCGTCCCCTTGGTGGCGTTGAAATCCGCCAGCCCGCCGACCACGAGGCCGTCGCCGGAGATGCTGCTCGCGATATCGATGCTCTGGCCGCTCCCGGCAAGACGGCCGAGGTTCACGAATCCGGTGCTCTGCGTCCAGCGCACCGCGAGCCCGGCGCGCTGCCCGGCCCCGACCTGCCCATCGCGAGACACCGCCAGGAGCGCGCTGCGCCCAGGCCCACCGAGGCCGACCATGCCCGTCTGCTCCGTCCACACAAAGGCCTCGTCGAACGTGCCCGACGAGGAGCCATACCCCACGACCACCGACCCGTCGCCGGAGCACGCCGTCGCCCGCGCGAGCACCTCGCCCCCGGCCAGGTCGCCCAGCGAGACCATGCCCCCGGCCGCGGTCCAGCGGAACGCCTCGATGCCGCGCGGCGACTGGCTCCCGCCCACGATGACCGATCCATCGAGCGAGATCCCCTGCCCCTGCCCGTATGTCGTCGGTCCGCCGAGCGAGCCGATCGGGATCATCCCATCCGCGGCCGTCCACATGAACGCAGCGCCGCCCTCGCCGGCCGAACCGTCGTCGCTGGCGCCGGCGACCACGGAGCCATCGCCGCTCACCGCGTAGGCGAAGCTCGCGAAGTAGCCGCCGGGAATATCGCCGAGCCCGACCATGCCCTCCGACTCGGTCCAGCGGAACGCCTCGAATCCGTTCGGGGAAACGCTCTCACCGACGACCACGCTCCCGTCAGGCGTCACGGCGTAGGCGATGCCGGGCCCGAAGCCCTCGTCGTTGAGGAAACCGAGGCCCTGGAACGACGGCTGCGCACCTGCGCTGGCCGCGAAGCCCGCGGCCGCCAACACCGCGCCGCGCTGCAGTATCGCGGACTGACGCCCGCGTCCGAACCACGCCCTCGCCGCAGACCAGTTCATGAGAGGCTCCTCGGCCCCCGCGTTCAGGTCCCCGCTTTCGAGACTACCGCGCGCGCAACGAGGAGACGTGGGAGTTTTTGCCCATGCGACTGTGGCCGTGGCACGGCTCGCGGGGGCGTGGGAGACTCACTCGTCTCCAATG
>DASRXL010000102.1:0-12939 GCA_035654175.1 Phycisphaerales bacterium
CGGCTGCTCGCTCGCGATCTTCGCCGCCGACGCCGCGACCGCGCGCGAGTTCTGCCCCCTTGCGGTGCGGGCGGGCGCGTTCGTCGTGGACAACTCCTCGGCGTTCCGCATGGATCCGGACGTGCCGCTGATCGTGCCCGAGGTGAACGGGGCTGCGTGGCGGCGCGGCGGTCCCGGCCGTGCGCCGTCCGAACCAGGACGACCGGCAGCCAACTCCCGAGCGCACGGTTCAGGAGATGCGATGGCCCGCCCGGGAGCGCCGGGCCGCCTCGTCGCCAACCCCAACTGCACGACCATCATCCTGCTCGTCGCGATCGAGCCGCTCCGGCGCGCCTTCGGCATCGAGGCGATCGACGTCGCGACGTACCAGGCGGTGTCTGGCGCTGGCCTCGCCGGCATGGAGGAGCTGCTCGAGCAGACCCGCAGCTGCCTCACGCCGCACGGCGCGCCGGGCGGCGGGCCCCGCGTCTTCGCCGAGCCCTGCGCCTTCAACGTCTTCAGCCACGACTCCGCCGTCGACCCCGCCTCGGGCGTCAACGGCGAGGAGCGGAAGGTCATCGACGAGACCCGCAAGATCTGGGCCGATCCCGCCGTTCGCGTCACGCCCACCTGCGTCCGCGTCCCCGTGCTCCGGGCCCACACCGAGGCGATCACCGTCACCCTCCGCCGACCCGCGTCCGAGGCCGAGGTGCGCGAAGCGCTCTCCTCCGGCCAAGGTCTCGAGATCATCGACGACCGCGCCGCCAACCGCTTCCCCACGCCGCGCAAGGCCGGAGAGCGCGACCCCGTCCTCGTCGGGCGCATCCGCCCCGACCCCGGCGAGCCTCCCGAGGCCGGCGGACGCTCGCGCCGCTGGTGCCTCCTCGCCTGCGCCGATCAGCTCCGCAAGGGCGCCGCCCTCAACGCCGTCCAGATCGCCGAGTTCGCCGGAGCCCTCCAAGGCGGTGAGCGCGGAATGACCGGGGACGAAGCCCCCGATGCGGGCGCCCTGCGCGCGTCCTTCGGCCTTCATCCTTGTTCTAGCAGTACGCCATCACCGCATACTCCCGCATCATCCGCTCCGTCGTGAAGTACGAGCCGTTGATCGCGATGGAGCCGCGCATCACCCCGAGCCAGCCCGCCCTGTCCTGGTAGTAGAGCGGCAGCACCGCGGCTTCGAGCTTGCGGTAGAGACTCTCGGCGTGGCGAGAATCCTGCTCCTCCGTGCGCTCGCGCCGGCAGTCGTCGCCGGCCGCGCCGATCGCCCACCCGGTCACCCCCTCCACGCACGCCTCCGCCCACCAGCCGTCGAGCGTCGAGAGGCTCGGGACGCCGTTGAGCGCCGCCTTCATCCCGCTGGTGCCCGACGCCTCCAGCGGCGGGCGCGGGTTGTTGAGCCACAAGTCCGCGCCCGCGACAAGCTTCTTCGCCAGCGCGATGTCGTACCCCGGGATGTAGACCACCGGCACGGTCCGCCCCAGCTCCGCCCCCGCGCGATGGACCTGCTGGATGATGTCCCGCCCGCGCCCGTCGTGCGGGTGCGCCTTGCCCGCGAAAATGAGCTGCACGGGCCCGATCTTGCGGGCCATCTGCACCAGCCGCGCCGTGTCACTGAAGACCAGCGCCGGCCGCTTGTAGTCCGTCATGCGGCGCGCGAAGACGATCGTGAACGCCTGCGGGTCGAGCGACCGCCCCGTCCGCTCCCCCACGTGCGCCAGCAGGTCCGCCTTCGCCCGCTTGTGCGCCTCGTGCAGCGCGGCGGCCGGGATCCGCTCCGCCAGCCGCAAGTCCGCGTTCCGCGCCCGCCACCCCGGCAGGTGCTCGTCGAAGAGCGCCGCCTGGTGCCTTCCCACCCAGCTCGCCGCGTGCACGCCATTGGTGATCGCGTGGACGTGGTAGCCCGGGAACATGTCCCGCGTGACCTCCCCGTGCCGCTGCGCCACGGCGTTGGCGAAGCCGCTCAGGTTCAACGCCAGGCGCGTCGTGTTGAACGTGTGCCCGCCGTCGTCTGAATACAGCTCGGGCCGGTGCAGCGCCGGGTGATCGCCGAAGATCGCCCGCACCCGCTCCACCGGGAAGCGGTCGTGCCCCGCCGGCACCGGTGTGTGCGTCGTGAAGACGAACCGCCGGCGCACGGACCCGAGCACGTCCCGCTCCAGCGCCCGGTCCGGCCCCGCCCCGTGCTCGGTCATACGCGCCACGTGCGCCGAAAGGGCTTCCAGCGTCGCCAGGCACGCGTGCCCCTCGTTCATGTGGAACAGCCGCACCTCGTGCCCGATCGCCCGCAGCATCCGCGGCCCGCCCACCCCGAGCAGTGTCTCCTGCCGGATCCGGTGGTCCGGGTCGCCGCCGTAGACCCGGCGCGTGAGCCCCCGCGCCGCCCCGTCGTTCTCCGGCAGGTCGCTGTCGAGGAAGTACACCGGCACCACGTGCCCGCCCACGCCCGCCGCGTCGTAGCGGTAGGCCCGCAGCGTCACGTCACGCCCGTCGACCGGCACCGTCACCCGCGGCGTCATCTGGCGCAGGATCGATTCCGGCCGCCATTCGTCGTTCGGCTCCTGCTGCGTGTGGTCCGGCCCGAACCGCTGCGCGAAGTATCCGTCGCGGTACAGCAGCGTCACGCCAACGACCGGCAGCCCCAGGTCCGCCGCCGCCCGGAGCGTGTCGCCCGCGAGGATCCCCAAGCCGCCAGCGTACGTCGGCATCCGCTCGTCGATGCCGATCTCGAGCGCGAGGTAGGCGATATCGCGGTCTGTGCGCATCGTGCGACCTTTCCTGCAGCGGGAGAGCGGTCGTGACGAGAGCATCGTAGAGCCGCGAGCTTCCCGTGTGCCACCTCCGCTGGTGCCACGCAACTCCGTGAACTTCTCTTCTTCCGAACGCCCCCAGAGGGGGCGCTGTCGCTCGCCCCGGGCGATCGGAGTGCGCCGAAGGCGGGCGGAGTGAGCCCGGGGCGAGCGCCACCCTCGCCGCAGAGCCCCCGAATGGGGGCGAAGGCGCCCACCATTCCCCCGCGTTCGAGCACAAGTTCACGGCGGGGGATAGAGAGGCCGCGGCGGTTGCAACGGGGTAACCCCGCGAACCCGAGCCGAGGCCGTGTCACGTGCGTGTCACAGGGCGCGGGAGGCTGCGCGCCGGGCGACGAGCGCGTGCTATATTCGATGGATGCGGTCCACGAGGATTTCGGCAGCGATCGTGCTTCTGCTCGGCATCTCATGCGAACGAGCCGAGCCTCCGCCACGCCACCCCGCCCCTCGCGCGCCTCCGACACCCGCGACCGCGTCCGCGTCCGCCACGGGATCGCAGCCGGCGCCGCTGCTCTCGGAGGCTGCGTTGGCATGGATCTCCGATCCACCATACAGCAGCGGGCGTTCGGGCCCGGAGCGAGAGATCGACCCGTCGGAGGTATCGCGCGCGGCGGGCGAATTGCCACCCTCGTACACGGGGCCCGCGGCGTTCGACGCAGTAGGCGACTGGAGCATCTCGCGCGGCTACGACAGCGCCTCGCTGCACATCCGGCCCGGCGCTGATGACATCTCGACGTGCGCTTCTCGACGAGCGGGTGCACGGATGAGTGGACCTTTCGGCGGGATGCGACATTCGAGCACGGCGTGCTCACGCTGGACGGACCAGTGGAAGAGTATTTCCCGGCGTGCTACCAGCGTCTGTTCGCCATGCGCCATCAGGGAGTGGACTACCTCTTGTCGGAGGCGTGCGAGGGGATCGAGACGCTTGCGGAGTGCGATCCGGAGAACGTCTGGATGGCGGATCAGCGTTGGTATGGGTTTCGGCGAATGGATCGCGAGCGAGTGGAGAAGCTGGAGCAGATCGTGAGGGCCTGGGAGCAGATGGAGGGTGGAGAGACGGGCGGCTGAGAGGTTGCTGAGCGATCGATCTCACCCGGCCGCCGGGTGTCCACGAGCAACGCTTCCCACGCCGATGCCGAGTCCCAGCCGACCTCCACGCGCGCCGGGAATGGCACGCGCTACTCGACGGTGACGCTCTTGGCGAGATTCCGCGGCTTGTCCACGTCGTGGCCGCGGAGCACGGCGCAGTGGTAGGCGAGGAGCTGGAGGGGGACGACGGCGAGGAGGGGGCTCAGGAACTCCTCGCATTCGGGGATGTAGAGGACCTCCTCGGCGACCTTGGAGATCGCGGTGTCGCCCTCGGTGGCGACGGCGATGACGTGCCCGCCGCGGGAGCGGACCTCGGCGATGTTGCTCATCACCTTTTCGTATTGGCGGCCCTTGTTGGCGATGAAGACAGCGGGCATGCCGTCGTCGATCAGAGCGATGGGTCCGTGCTTCATCTCGGCGGCGGGCATGCCCTCCGCGTGGATGTAGGAGATCTCCTTGAGCTTGAGGGCGCCCTCGAGGGCGGTCGGGTAGTTGTAGCCGCGCCCGAGGAAGAGCCAGTTGTCGCGGTCCACGTAGCGCTCGGCGACCTTGTGGACGCGCCCGTCGGTCTCGAGGGTGCGCTCGATCTTGGTGGGGATCTCCTCGAGCTGCTTGAGGCAGCGGGCGCAGACCTCTGGCGCCATGAAGCGGCGGCGGGCCATGTAGAGGGCGATCATGGTGAGGACGGTGACCTGGCCGGTAAAGGCCTTGGTGCTGGCGACGCCGACCTCGGGCCCGACGCGGAGGTAGACGCCGGCGTCGGTCTCGCGCGCGATCGAGGAGCCGACGACGTTAACGACGCCGAGGGCCATGGCGCCGCGGTCCTTGGCCTCGCGCAGGGCGCAGAGCGTGTCGGCGGTCTCGCCGGACTGGCTCACGGCGACGACGACTGTGTTCTCCTCGATGATCGGATTGCGGTAGCGGAATTCCGACCCGTACTCGACCTCCGCGGGGATCTTGGCGAGGTCCTCGAGGAGGTACTCACCGATCATCGCGGCGTGGAGGGCGGTTCCCTGGGCGGTGAGGATGAAGCGCCGGGCCTTGACGAGCTCCTTGGCGAAGCTCGCGAGGCCGCCGAGCACGACGCGCCCCTCGTTGTGGTCGATGCGCCCGCGCAGAGAGGTCCGGAGCACGCGGGGCTGCTCGTAGATCTCCTTCTGCATGAAGTGGCTGAAGCCGCCGAGCTCGATCTGCTCGAGGTCCATCTCGAGCTGCATGAGCTTGGGGGTGACGGGGACGTCGTCGATGGTGCTGGTGCGGAAGCCCGAGCGGGTCATCCTGACGACGTTGTAGTCGTCCAGCGGGAAGGCCTGGCTGGTGTGGGCGATGATGGCGGAGGCGTCGGAAGCGACGACGTACTCGCCGGCGCCGACGCCGACGAGCAGGGGAGAGCCCTTGCGGGCGACGACAAGGGTGTCGGGCTCGTGCTCGCAGAGCACGGCGATCGCATAGGCGCCGGTGACCTCGCGGAGCGCCGCCTTGACGGCCTTCTCGAGGTCCCCTTCATACAGCTCGCCGACGAGCATGGCGAGGACCTCGGTGTCGGTCTCGCTGGTGAAGACGTGGCCCTTCTCCTCGAGATAGGTGCGCAGCGCGGCGTAGTTCTCGATGATGCCGTTGTGGATCAGCGCGATGCCGGCGGCGTCGTCCCGGTGCGGGTGGCAGTTGGCCTCGGTCACGCCGCCGTGAGTGGCCCAGCGGGTGTGGGCGATGCCGAGCGTGCCGGTGAAGTCACCCGCGGCGTCGAGCTTCTCCTCGAGCTCGGCCACCCGGCCGACGGCCTTGCAGACGTGGAGCTCGCCATTCAGGACGGCGATGCCCGCGGAGTCGTAGCCGCGGTATTCGAGGCGCTTGAGGCCCTCCATGAGGAGCGGCTTGGCCGGCTTGCTTCCGATGTAGGCGACGATGCCGCACATATCCCGTTCCTCCCGAGCGGGGCGTTGGCCCGCGGGGCTTTGTACGAACGCCCCGGGTGATTTGATCGTCCATCCGCGGCCGGGGGGACCAGCGGGAGTGGAAGGGGCCGGGGAATGGTTCAAGGGCGACAGGAGCCGGATGCACGGCGCCGTCAGGACCTCCCCAGGACGAAAAGGCAGTACCCGCCGTCGGCGGCCGGGTGGTCGGCCCCGCGCTCGTCGATGCTGGCGACGATGCCGAGGGGGGATCGGGCGATGAGTGCTTCCCACTGGGCGAGGCTGTAGGTGCGGAGGCGGTAGGTGCTGTCGCGGTGCTCCGCGGGGCCTCCGCCGGCCGCGACCATCAGGTGGCAGAGCACCTTCTCTGAGCGGGTCCGGGGGTTGCCCTCCCAGCGGGGCGGGATGAACTGGACGATTTGCGTGACCCGCGTGCCGGCGCGGGAGCCTTTCCACACGTCCTCGGTCGGGGCCTCGCAGCCGTAGGCCGTGAGGCTGAGGCCGACGACATAGACGCCGCCGGGAGCGAGCACGCGGGCCATGTGGTCGAAGTGGGCGAGCATCGCGGCGTCGCTGGGGAGATGGCGGATGGTGTTGATGAGGTTGAAGGCGAAGGTGGCGCGGGCGCGGCCCATGCGCCCGGCGAAGTCGGTCATGTCGCCGACGAAGTAGTCGCTTTCCCCGACACCCGGGCCGGAAGCCGGGGAGTTGGCGCGGGCGTAGTCGATCATCGCGTCGCTGAGGTCGAAGCCAAGGGCGCCGATGCCGCGGCGGGCGGCCTCGCGCAGGTAGCGCCCGCTGCCGCAGGCGGGCTCGAGCCAGAGGCGACGCGCTCGCGTGAGTTCGCCGGGCACGAAGCGGTCCTCGATCGCTTCGAGCCCGTCCACCTCGCCGACCGTGCCGGGGGCGTGCAGGATGTCGTAGACGGCCGGGTCGTCGTAGAGGTGGGAGCGGGAGGGCATGGCGGAGGGTAGAGGCGGGGCGTGGGGGAGGGCACTGAGCGTGAGAGAGCGAAGAGCGATGCGGCGCAGAGGTTAGTGGATGTTGATCCCTGTGTTCCGAAGATCGAAGCCGCGGAGCTTGGATTTCGGGGGTCGGGGGTCGGGTGTCGGGTGTCGGATTTCGAATCTCGGATTTCAGATTTCAGCTTTCAGATTTCCGAGTTCCGAATCTCGTCACGCGCCGTCGAACTCAGCCCTCATGCACTCACCCTGTCGCCCACTCGCCCCGATCTCCCCCTCACCCCCTCACCCACTCGTCCCCTGCTCGGCGTCGCCTTCGCGGTGGTCGGCGGCTCGGCCGACGAGGACGCGGGTGATGAGCTGCTGGACGTGCATTTCTCCCGCGGCGTCGAGGTTGTGGCCCTCGACGCGCATGGCGCTCAAGACGCCGTAGCCGAGGCCGAGGTCGATGAGCAGCCAGGCAATGAGCTCGGCGGGGAAGTGGCGGGTGACGCGCCGATTCTCCTGGGCGCGGGCGAGCTCCATCGCGAGGAACTGGTGGAGCGAGTGGATGTGATTGCCCCAGGCCTTATGGATATCCGGGTCGTCGACCTCGGTGATCGCCTGGAGGAAGACGCGGTAGGCGGCGCGGCCCTGCTGGCTCACCATGGGGTTGTCGCCGATGAGCGTCTTGAGGCGCTGCGCCGGGTCCTCGGCGCTGGTGAGGTCCTGGCGCCAGAGGTCGATGGTGCGCTTGCCCGTGCGCTCGATGAGGGCGATGAAGAGGTCCCGCTTCGACTTGAAGTGCCGGTAGATGATCGGCTCGGTGACGCCCGCGGCCTTGGCAAGCTCGGCGGTCGTGGCGCGGGCGTATCCGTGGGCCGCGAAGAGGTCGGCGGCGCAGTCGAGCAGCTGCTCACGACGCTTGGCTGCCGGTAGGCGACTCATGCTCTCGCACCCCGCTTCCCCTGGGAACGGCGGCTTGGGGAACCGTACCACCGACGGCGTCGGGCCGGCAGTCTAGTGAAGCTTCCCCGGGTTCGCTCCGGGGAAGGGGCACAGGGTCGTAGCCGCCTGGATGGAATGGGTGGCACCGGCCGACGCGCCGGAGCGTGAGCCAGGTGCCTCTCAGGGGCCCGTAACGGCGGTACGCCCTGAGGCCGTAGATCGAACACGTGGGCTCGAACCGGCACTGCCGCCCGAGGAAGGGCGAGAGCGTGGCGCGGTAGAGCAGAATAGCAAGAACGAAGGGGGCGTTGGCGGCCCGGGCGCCGGGGGAGAGGTGAGGCTCGCCGAGCATCGTGTCACGACCCGCCACGCGGATCTCCCTGATTCTGGTGCGCGGGGCGGTCGCGATGGGCGCGCGCGACCAGGTCGACGAGGAGCCGCTGGTATTCGGCTAGGGCGAGCAGGCGATGGGGGCGAGTGGACACGACGACGTCGTAGGCGCCGCCGGGCAGGGTCGGCAGGTGCGGGCGCGCGAGGCGGAAGGCCTCGCGCAGCAGGCGCTTGAGGCGGTTCCGGGCGACGGCGTTGCCCACGCGCCGGCCCACGCTGAGGCCCAGGCGGTGCTCCGGGAGGGCATTGGGAAGGAGATGAATCGTTATGGGACCGGAGGAGCGCTTGGTCCCCCGGCAATAGGCGGCCTGGAACTCCGTTGCGCGGGAGAGGCGGTGTCTGCGTCGAAAGGCGAAGGAGCGGGCCTCGGGATGGCGTGGATCCGCCATGCCCCGAGAATAGCCGCGGGCCTGACCGGGCCTTGCACCGACGCGGACGAATCGACCGATGAGAACATTGAACTTCCGGGCGACGGAGCGGTACTACCCTCATCTGGAGCGCCCGGGTTGCGCCTGCACGCCGAGAACGGGAGATGTTTGGATGAAGCCGAGAACGCCCGCCGTGCCGTCGCCCGTGAGCCGCAAGCGAGGCGCGGGGCTGGTCCGCGTCGTGGCCGTGAGCGCCGGGGTTCTGGTGCTCGCGGCCGGTGCGCTGTGGGGCTTCGGGCGCGACGGCGAGGGCTCCGGCGAGATGCGCGAGGTGGCGTCGCTCGACCTGGCGCGGGTCGAGACCGGGTCGTTCGCGATCACGACGACGGCGATGGGCGAGCTCGAGGCGCGGAACCAGATCGAGCTGCGCTCGGAGCTGGACACGCGGGCGGGGATCGTGGAGATCGTGCCGGAGGGGATGGTCGTCAAGAAGGGCGACCTGCTGGTGCAGCTCAACGCCGAGGAGCTGCAGGACCAGATCGACGAGCAGACGCTCGAGGTGGAGCGTGCGCAGGCGGACGTAACGGCGGCGCAGGCGGAGCTGACGATCCAGCTCTCGGAGAACGAGTCGAAGCGGCGGGCGGCGCAGCTGAAGGTGGACATCGCCCGGCTCGCGCTGCAGGAGTGGCGCGAGGGCGAGGACGTGAAGCAGCGGCAGGCGCTGCAGCTGGAGATCGAGCAGGCCGAGCGCGACAGGAACCGCCTGAAGGAGCGGTTCGAGCGCTCGACGCAGCTGCTGGCGGAGGGGTTCCTGAGCAAGGACGAGTGCGACCAGGACGAGATCGACTACGTGGACGCGGACGCCCGCTACAAGACGGCTCTGCTCGACCAGAACACGTATCTCTCCTACCAGTTTCCCCGGGACGAGAAGACGAAGCTCTCCGACGTGGAGGAGGCCGAGGCCGACCTGGCGCGCACGCTCGAGCAGAACGAGATCAACGCGACGGCGAAGCGCTCCTCGCTGGAGACGGCGAAGCGCCAGCTCACCCTGAAGACAGACCGTCTGGCGAAGATGGAGAGCCAGCACGCGCTGGCGACGATCCGGGCGCCGGCGGACGGGCTGGTGGTCTACTCGACGAGCCTCAACCGTGACGGCGGCTTCTTCGACAGCGAGGGGCCGCTGCAGGTCGGGCGCGAGGTGCGGCCGAACGAGCTCCTGATCATCCTGCCCGACACCTCGAGCATGGTGGCGAGTGTGCGGGTGCACGAATCGCTGGCGGGGCGCATCCGGCCGGGGCAGCGGGCGATCGTGAAGGTGGACGCGCTGGCGAAGGAGACCTTCTCCGGCGTGGTCGAATCCATCGGCGTGCTCGCGGAGACCGGCGGGTGGCGCGATCCGAACCGCCGGGAGTACTCGGTGCGGGTGGCGCTGAACCACGACAACGGGGCCGGGCTCCTGAAGCCCTCGATGCGGGCGGAGGCGACGGTGACGCTCGGCACCGTGCAGGACTCGCTGATCGTGCCGGTGCAGGCGGTCTTCTCCGACGGGCCGGTGCAGTACGTGCTCACGCCGCGGGGCTCGCGCTTCCAGCGCGTGCCGGTGAAGGTGGGCCGGATGTCCGATTCGTACGCGGAGATCCTGGAGGGAGTGGGGCAGAACGAGCGGGTGCTGCTGCGGGAGCCGGCCTCCGGCGAGGTGCTGAACGTGGCGTGGACTGCGCCGGAGCTGGAGGCGGTGGGCCTCGCGCTCGGCGAGGACGGGCGGCCGTATTCGCCGCAGGCTGCGGCGATGGCCGAGGCGATGAGGGCGATGGCGGGCATCGCGCCCGAGGGCGTGCAGGTCGGCGGGCCCACGGGCGAGGGCGAGCGCGGGCCGAGGCGCGAGGGAGGTCCTCGCGGCGGGCGGGGCGACGGGCCGCGCCGGCCCGGCGATGGGACCGAGGTCGCGAAGGACGGCACCGGGGCGGCGGGCGGCGCCGCCGACGCGAACGCGGAGGCTGCCCCCGTCGACACCACGCTCGCGCAGGATCAGACGGTCGAGCCCGCGAAGACCGGAGAGCCCGCCGAGCAGAAGGCGCCGGCGAAGGACTGAGCCTGTCGGCGGCGGGCGGGCCGGTACTATCGGCGCATGACGATCGATCCGGCGACCGAGCGCACCGACGCGGTGGCGCGTGTCCCCGACGCGGAGCAGCGGAGCGCGGCCGACGCGCCCGTCGCGCTGGCCGTCGAGATGTGCCCGCGCGTGAGCTTCGCGCTGCAGCAGAATCGCCTGCCGCTGGTCGGGCGCGTGTCGCTGACCAACACGGGGACGGCGGCGCTTGAAGAGCTGCGCGTCCGGATCGCCCTGGCCAATGGGGAGGCGGCCCCGTGGGAGCAGCTGGTGGCGCGCATCGGGCCGGGCGAGACGTACTCGCTCGAGCCGCGGGAGCTGCGGCTGGATCCCGCGAGGCTCGCGGCGAGGACGGAGCGGGAGCGGACGGACTTGGTGGTTCGGGTCGAGACGGCCGGGGGCGTCGCGGAGCTTCGCGAGCCGGTGGACCTGCTGCCCTTCGACCATTGGGGCGGGTTGAGCCCGTGCCCGGAGATGCTTGCGGCGTATGTCACGCCGAATCATCCGGCGGTCGCGGCGATCCTCGCCCGGGCGCGGGAGGTGTTGCGTGCGCGCGGGGAGCCGGACGCGATCGACGGGTACCAATCCGGGAGCCGCACGCGCGCGGCGCTGCTCGCGGAGACGTGCTTCGCGGCCCTGGCGCAAGCGGACCTCGGGTACATCAACCCGCCGGCAAGCTTCGAGCGCGCGGGGCAGCGCGTGCGGCTGGCCGACCAGGTGGTGCGGGACCGGCTGGGAACGTGCCTGGACCTGGCGCTGCTGCTCGCGGCGGTGTGGGAGCAGGCGGGGCTGAACCCGCTGATCCTGCTCTTCGAAGATCACGCGCTGCCGGCGGTGTGGACGCACGACGAGCACTTCCACGAGCCGGTGGTGGACGAGGTCGAGCGGGTGCGCAAGGGGATCGAGCTGGGCGAGCTGGTGGCCGCGGAGGCGACGGTGCTTACGCACGCGGAGCGGTCGTTCGGCGCGGCGGTGAGCGCGGGGGCGAAGCGGCTGGCCGGGGCGCAGGGCGTGCACGCGGTGGACATACGGACTGCGCGGGGGATGGGCGTGCGCCCGCTGCCGCTGCGGGTGGCGGAGGGGGGCTCGTCGCTGGCGCCGGAGGCGGTGGCCGCGCTCGCGGCGGAGCTGCCCGCGGCGAGGCTCACCGCGGTGGAGCTCGCCGAGCGCGCGGAGGCGATGCGCCCGGAGAGCGGCGCGGCGGGAAGCGCCGGCGACCGTCCCACCGAGCGGATCGACCGCTGGAAGCGGAAGCTGCTCGATCTCTCGCTGCGCAACCGGCTGCTGAACTTCCGGGAGACGAACCGCTCGCTGGAACTCATCGCGCCGGACCTGGCGGCGCTGGAGGACGGGCTCGCGGAGGGGGGGACGTTCGACATTCTCCCGCGGCCGGCGCGAGAGGAGCAGACGCACGGCCGGGACAGCCGCGCCACCTGGCTGCACGCGACCGCGTCCGAGGCGGAGACGGCGCGGAAGCTGCTGGAGCTCTATCGGGCGGCGAGATCGAGCATCGAGGAGACGGGCGCGAACGTGCTGTTCCTCGCGCTGGGCATGCTGCACTGGTACGAGGTGCCGGGCGCGGAAGCGGCCCGGCGCGCGCCCCTGATCCTGCTGCCGGTGACGCTCGTGCGCCGGCCCGCGGGCGGGGCCTACCGGTACCGGGTGGAGCTGACGAGCGAGCCGCTGCGTCCGAACATCACGCTGCTCGAGAAGCTGCGGGTGGACTTCGGGATAGACGTGCGCGGGCTCGGCGAGCTGCCGGAGGACGAGCGCGGGCTCGACGTGCCGCTGATCCTGCGCCGGTTCCGCGAGGCGGTCCGCGACGTGGCGCGGTGGGAGGTGGCCGAGTCGGCCCACCTGGGGCTCTTCTCGTTCAACAAGTTCCTGATGTGGCACGACCTGCAGCAGCACCGAGACCGGCTGCGGGAGCAGCGGCTGGTGCGCCACCTGGTCGAGCGGCCGGACGACGGCTTCGGCGGGGGTCCCTTCACCGAGGCGGCAACGCTCGACAGCGAGCTTGCGCCCGGCGAGCTCTTGTGCACGCGCGACGCGGACTCGTCGCAGCTCGTGGCGGTGCGGTCGGCGGGCGAGGGGCGGACCTTTGTCCTGGAGGGGCCGCCGGGGACGGGCAAGAGCCAGACGATCGCGAACATCGTGGCCGACGCGGTGGGGCGCGGCCGGCGGGTGCTGTTCGTCGCGGAGAAGTTGGCGGCGCTCTCTGTGGTGCGCCGGCGGCTGGAGCAGGACGGGCTCGGGCCGTTCTGCCTGGAGCTGCACTCGGCGAAGGCCTCGAAAAAGGAGGTGCTGCGCCAGCTCGGCGAGGCACTGGACGCGGCGCGTGAGGCGGAGCCGGCCGCCTGGCGGGCGACGTGCGAGGATTTGGCCGCCGCGCGC
>DASRXL010000103.1:0-4314 GCA_035654175.1 Phycisphaerales bacterium
CGGCTCGCGGGGGATGGGATGATCGGGGGCGCACAGCTGAGACCCCGGCGCGCCGGGTGCTACCGGAGGTCGTCCGGTCGGGCGCCTGGGACACTGTGGCAGCCGCGAATCCAGGGCGGTGCCTTTAGGTTCTCGGACAGCACAGCCGAACTTGACTCGCCGCCTGCATTGACAATCTTTGCCAATCACGGTATTCTCTGGAGACTGGCCTGCGGACGCGAGAAGGTGATCACCGTGCCCACCCAAAATGTCAACCTCCCCGAGCATCAGTCGCGCTTCATCCGCGAGCGGGTGGAGAGCGGGCGGTACCAGAACGCCAGCGAGGTGGTGCGGGCCGGGCTGCGGCTGCTGGAGCAGAGGGAGGCCGAGGACGCCGAGCGGCTCGCGGCCCTGCGCCGGCTCGCGGAGGAGTCGTTCGCGGCTCTGGACCGCGGTGAGTACACGGCGTACACGGGGGGGACCGTCGAGGAGCTCGCGGCCGCGATCGATAGCGATTACCGCTCGCGTGCGCCGCGGGGCTCGCGGTGAATGGCCTATGAGCTGCGCATCTCGGCGCAGGCGTGGCTCGATATCGACGCGGTGCTGGACTGGACGCTGCAGAGCTTCGGCGAGGGACAGCGCGAGGCGTATTGGGAGTTGATCCTGGCGGCGCTGGCCGACTTGGCGCGCGACCCCGAGCGGGCGCGGCCGCGGCCGGAGATCCACGCGAGCGCGCGGACACTCCACATCGCCCGCATGGGGAGAGCGGCGCGGCACTTCCTGCTCGTTCGGATCGTCGATCCCGGAGTGGTGGAGGTTGGGCGGTTGCTCTACGACGGCATGGACATCTCGTTGCACCTGCCGCCTGAATACGAACCCTGAGGCTATTTGGGAAAGGGCCACGTCGCCCGGGGTGGGGCCTTTGGGTCGCCCCCGTTGGGGCTCTCGGGACATGTGGCGGGGCGGACCCAGGGCGGCGCTGCGCTTTGCCCTGGGCTCGGGCTGGGTCACGCCGTTTGCGTGAGGGATCCCGAGCTTGCGCTCGGGGCTCGTAGAGGCAGGAAGACCCGGAGCTTGCGCTCGGGGCTCGTAGAGGCAGGCGGTCAGGCCTGGTGCTGCGCCGGCTCGTGCCTGCTCTGCGCTGTCGCCGACGGGTCCAACCCCTCGGGCGTATCCGCCGGCAGCACGATGCGGAAGGTGGTGCCCTTGCCTTCGGCGCTCTCCATCTGGATGTGGCCGCGGTGCTCCTCGACGATGCGCTTGGTGACGGCGAGGCCGAGGCCGGTGCCCTTGGTGCCCTTGGTGGTGTTGAAGGGCTCGAAGATCCAGCGCTGGCGGTCGGGGGGGATGCCCGGGCCGTTGTCGATCACGTGGACCTCGGCGTAGGCGTGGCCCTGGCCGAGGAGCGGGTCGGTGACGCGGAACATGGAGCGCACGGTGACGACGCCGGTGGTCGGCGCGACGGCCTCGACGGCGTTGGAGAGGAGGTTCATGAGCGCCTGGTGGATGAGGTTGCCGTCGATGGGCACCGGCGGCATCTCGGGGTCGTGGTCGACGATGAGGGCGACGCCCTTCTGGCGGCAGCGCGACTCGAGCAGGCTGGCGCAGTCATCGATCAAGAGGCCGAGAGGCTCGAGGGCGAGCTCGACGCCGTGCTGGCGGCTGAAGGTGAGCATGTTCATCGTGAGGCCGACGATGCGGTCGAGGTTGCGCTTCAAGATCGTCCAGCCGCTCTTGGCGAGGTTGAGGTCGTCCTTGCGCAGGCCCATCTCGACCACATCCGCTCCGCCACGCAGGCCCTGGAGGATGTTCTTGATCGAGTGCGAGAGGCTGGCGACCGTTTCGCCCGCGGCGGCGAGGCGCTCGTTGTGGAGCTTCTGGCCGTAGTGGTCGGCATTGGCCATGGCGAGGCCGGTGTGCTGGCCGATCGCGTTCATGAGGGCGAGCTGCTGCTCGGTGAAGGTGTAGTTGGCGATCGAGGAATCGATGTACACGACGCCGAAGACGCGGTCCTGGAAGCGGATGGGGGAGCAGATGGCGCTGCGGATATGGAACTGCTGCACGCTGTCGCCCGCGGCGAAGCGCTTGTCGGTCATCGCGTTGGAGCTGAGCACGCCCTCGGAGTTCTTGAGCACGTGCTGGATGATCGTGCGGGAGACGCCGATCTTCGCGTCGCTCTTATCCTTCGGCATCGTCTTGTGCTTGACGACGGCGGGCTTCATCGGGGCATCGGGGGTTTCGCCGGCGAGCATGATGAAGCCGCGCTCGGGCTCGAACTCGCGGAAGACCAGCTCCAGCACCGACTCGAGCAGCTGCTGGCGGTCCATCACCTGGGTGGTGAGGGTGGTGAGCTGGTAGATGATGCGGAGGTGGTCCACGGCCGCCGCGGCGGGCTCGGGCTCGGCGAGGATCATCGAGTCCTCATTAGACGGCAGCGAGCGCTCGATCGAGAACTCGAGCTCGCTGGGGCGGAGGAGCTGGATCGTCTCGGCGTCGACGGTGTCGTCCTGTCCAAACACCACGAGCGTGGAGCCGGCGCGGATCTGGTCGCCGGGCTTCAGGCGCTGGCGGCCCTCGATCTTGATGCCGTTGACGTATGTCCCGTTCTGCGATTGCAGGTCGCGGATCCACCAGATGCCCGCGTCGGGGGTGAGCTCGGCGTGGCGCCGGCTGACCGTGTCGTCGGTGATGGGCAGCGCCTCGCTCGACCGCCCGATGAGCTGGGGCTCGTTGGGCGGGAGCTGGTACTTGCGCCCCTTGTCGGGGCCCTGGAGGACGGTGAGGACGAGCATTCCTCCACGATACGGGCGGGGGAGGCGGGTGGGTCCGGCGGGCCGGGTTTCGCTCCGGGGTGGGGGCTGAGGTGGACGCCTGGGATGAGGCTCGGCGAAGCCGAGGGCTCGTCCTCTATCCTGTGGTGCATGGCAAAGAAGGCGGCGAGCGACAGCGGCAGGGCGGGGCAGGTGAACCCGATCGGGTTCTCCCCCGATCCGGCCTGGCGCATCATCCTGCTCCACGGGAGGGACGCCTTCCTCCGCCTCGACCTGACCTCCCAGGTCCGCCGGGCGCTCGCGGCCGCCCACGGGGAGGTGGACACCGTGAGCTTCGACGGTCAGGGCGCGGCGGTGGCGGACGTGCTCGACGAGTGCCGCAGCTTCGGCCTGATGCAGCAGCACAAGCTGATCGTGGTGGACAACGCCGACCAGCTCGTGAAGGAGGCGGCCCGCCCGTTGATGGAGCGGTACGCGGAGAGCCCGACTGACGAGGCGACCCTGCTGCTCCGCGCCGAGCGGTGGAACCCGGGGAACCTGGACAAGCGCATCGGAGAGGTCGGGGCGATCGTGAAGTGCGACGGCGTGTCGTCGGCTGAGGCCGTGGCGTGGATCGGGGCCAACTGCAAGGTGCGCCATCAGGCGGTGATCGACCGTGCGGCGGCCCAGCTGCTGGTGGACAGGCTGGGGGCGGATCTGGGGCGGATCGACAGCGAGCTCGGCAAGCTGGCGGTCAGCGCCGGGGACACGATCACGGCCGACGTGGTCGCCGAGATGGTGGGCCTGAGCCGTCAGGAAGACCCCTGGTCGATCCAATCGGTGCTGGTCTCCGGCGATGCGACGGCGATCGTGCGCCAGCTGCGGCTGGTGCTCGAGAACGCCCCGCGGGACGCCCACATCCCGGTGGTGTTCGCGTTCAGCGACCTCGCCCGGAAGCTCCACGGGATGGCGGTGGCGACGCAGCAGCGGATGAACCCGCAGGCCGCGGCGGGCAAGCTGCGGCTGTGGGGGCCGGCGCGGGATGCGCTGGTGAATCTGGCGCCGCGGCTGCGGCCGGGGCGGACGCGAGCCCTGCTGCGGGCGTGCGTCGAGGCGGACCAGGGGTTGAAGTCGGGGCTTGGGGAGCCAAGCCGCGTCCTCGAGCGGCTGGGGCTGCGTTTTGCGGCCGTTCTGCGCTGAGTTCGCCGATAGACGCCGTTGGGACTGCCCGGCGCGGAGCGCCGCGGCTGGGCGTGGGCACGCGGGGCTGACGCAGGAGGCGCGGCGGGATGTGGCGTGAGAAGACGAGCGGACACGATCGGACGGTGTGGGCGGCGGCGGCGGTGATCCTCGGCGCCGGGCTGGCCGTGGAGGCCGGATGCGGGGCGCGCAGGCGGGGCCGTGGCGCCGAGCCGGCGGTGAACGTGGGGCTCGGCCACTTGCTCGGCGAGGACGGCGCCACGCTGGACGAGAGCCCCCCGGGCGCGGAGCCGGTCACCACTGGCGTGGCGGACGAGCAGGGCGTCGAGGCCTACGTGAGCGAGCAGGTCGCGGCCCTCGACCGGGCGCTGGGCGAGGCGCCCCC
>DASRXL010000104.1:0-25588 GCA_035654175.1 Phycisphaerales bacterium
GACTGCGGGAACCTGGCGGGGTTCACCAGGCTCGGCCCCCGACACCCGATTGCGACCACTCCCCGGGCAAGCCACGCCGGCTCCGCCTTCTCGCTCGCCGCGTCAGACGGGTCGCCCCTCGCGGCGGTCGATGTCGACGCCGATGGCGATGTCGGCATCGGCACGTCCGCCCCCACCACAAGGCTCGACGTCCGCGGCGGCCCCATCTCCGTCGAGAACCTCGGCGACCAGGCCGACCTGCTTTGGCTCAACACCGAGCGCAACTGGGTGTTCCGTCAGCAGGGCGTCGGCCCGGGCGCGGCCCTCAAGCTCCAGAACATCGGTGGAGGCGGTAAGAACTTCATCTTCGACACGGACGGCCTCGTGGGCATCGGCACGAGCCTGCCCCTGGCCAAGCTCGACGTCCGTGGCGACGTCCGCCTCGGACCCACGGGCGCACTGTTCGCCGCCGCCGGAGACGAGAACCTGCGCATCATTCGCGGCGACGTCTACATGGGTCCGGACTGCGACGATCCCTTCACCACGTTCGGGTCGGGCTACACGATCGAGGCGATCAGTTGCGACGACTTCCGCATCACCTTTCAGTCGCCGTTCCTCGGCATTCCCACCGTGCTCGCCTCGTCCGGACCGGGGCTCCACTCGCACTACGTGACGTGCTCGGACGCCTCCGCGAGCAGCGTGATTATCAGAATCTTCAACACGGAGGGAGACAATGTGCGCTGGAGCTTTTCGTTCATGGCCCTTGGGCTTCGGTAACCCGGCACCACGGAGCACTCGCATGCCACGGCTGATCGCCCTTCTCCTCGTCCTGGCTGTCGCCGCTCCGGCGCACGCCCAATCCACGGCCTTCACGTACCAGGGCCGTCTGAACGACGGCGGGAATCCGGCCGGCGGACGCCACGATCTGCGGTTCACCCTGTTCAACGCGCCGACGGGGGGCGCGCAGATCGGCACACCACAATGCGTGGACAACGCCATGGTGGTCGACGGCTACTTCACCGCCAGCATCGATTTCGGGCAGAGCTTCGCCACGACCGCGGATCGATACCTCGAGGTCGAGGTGCGCAAGGACACCGGGCTGAGCTGCGGCAACGTCACTGGCTTCTCGAGAATCATTTCCCGCCAGGCGATCACGGCCACGCCCCGTGCGAGCCACGCCGAGTCCGCGTTCGCCCTCGCCGCCGCGGATGGGTTTCCCATGGGCGCGGTCAATGTGGATGCCGACGGCGACGTCGGCATCGGGACGTCCGCGCCGGCCACCAGGCTCGACGTCCGCGGCGGCTCCATCTCGGTTGTCAACACCGGCGACCAAGCCGACCTGCTCTGGCTCAACAGCGAGCGCCCCTGGGTTTTCCGGCAGGAAGGGACCGGCCCCACCACCGCCCTCAAGCTCGAGAGCGTTGGCGGCGGAGGGAACAAGCACTTCATCTTCGATACCACCGGCGCGGTAGGCATCGGCACGACCCTCCCCCAAGCCACGCTCGACGTCCGAGGCGACATGCGCCTGGGACCTTCCGGGAGCCTGTTCGCCGCGGCCGGCGGGGAGAGGCTCCGAGTCATCCGCGGCACCGTGGATCCCCTCGCCAACGACGGCCAGGGGGCGATCCTCGTCGGCGAAGGGTTCTCCATCGATGTCGACGTCGATCGGCGCGAGACCTACATCATATTTGACACATCGTTCTCCGACATTCCTGCGGTCGTCGGGTCATCGCATTGGGACGACTTCTGGGGCGGCAAATTCGTGACGGTCGACCAGTTCCGCAGGGATAGGGTCCGCATCATGCTGTCCATGAACGACGGGGACTTCCTCCCCCATCGGTTCTCCTTCATCGCCATCGGGCCGCGGTGAGGTGGCCGTTCCGCTCGCATCTTGCCCCGGAGGAACCATGAAAGCCCTGTTCGCGTCGATCCTGACCACTTCCATCCTGTCCGCGACCGCCGCCGGCCAATCCACCGCCTTCACCTACCAAGGCCGGCTCGCGAGCGGCGGCGCCCCCGCCTCCGGTCTGCACGACTTCCGCTTCAAGCTCTTCGACGCTGCCTCCGGCGGCAACCAGATTGGCACAACGACATGCGCCGACAATCTCTCTGTTTCCGACGGGCTGTTCAGCGTCCAGCTCGACTTCGGCCGGCAGTTCGCCACGCCCTCGCCGCGGTACCTGGAGATCCAGGTCCGCGCCGACACCGGCCTCGACTGCGGGAGTAGCGCCGGCCTGGTCACGCTCTCGCCCCGCCAGCCCCTCACGGCCGCGCCGCTGGCCACGCACGCCCGGTCCGCCTTCGCGCTCGATGCCGCCGACGGCTCACCCGCGAACGCCCTGATCGTGGACAACAGCGGCAACATCGGCATCGGCGCCTCGGCGCCCACGGCCAGGCTAGACGTCCGCGGAGGCCCGATCGCGGTCGAGCATCTCGGCGACGAGGCCGATCTGCTCTGGCTCAACAGCGAGCGCAATTGGGTGTTCCGCCAGGAAGGCACGGGAGCCAGCGCCGCGCTCAAGCTCCAGAGCGTCGGCGGCGGCGGGAACAAGAACTTCCTCTTCCAGACCGACGGCGCCGTCGGCATCCGCCCGACCAGCGGCAATGACCTCTACGTGCCGGGCAGTGAAGAAAACCTGCGCATCGTTCGCGGAGCAATCGATCCCGATGGGACCGTGCTGGTCGGGACCGGCTTCACGTGCACGCGCATCGAACAGGCAAAGTACCGGATCACGTTCACGCCCCCATTTGCCGGAGTGCCCGTGGTTACGGCGACCTCTGCACGCCCCGTGGACGCCTTGAGTGGAGCCATGATCGACTATTGGAGCGGGGGGCCGACGGCCAACGGCGTAACCATCGTCACGAGGACTGACAACGGCTGGAGTGACCACTACGTCAACTTCATCGCCATCGGCCCGCGCTGAGGTAGGCGGAGTGGCGACCTCGGGAATTGTGCACACGTCGGAGCATCACCATGAAGGCTCGAATCCTTCCATTCTTTGCGGCGCTCGACCTCGCAGGTGCGGCGCTCGCACAATCGACGGCTTTCACGTACCAGGGGCGGCTCACGAGCGGCGGCGCTCCCGCCGCCGGCCTCCACGACTTCCGTTTCAAGCTCTTCGATGCGCCCTCCGGCGGGAACCAGATCGGCGAAACGACCTGCGCCGACAACGTCTCCGTGTCCGACGGGCTCTTCAGCCTCCAGCTCGACTTCGGCCAGCAGTTCGCCACTCCCTCGCCCCGCTTCCTCGAAGTCAACGTCCGCGCCGACACCGGGCTCGGGTGCGGGAGCGGCTCCGGGCTGGTCACGCTGTGGCCACGCCAACCGCTGACCGCGGCACCCCTGGCCAACCACGCCAAGTCCGCCTTCGCGCTCGATGCCCCCGACGGCTCGCCCGCCAATGCGGTGCTCGTTGATAACGACGGTAACCTCGGCATCGGCACCACCGCGCCCACGGCCAAGCTGGATGTCCGTGGGCCCCTCTCGGTCCAGAACTCCGGCGATCAGGCCGACCTGCTCTGGCTCAACAGCGAGCGCAGCTGGGTCTTTCGGCAGGCCGGCACCGGGCCGACGTCCGAGATGGAGCTCGAGAGCGTCGGAGGCGGTGGGAATAAGAGCTTCTTCTTCCAGACCGATGGCGTGGTGGGCATCCGCTCGACCGCTGGCAGCGACCTCTACGTGCCCGGCGGAGTCGAGAACCTGCGCCTGATCCGCGGGTTTGTCTCCCCGGACGGGGCCAAGGCCGAAGGCGACGGGTTCACGTGCACGCACAGGGGCAACGGCATCTACGACATCACGTTCACGAGGCCCTTCCCGCGGAGACCAGTGGTCACCGTATCAGCGAACGCCGCCGGCTTCCCTCACGAGTTCGAGTGGTTCGTTGCGATGCCCATCGGGGTCTCGCCGAGCGATTTCAGGGTGCACATCATCGGCGCGAGCGGCCTGGCGGATCAGGCTTTCCACTTCGTCGCGGCAGGCTTGCGATAGCTGGCTCACGGTGTCCCACGAAAGGACCGCACGATCAACTCGCGCAGCATGAATCCCGAGAACACAACCCCAGCCCCACGGAGCTTCTCATGAACCGCATCGCACCTGTCGTGCTCGCCCTGCTCGTCTTCCCCGTGGCCGCGCACGCCCAGTTCTCCATCGACTGGTACACGATCGACGGCGGCGGCGGCGTCTCCTCGGGCGGCGGCTTCGAGCTCTCCGGCACCATCGGCCAGCACGACGCCGGCCCCGCCCTCCAGGGCGCCTCCTTCGAGCTGATCGGCGGCTTCTGGAGCGCCTTCGGGGCCTCCTGCGGCGCGGATTTCAACGGCGACGGCGCCGTCGACAGCCGCGACGTCATCGCTTTCCTCAATGCCTGGTCGGCCCGCGAGGGCTCCGCCGACTGCGACGCCAACGGCCTGATCGATTCTCGCGACGTGATCTGCTTTCTGAACGCGTGGAGCGCGGGCTGCTGAGGCGTCGCCCGACGACGAGGAACCTGTGGCACCTGGGCCGCGCACGGCATTCACCGGGCGCGGCCCACCATCATTCCCGGTGACGCCGGCATGCTCGGGCGATCCGCGTGGGCCGCGTCCTCGCGGGGCGACCTCGCCCCGCGCTCCCCCGGCCACCCGTGAAGCCCGGCCGGCGCGGGTGACGACCGGTCGCCTCCGACGCGCCTGGAAACTCCGCCCTCGCGTGGCAGCGCCGGCGGCCGGCGTGCGCTTAGGGCTGTGGCCTGTCAGCCCTTCGAACGGAGGTTCCACATGACGACTCGCGTTCCATCCGTCGCCGCCTTGTGCCTGGCCGCCGGGAGCGTCGCGGCCCAGCCGACGGCGTTCACGTACCAGGGCAGCCTTCGTGACGGAGGCGGGCCGGCGGACGGGTCCTACGACTTTCGCTTCGGGCTGTACGACGCCGAGACGGGCGGCCTGCAGCACGGCGCCGACGTCTACGTCGATGACGCGGGCGTGGCCGGTGGCCAGTTCACCGCGCTCGTGGATTTCGGCCTGCAGTTCCCCGGTAGCGAACGGTACCTCCAGGTCGCGGTCCGCCCCGGCGGCGTGGACAACGCCAACCGCCACCCGTCCACGTACACGGTGCTCGATCCGCGCCAACGCCTGACGTCCTCGCCGCACGCGGTGCGTGCGCTCGACGCGGACAGATTCGACGGATTCGAGTCGACCCATTTCTTCAGCGAGCACTCTGCGAACTTCGAGGCGAACCCCGGCTGGGGCAGCTACACGCTCTTCGCTCGGAGCACCGCCGGCGGGACCGGCATCATCTCCGCCTCGTCCGACGAGGCCGTGAGTTATTTCCTGGGAGCGGGCGTCAGCGCCTTCTCGGATTCGGGCGTCGCCGTCGGCGCGCTCAATCAGCGCGGCGGCGTCGGTGTGTACGCGGTGGGCGACTACGCGGGCGTGGCGCCCGGGCGCGGCGTGTACGCGGCGGCCTCCCACCCCGACAGCGTCGCCATCGAGGCGTTCCACGGCGGCCAGGGCTCGCACGGCACGATGGCCGGATACGTCGAGGCGAGCGACCTGTACCCGTCGAGCGTGGGTGTCTCCGCCGGCCTGTACTCCGTCGGCGTCTACGGCGTCTGGGCGAGGTCCAACGGACTCGCGAGCGCGATCGTCGGCGAATCTCCCGAGTGGTACGGCCTGTTCGGCGGCACCCGCGACGGCCCGGCCGGCGTCTTCGGCACCTCCGGGGGCGCGGGCGCCGGCATCCGGGCGCACCACTCGTCGGCAACCGGCACGGCGCTCGAGATCGCGCAGGGCGAGATCCGGGTCGCGTCCGCCGGGATCAACACGCCCACCGCGGCGTTCATCCACGACGCCGCCGGATCGAACACCTCCGGGCACGTCACCTACATCAACCATCCGATGCTCAACGGCGATCCCTTCGCGATCATGATGGTCACGCAGAACTGGAATCCGCCAGGGCAGGGCGGGGTGTACAACGCGCACCCGCTCGGGGTCTGGTACACGGGGAGCCGGTGGGCGATCTTCAACCAGGACTTCGCGTCGATGCCCATCGGGGCGTCCTTCAACATCATGGTCATCAAGACGAGCAGCGGCGGCGCGCCCGCGCACGAGCCCACCCCCGGCGGAGAGGGCGCCGCTCGGCGCTCCATCACGCCGCTGCCCCCCGTTCCCACGCCCGAGCTCGTGAAACCGACCCACACCGGAAAGGCGGAGTGATCCCATGCCGCGCCCGAGCACCGCTCACCTCGTGCTGATTGCGTCGTCGCTCGCGCCGTGCGCCGACGCCCACGCCCAATACGCGATCGACTGGCACACGATCGACGGCGGCGGAGGGGTCTCCTCCGGCGGCTCCTACGAGCTCTCGGGCACGATCGGCCAGCACGACGCCGGGCCGCTCGTCCAGGGCGGGTCGTTCGATCTCTCCGGCGGCTTCTGGGCGGCCGGTGCGAGCCCGGGCCGCTGCCCCGCCGACTTCAGCGGCGACGGGACCCTCGATAGCCGAGACGTCATCGCCTTTCTCAACGCCTGGTCCGCCCGCGAGGACGCCGCCGACTGCGACGCAAGCGGCGTGGTCGACTCGCGCGACGTCGTCTGCTTCCTGAGCGCCTGGAGCGCCGGCTGCTGAGGCGCCGGCCGCCCGGCGCCGAGGGCCCGGCGCGAGTGGGCCGCGCACCGGTCACGATCGGGCGCGGCCCACTACCATCCGGTCATGACCCCCGCCCACCGGGCCCTCCAAGCCGCTCACGACGCGCTCTCCCGCCTGCTCGCCGACCAGAAGAACGTCGGCGGCATCGAGGTGGTCGCCGGCGCCATCGCTGCCTGCTTCCGCGCCGGCGGCAAGGTGCTCGCCTGCGGCAACGGCGGCTCGGCCTGCGACGCCATGCACTTCTGCGAGGAGCTCACCGGCCGCTTCCGCGCGGATCGCGAGCCCCTCCCCGCCATCGCCTGCATCGACGCGGGCCACATCACGTGCACCGCCAACGACTACGGCTACGACGCGGTTTTCGAGCGGTGGGTGCGGGCGCTCGGCAAGCCCGGCGACGTGCTTGTCCTGCTCTCCACCAGCGGCAACTCGCCCACCGTGCTCCGGGCCGCGGCGGCCGCAAAGGAGCTCGGCGTCACCCGCGTCGCACTCCTCGGGGCCTGCGGGCTCAAGCCCGGCGGCGACCTGGCGGGGGTCTGCGAGCACGAGCTGCTCGTGCCCGGCGAGACCGCCGACCGCATCCAGGAGCTGCACATGCTCATTCTCCACACGATCATCGAGTGCGTGGAGCTCGGGCTGATGAAGCAATCGCCCCGCTGAAGGCGACTGGTTCCGCGGACGGGTCAGACCTGCTTCGCCTCGGCAGTCCTGGCGCCTCTCTGGTCAGCCCACTTCTGGCTTGCCTCAGTGACACTCTGCGACCCGAGCGGTGAATCGGTTTCCGGTATGCTCGGTCACCGCAGGAGGCCGCGATGACGAGCGAAACCGACGCCCCGCTCCCCGGCAGGTCGAGCATCGCCCCGGCGGCCGACCCGCTGTGGCGTCGCGTCGCCATGTGCCTCATCTGGTTCGCCGCATACGGCCTGGCATGGTGGTTCGTCGTGTTCCGCCCGCTCCCGCACGTCGCCTGGGTCAACCTCGCGGTCGTCGGCGCGATCCTGGTGAGCAACCTGCCGCCCGCGCGCATCCGTCCCTTTGCCGGCGCGGCGTCGTTTCTGGCTCTCGGCGCGATCATGGTCCTCGTCATCAACAACACGCTCTACGCCATCGTCCTGGGCATGTGCGCCGTGTTCGCGCTCTCCGACGGCATCCTGAACCTCCACGCCCGGCGGCGAGAGGAGACCCCAGCGCGGGGACGCGGAGGATCGGAGGAGGCATAGAACGCAGAACCTACAGGCGTCTCTCCGCGCCTCCGCCGAGCTCCGCAGTCTCCGCGTTCTTGATCGCGTGCGCCGCCTACTCGAACATCGCCGCGCAGAGCAGGCGATGGAAGTGATGCACCCCCTGCTCGCGGTCGGGCGAATAGCGGCCGCGATCGTACAGGCGCGAGCGACACCCCCGCTGCACCGCCTCCACCACGGCTTCGTCCTCGCGCTCCACTCGGTCGAGGTCCGCCCCTGCGCCCTCGCCGATCCTGCTCTCGTCGAGCACGTAGCTGAGGAAGCTCACGCGCGTCCTCGAGACGCCGAGCGGCTTGACGATGTTCACGCTGATCCCCCACGGGTACACGTTGATCATCGTGTTCGGGAAGAGCCACCAGTAGTACGCGGCGACGTTGCGGCCGTGGTCGGGGGACGAGGCCGGCGGGTCGAAGCAGCCCTCGCGATTCCTCGAGACGCCGAGCTGGAGGCTCGACCACCGGTACAGCTCCGTCGTGTACCCGCCGTAGTCGATGGTTTCGTTCAGCGACGCGTGGACGAACGGGATATGGAAGCCCTCGAGGTAGTTGTCGCAGTAGAGCGCCCAGTTGGCGTTCACGAGGTAGTCGCGCGAGCGGCGCGGGTCGAACCGCAGGTCGCCCAGCGGGAACCACGCGAGCCGCTCGCGCATCGGCTCGATCACCTCGTCGAGCGGGCTGAGCGGGTCGAGCGACGCGAGGACGAACTTGCCCCACGTGCCGAACCGCACCCGCGGCAGGTTGTCCTTCGCGCCGGGGAACCCGATCACCTTCGTGAACTCGGGCATGTGCCGGCACGTGCCGTCGAGGTCGAACCGCCGCCCGTGGTAGCGGCACACCAGGCTCTTCTCGACGCCGCCGTGCTCGCACAGGATCGTGCCGCGGTGGGTGCAGACGTTGGAGAGGCAGTGCACGCGGTCCTCGCGGTCGCGGGTCAGGAGCAGCGGCTCGTCCAGGCATCCCTCCAGGAGCGTCAGCGGGCGCGTCTGCCCCGGTACCTTCACGTCGTCGAGCGTTCCCGCGAGCTGCCACGACCGGGCGAACACCCGCTCCCGCTGCGCCTCGTACACCGCCGGGTCGGAGTACGCCCGCGCCGGCAGGGTCGCGGCGCGGGTGATGTCCGCCCCGATCTCGAACCGCTCGAACGTCGCCATGGCCGCCAGTCTATCGCGGCGGGGTCGGGGGGCGTGTCCTCATCTTCTCCGCCGCTTCGTCGCCCCGCCGCTCTCCCCCTATAATCCCGCATGCCGTACTACACCAAGCTCGGCGAGATCCCCCGGAAGCGCCACGTCCAGTTCCGCCGCCCCGACGGCGCCCTCTACTCCGAGGAGCTCTTCGGCACCGAGGGTTTCGTCGGGCCGACAAGCACGCTCTACCACATCCATCCGCCGACGCAGGTGACGGGCTGGAAGAAGCTCTACGAGACCCGTCCCGAGTACGTCGAGCGCGAGATCATGCGCATGCGGCACATGAAGACCGCGCCGATGAAGCCGGGCGGCGACGCGGTCTCCGGGCGCACCATCGTGCTCGGCAACACCGACGTCGAGATGGCGGTCTGCGTCCCCGCGGAGCAGATGGGCTACCACTTCAAGAACGGCCAGGGCGACGAGTGCCTGTTCGTCCACTACGGCTCGGGCACGCTGCACTCGATGTTCGGCGCGCTGAAGTTCCGGCCCAAGGACTACATCGTCATCCCCAAGGGCACGATCTACCGCCTCGAGTTCGATCCGTTGCGGGACGAGGACCGACCCCACACCGAGAGCGGGCCCGTCGCGAAGGCCGACATGCCGTTCGGCAAGTTCATCGCGTTTGAGACCGTCAACGGCTCGCACATCCTGCCGCCGCCACGCTACATCTCGAAGAAGACCGCTCAGTTCCTCGAGCACGCCCCCTACTGCGAGCGGGACCTGCGCATCCCCGAGCTGCCGCTGACCTTCGACGAGCGCGGCGACTTCGAGGTCCGCATCAAGGCCCGCGACTGCGTCCACTCCTACATCTACTCCTACCACCCGCTGGACGTCGTCGGCTGGGACGGCTGCTACTACCCCTACTGCTTCAACATCGACGACTTCGCGCCGATCGTCGGCAAACTGCACATGCCGCCGCCGATCCACCAGACCTTCGAGGGGCACAACTTCGTCATCTGCTCGTTCTGCCCGCGCGTGCTCGACTTCCACCCCGAGGCGATCCCGATCCCCTACAACCACTCCAACATCGACTCCGACGAGGTGCTCTACTACGTCGAGGGCAACTACAAGGCCCGGCGGGGGATCGAGTCCGGCTCGATCAGCCTGCACCCTCAGGGCATCCCGCACGGCCCGCACCCCGGCACTGTCGAGAAGAGCCTGGGCAAGACGTACACCGACGAGCTGGCGGTGATGTGCGACACGTTCCGGCCGCTGTTCCCGACCAAGGCCGCGCTCCAGATCGACGACCCGCACTACCCCGAAAGCTGGCGCGCCGACCACCACGCGCCGGGGGAGGCGCGCAAGGGCGAGGGGCCTGTAAACACCTGGGCCTGACCTCCAGCCTCGCGGGCGGCGCTGTTCCTGACCCCGGGCGCTGCCTGGGGATATCCCTGCGACGCTCCGAGCCCCGGACGGGGCAAAGGAACCTCCGCTATCGCGATCCGTGCGCCACGCCAGAGCAGCCCGGCCGCAATCATCGCTATCTCGCACGCAGCCGTTCCAACACCCGCCCGACCGTGTGCGGCCACATCGCCCCCGTTATGATCGAGAGCGGAATCCCGAGATACAGCCAAGCCATTTCGACCACGAAGCCTCCCTTGCCCTCGCCGCGAGCCTCCACCACGACCAGTGGCGACAGGAACCCGAAGGCTCTAAAGATGAAGTACCCGATCACGAACCCCGCGCCCGCGCCGATGAGGCTCGCGCGACCAGGGTGCTGTCGGCTCCAGGACTTGGACATCACCAACAGAATACGACATCGGCGATGCGCGTGTTGCGGCAGCGGATGACCCCACACCATTCTTCCACATTCGACGTTCGAAATTCGAAGTCCGAAATGCACCCTCCGATCTCGACGCCCCGCGTTACGCCTCGCCCACACACCCCCACCCCGAAGGGGTGATCTTCAGTAGCCGGGGTGTGGAGGCCGCAGGCCGACACCCCCGGGAACTCCGCCAAAGGGCGCCGGCCCCGCAGAAGGGCACGTGTCACTCAGTCCAGAGCGCGCGATCGTTCAACAAAAAGTACTCCGCGTCTTTAGGCAACGTCACCGCGCCTCTATACACACACTCCACAACATCACTCGGGCGACCATAAAACTGATCGGCTGTGACAAATGTTTCCCACCCGCGTGGACTTCGTCCGATTCGCGGATTGCACCGCGGCGCACCCGAGTTGTACCGGCAGAACAGGGGCCGTGGGTTTGCGGTCAACGCGCTCGTTGTCGGCAGGCGCAGCACCTGTGCTCCGTGCTCCTCCACGTATCGTCCGAAGTGATTGCGGCCCGCCGCGATGGGCCCCTCGGC
The DNA here is from genome assembly GCA_035654175.1 of Phycisphaerales bacterium. Classification (GTDB taxonomy): domain Bacteria; phylum Planctomycetota; class Phycisphaerae; order Phycisphaerales; family UBA1924; genus PNC22. The sequence goes on from DASRXL010000104.1 coordinate 11,329, forward strand.
AGTGCCCGGCCAAAAGAACACGTGCTCGTTCAGCAGCCCTATCAGGTCCTCGAACTCGAAGCCCTCCGGCAACGCGCAGTTCCCCTCGCGAAGAGGATCCTGATCTCGGGCGACTAGCTCGTGATCCCCCACCCGGATCCTCCGGTGACCTTTGCGGTGCTCTCTCAAGAGATCTCCCCGATTGGCGCGCACAAACAACTCCGCCGCCGGCACCAGCGCACCCTGCGCCCGTATGAGAGCGACGTTCTCTCGAGCGGTAAGGTGATACAGGTACGGCCGCGTGTTGCAGAACTGTTTAACATCCACCCGATTCGCCTTGACACGAACGCGATGAGCAACACAAGTTCGTCACCTTGAGATGCTCAAGGGGTTCCACTCTCAGATCTGGAGCCAGGACCTTCTTCAGTGTCATCGACTGGACTTCTGATGGGTTTGATACGAGTCTCGATCCGATTCCACACGTGCTTCGTGTACGGCCTGCCGACCTTCACCACTCTTCGCTTCGCACCACGCGCCCCGTACGCATCCACGCGGTCATCCTGTGTTTCGAACGAACGGTAGTGATACCGGATCAGCGGCATTTCGCTTTCCACAAGCCACGCTGCGAGCTCCTCGGGTGTCGCCTGCAGCTCTTCGAGCGAGAAGCGCTGATACGCGGGAATCGAGCCGGCGTCACGTCCGAGGTCCAGACTTCCCATCGGAAAGAGGCAGAGGCCACCTTTGATAGCTGATCCGGACAAGAGGTCTCTCTCGCGCTCTCCAATAAGAAGCACCAGCCCCCGCCCGCCGGAGTCGTCGATCAATGTCAGGCTATCGGAGACAGTCTCCGCGACCCGCAGGCTTCGGAGCACCGTCACCCAGCACGGGTCAAAGTCGATGTCCAGCGGCGGAACGTCGCCTTCCACATGCTCACCTGCGAGGCCGATCTCTCTCGCGACAGACTCGGCCGATAAGCCACTGCCGCCTTCCTCGCTGATCGCATCCAGGAGCAATATGATGGCATGGGCTGGCGTAACCCCCCGTCCCGGCACGACGAGATAATACCGCGCGCTCTCGCGCACGAGGCGCTGGGCCACTGGCGACAGCGAACCGAGCACTGAACCATCCACCGGCGGCCGCGTCCACCTCTCCAGTGACGCGGCTCCAAGGTCATAGTCGACAGTTGTCGTCGCGTCGGGAATCTCCGACAGCGGCCTAGGGGCGTGGCGGCTCAGCCTCAGAACGCGGTCGATTGGAATGGCGACGTTCAGGTCGTCGGCCCGCGACGGGTTGAGTTTCAAGGTCACGACGCCCATCACTCGTCCCCGGTCATCAATGAGCGGCCCCCCGCTGTTCCCTGGAGAGACGGCCGCGTCGGTCTGGACGCACCGGCCGTGCCCGGGAAGGTCTCTGATGGCAGACACGATGCCGCGAGAAAGCGTGAACTCCACCCCAGCGGGGCAACCGATCGCGTAGGCGTCCTCTCCAACGGGCGGCAGACCTCTCCGTGGCTCGAGAATGTGCGGAACGCGCGCCGACGCCGATACGGCGAGTACCGCGAGATCATCGGCCTCGGAGCACGTGACGAACGTCGAAACCTGGATTGAGGTGCCGTCCGAAAGGCGAAGGCGGTACTCGCCCAGCGTATCGATGACATGGTGATTGGTCACCACCTCCGAGGCGTTCAGAAAGAAGCCCGATCCGATGGTCGTGAACTCACCGTCGAGCCGTAGTTGCACGGCGACGGTGGCTTTGATCGCTTCCGAAACGCTCGTCGCGATGGTCTGCGCAGTGCACGCCGCCCCCATGAGGAGAGCGAACGGTACAACCAGCGCTCGAAGCCTGATGCCAACGACCAGCCATCCCACGACGCCAAATACGCTGAACATCAACCAGCCCCCCTCGCCCGGCCTGTCCGCCGGGGGCGTCCCCCCGAAGCTAGCAGAAAGCCGCACGACCGTCAAAGTCCCGCGTTTCGTGCCGCCCATAGGGCCGGCCTTTTGTTTCCTCCGCCCCCACCTGCCCGCTCCGCGGCCTTCGCGTTTCGCCTTCCAACGCATCCGCGCCGGGTTCGCCCGCTCGCTCGCCGCGGCACCTCCAAGCCGGGGCCACGCCGGACTGACAGGCAAGACGGCCGCGCAGGCCCCCGCGATCTACCCTTCCCGCGGCCGTCGAGACTGGGACGCGCCCGCGGAGCACGACTCTGCCGACTACTCCCGAGCCATCCCGGCGACGCCCACTCTCTATCAGCGTCCTCGCGCCGCTGGTCCTCGCCGCGCCCGTGGTGTTGGTCTCGCTCGCGCTCACAGCCGTCGGCGCTTCGCAATCGCGCCGGGCGGTCGAGGACCTGGTCGGGCAGATCGTGGACCAGATCGACGCCCGCGTCGGCGCCCGCATCGGGGACCTCACCCGGACCGCGGCCCGCGTCAGCGAGCACAACGCCCACCTGGTCGACCTCGGCGTCTTCGACCCAACCGACCTGCGGGGTTGGCTGCCGGCGATGCACCGCACCATGGACGTCTTCGACGAGCTCAACGGCATCGCCTGGGGCGATGAGCGCGGACACGCGACGTGGCTGGCGGCCTATCCCGGCGAGGAGGCCCTCGAGTACGCCATCAAGGACGACGCCACCGGCGGGCTCGTCGAGCAGTACGCGCTCTCGCCGGAGGGCACGCCCGGCCGCGAGCCGCTCCGCCGCCTGGCCTATGACCCGCGCGAGCGGCCGTGGTATCACGCCGGCCGCGCCGCCGCGGCGGCGGGGCTGTCCGCGGCGTGGAGTCCCGTTTACAGCTGGGCGCGCGAGGACGGCTCCGGGGCGACGCTGGGGATCTCCTACTCCCGGCCGATCCATGGGCCCGGCGGCGGTTTCCTTGGCGTGCTGGACACCGAGCTGGAGCTCCAGAGCGTCTCGCGCTTCATGGAGTCACTCCGCATCGGCGAGGCCGGGACCGCCCTCATCGTGGACCGCGAGGGCGGGCTCGTGGCCGCGAGCCGGAGCCAGCCGCTCGTGACGGCCGAGGGCAGGCAGTTCGACGCCGCGGAATCGCGCGAGCCGATCACCCGCGCGGGGGCGCGTGCGGCGCTCGGGCAAATCGGCGCGTTCGCGGAGGTCCACGAGGCGCGGCGCACCACCGCGGCCATCGAGGGCGAGCCCGCGTGGATCGGAATCTCGCCGCTGAGACCGGCCTCCGGGCTCGACTGGATTCTCATCACGATCGTGCCGGAGCGCGACCTGCTCGCGCGCGCCGCGGAGGCGCGCCGCCGTGCAGGGATCGCCGCCGCCGTGGCCGTGCTGGCGACCCTTGCCGCGGGGATCGGAGTGGCCCGCCTCTCGGTGCGGCCTGTCGTGAAGCTCCGCGACCACGTGCGCCAGGTCGGCGCGGGCGATCTGGGGCGCGAGGTTCACCTCCGCGGCACCTCCGAGCTCGTCGAGCTGAGCGGCGACATCAACCGCGTGACGCGGGACCTGCTCGAGTTCGCCCGCATGAGCTCCGGACTGCGCGTCGCGATGGAGGTGCAGCAGGCCCTGCTCCCCACCGGTCCGCCGGCGGTGGACGGGCTCGACATCGCCGGCTTCAGCCGCTACTGCGACGAGACCGGTGGAGACTATTTCGATTTCGCCCCGCTGGGGGGCGGGGGCGTGCAGATCGCGTTGGGCGACGTCGTGGGCCACGGCGTCGGGGCGGCGTTGCTCATGGCGAGCGCCCGCGCGCTCCTCCGCGCCAGGTGGCGCGACGCAGCCGATCCCTCCGAGCTTCTGACGTTCGTCAACCGGGAGATTGTCCACGACACGGGCGGGATCCGGTTCATGACGCTCCTGCACATGACGGTGGACGGCTCGCGACGGGCGCTCCGCTGGTCCACCGCCGGGCAGCACTGCGGACTCTTGTACGATCCCGCCTCCGGCCGATTCGCCGAGCTCGCCGGCGCAGGGCTGCCGCTCGGGATAGACGGGAACGCCGAATACGAGGACCTGACGTACGAGCACGTTCCGGCCGGCGCCGTGCTCCTGCTCACCAGCGACGGCCTCTTCGAGGCCCACAATCCCGAGCGAGAGTGCTACGGCTGGGCACGGGTCCGCGAAAGCCTGGCTCGGCGCGCCGACGACCCCGCTGAGCAGCTCACGCACGGCATCTACGACGACCTCCTCGCCTTCTGCGACGGGCACAAGCCGCAGGACGACGTCACACTGGTTGTCGTGAAGTTTGCGCGTTGACCGCGCGGGCGCGGCGGCTTCAGGCCCCGCATCGTCGACCGCGCCGTTCAGCCCGGATCGCCCCTGAGGATCACCTCGCGCCCGTCGTCGAGCCGGACGCGGACCGCGAGCTGGCCCGCGCCGTTGATCGACACGGGATTGAGCGCGAACTCCGCCACCTCAGAGCCCAGGAGCGGCGCCCCGACGCCGAGCACGCGGTGTGCGGTCGGATCCGGGCCGCAGAATACGCCCAGCGAGCCGCCCCGCGCCGTGGCGATAAGCACGGCGCGGCCGTCGGAGTCCACGATCGCGCCCCGGAAGCTCTCGAACGCCCCGCGATCGTCGATCACCATGCGCGCGCCGACGCCGTCGGACACGAAGACACCGGAGCCGCCGGCCCGCATGGAGGCGCAGAACGCCGCGAGACCGGCGCCGTTCAGCGCGGGGAACGCGCCGAGCGCGCTGAACTCGTGGCCGGTCGCCGCGATGGTCTTCAGGCCGTCTTCCCGGGCGAGCATGACGGCCTGGCGCCCGCCGGGCAGGTCGGCCCGGAAGAGCACGCACCCGCGCTCGTCGATGACGGGCAGGCCGTGGAATGCGACGTACTCCGCGCCGGTAGCGGCGATGACGGCGACGGAGCCGCACGCCACCCGGTACACGCCGGCCCCGGAAGGCGCAGGGGCGCGGAACGCGGCGGCGCCGCTCTCGTTGATCGTCGGGCCGAGCGGTCCGGCCGCGGGCCACAGCTCGGTCGCACGTCCGTTCGAGACGAGGAAGACGCCCTGGTTGCCCCGAGCCGTTCCCGCGTAGAAGCAGCAGTCCCCGCGGCGGTTGACATCTGGGTGGCTGACGATCTCGCCGACGCCGTCTCCCGAGCGGACGATGGCGCGAACGGAGCCGCCGCGCCCGGCATACAGGCCGGACCCACCCGCGCGGAGGGAGGCTTGGAAGGCGATCGTTCCATCGGGCCCGATGGAGGGGACGTAGGGTGCGAATCCGGCGAACTGATCGCCGGTGGTGGCGATGGGCGTCAGCGTGTACGCGCTCATGCGCAGCATGCGAGCGAGCATACCCGCCTCCGCGTGCTCCCCGGGATGAGCGAACACGTTCGGGGTCGTGCGCCGTGGAGGGCCCCCGGCGTGAATGCCCCCTCATCGGTCCGAACCCTCTGACGGGCCCGCGGCGTAGCAAGTGGCGAGGCGGGGCTGGAGGACCGACCGTGGAGCGCATGACCACAGGATTGATCGCCGGCCTGACCGCGACCGCGCCGATGACCGTCGCCATGGAGCTGATGCACCGCCGCTTGCCGCAGCGCGAGCAGTACCCGCTCCCGCCCCGAGAGATTACGATGAAGCTGGCGGACGGCGTCGGCCTCGCCGAGCACCTCGACGAGCCGCAACGGCGCGACCTGACCATGCTCGGTCACTTCGGATACGGAGCGCTCGCCGGGGCTCTCTATGCCCCGCTCGCGCGCCGATGCCCCGCGCATCCGGTCGTGAAGGGAGCCGCCTTCGGCCTCGGTCTCTGGGCGGCGAGCTACGCCGGCTGGCTTCCGGCGGCCGGCATCATGCCACCTCCGACGCGCCAGCCCGCGCGGCGCAACGCGCTCATGATTGTCGCGCACGTCGTGTGGGGTGCGGCGACAGGGATCGTGGCGGCACGGCTCGCGGAGGCGGAGCACGGCGCCTTCTCGCGGGCTCGCGGGACGATCGGGCGGCGGCGGTCGAACTCCGCGCCGAGGAGTGAGCCGGCGGAGGAGCCCATCGGCGCGACCGCCACGGGGCGAGGACTGGAACGCGTGACGTGAGTCGGATCTTCCCCGGAGCATGACGCATCTCCCTGGCGCGACTCGGGAAGCGCCGGGAAGTTGGAATCCATGAACCGGAATTCACTCGTCAAGAGATGCCGATGTTGTATATTGGTTACTAACACCTGATGCACGCGGATCGACGCTGCACGGGACCACCGCTCGACCGGCGGCACGTCTGGAGGCGAGAGAGGCGTGTTTGTGGTGAGTGGACGGTCGAGCGGTCGGGCGGGCGGGGTATCACCTCGCCCGCCTTTGATGCGCTGCGTGGACCGAGTGCCATGAAGCCGGTAGGCTTGTTGAATCCCGCACGTTGCGGGGGCCTCGGGCGCGGAGCAGGCGAGATGTTGAGCCACGAATGCGGCTATTACCGCATCGAGCGGCTCACGGTGGGGGGCCGCGATACGGGAGGTGATGCGCTCACGGCGGTCCGCCATGTGGAGGTCCCGTGGTGCGCTCACCCGAAGCACTCGCCGCTGGATCAACCGACCGCGTTGTCGCTCGGGAACGTCGCGCTGCGATGCGACGGGAAGGTCGGGCGGTGCCCGCTGTCCCCGTCGAAGTTCGCTGACTCGGGGGGTCGGTAAGCGGAGCGCATCGCGAGCGCAAGCGCGCCCGCTGCCCCGACCTGAGGCACCGTGCGTTGCGGCGGCTCTGCGGCCGCGATTCGGATCGTCATCCGTGCGCACAAGTGCTGCTCTCCGAAAGGACCGGGCGATCGCTGCCCTCGGTACGCACCGAAAGATCAAAGACGATCCGGCCAAAGGTCCCTCCTGAAAACTCCCCGACAGATCGGGAGCACCCAGCGCCGTCGACAGACTTGTCTGCATGCGCTGTGCAGCAACGATCGCAGCCTTCACCATCGATACGTCACACCGACACTACGTCGTTTCCGGCCGGACTCCGGGATCGGGCCTCATGAGGACCAGCGCCGCCGCCAACACGCCGAGCATTCTCCCGACCCGCAGAGCAACCGCCTTGGCGAGCCGGTCCTGCTGGTTACCCTCAGCTCCGTCACCGTCCAGCAGGGCCGCGGGCGTTTCACGCCAGCGCAGCCAGAGCACACCGTCCGCTGCGGCTCCTGCTCTTGCGGTGATCGGGATGGTGATCCGAGTGGGATACTCAAAGTCGAGAGGCGGGCCGAGCGGCTTGACCTCAGGTTCGTTTACCTGCGCAATTTCCCGAAGCCTTCGGTAGACCTCCCAGGTCCTTCCTTCTCCGGCCGGCTGGATCGCCGCCCGCATCGCGTGTCCAAGCAGCGGTCGTGCGCGATCAAGGGTCGTCGGCGATAGCTGCAGCTCCATCCGCTTCAGAATGTCGGTTTCCAAAGACCTGTTCGCGGCCACGCTGGCGACGGAGAAGGCGTGGGAACCCGGGTTGTAGTGCAGAACGTAGCAGAGGTCCGCGCCCACGAGCCTGCGAATGCATGACGTGAACTCGTCCAGAAGCGCTTGTGACGAGCCAATCTGGGTCCGCGCGATGTTCCGCAACTCCATTGCCTGCCTGTGCTCGCTGTCCGAAGAGTCCGGCGCCCTGACCCGAGCATCCACGCACGCCCCGGCCAGCAGTCCGAGGAGCTGCGCGCGATGCAGGTCGTTCTCATCGAAGAAGCCCACGTCCGGATGCTCGCCCACGATGACGGCCCGAGGGCCGTGTACTCCGGGAACAAGCACCGCGAGCTCGGACCGCGTCGAGATCCGCTTGCCGCGGCGTGGTTTTGCATACTTGATCGGAACGTCAAGATCGGCCCAACGCCAATCCTGCCGGAAATGATGGGGCGCCTGCAGATCGTCGATGATCAAGGGAGCATCCCAGCATGCGGCCTGCGCCGCAACACTCCCACGATTCCCGCCCGCGACCAGGACATCGCCGTCCGGAGGCAGGATCGGCAAGACGCTCTGCGCGCGCGGGTAATCGGTGTCGCTGAGCCGCACCACCTGCTGGCCGTCGCTTGACCCGATCGTATTGATCGTCCAGGTGGGGTGCTGCGTGGTGTACCACGAGTCGAGCGTTGAACGCAGGGTGCTCCACGCAGGGGCGTCGTTGTCGAGCATCGCGGCCATGACGGTGCGCACGTCCCGCGGCCCGACCATCGGCGGAGGCGGGAATCCCACCACATGCATGCCCGTTGAGCGAAGCCAGCCGGTCAAATAATGCAGAGCAAGCTCGGCGACGCGTGGAGACGACCATGCCTCGTCGTAGATCCGCTTGCGGGCCGGGGTCATGCCGACGGGCGACTGCTGCCCGTTCGGCGCCTTGGGTGCTCCGTCCCTCCACGCGCAGAAGGCTGCGACACGGCATCGGTCCCATGCGATACGGAAGGCCCAGGTGCAGTTGACCCGTTCGCGCCACCCGAATCGGCCTCGGCCCTCCAACGGGCGCCGCTGCTGCACCACGAGCTGCAATTCTTCATGGGTCCACACCGGTCCCCGGCTTTCATCGAGCAGCACGGCCCTCGGCGCGTCGTCGAACATGGAGAGCCCCCGCATCGCCTCCGGCCAGCACAGCCCGTCGGCGCGACGACGGGAAATCGGAAGCGGTGAGACTCGGTTGGTCCGCTCATCCCTGAAGTACGCGGTCCGCACCTGGGGCGAGAGCAAGTCCAGGAACTGATCGACGGCCTCTCGCACGAGCGCCCGCTGAAGCCGCTCCGCCTGCGCGAGCTTCAGGGCACGCTTCGATTCGGACCGCGGAAGGAGCGTGGCGCGTTTGTAGCCCTGGACAGCGATGCGGGCTCGCCTCCGGAGGCGATGGTCCAGGCGATTCACCAATGCCACCAAGAGGCCGAAGGCCGGCTGTGCCTGGACGCGACTGGTCAAGATCGCGAGGTCCACGCCCGTCGCCCATACCCTCTGGACGCGATCGCAGACCGGCAGTGGTCTCAGTGCATTCGACCTGGTCACATTCTCTTCGGCCACAAGGGGAACGCCCCCTTGCTGTGAATCCCAGCGGGCGCGACGGAGCGCCGCCCGACGATCCTCGACCGGGAGCAGGTCCGTCGACCAGATCCATCTCACGACGTCCTCGAGGGCGCCGGTCGCCAGCGGCACCAGTTCGGCCCTGATGCGCCTGTCCAAGACCGGCTCCCCGCCCGGCGCGACCGGCGAGGCCTCGGCCGGCCCGGGGACCGCAGCGAACTCGGCGGGATTCGGATGCTGATCGGAATGGTCGCGAGCCAAGAGCACGTCCCCCGGTCGCGCAGTTCCGGAAAACGGAGCCAGGGGCTCGACTGCGCTCGACTCAGTCTCATTCGCCATCGAGCAGCGTCGCCCAAGCACGCCGCGCCCGCCCGCGCAGGTTACCCGCTTTACGCCCGCGCATCAACTGCGCGTTGGACGACCCGGACCTCTTTCCAGAGGCGCAGCCTCGAGGAGGTCCGAATGAAGTTCCAGATATCCCAACGGGTCGTGAAGGTGATGCTCTGGCTCGTCGCGGCGACGGTCGTGATCAAACTCGTCGTGTTGCCGTGCTGGACGCACGTGCCAAGTATCCAGACAACCAGGATGTGCACGCAGATGCAGCGCCAGGCTGAGCGGAACGCCGCCGCCTGGGGGTCGACCTCTCTGATCCGGCGCCCGCACCGTTAGCGATACTCACCCGTCGTGATCAACCCACCCCGCCCTAGTTGCGAATGCGTCTCACCACCACCGTGACACTTCCCCCGGCCAATGCGGATCCCATATCCGCCTGTTCTTGACCGGGTCGTTCACTTCTTCGCCGGCCAGTGTCCGGAAATGCCCGTCGAGCATGATCGCGTTGCCCTTGCCCCCGTGGCGCGTCGTGATGCCCTCCTTCGCGATGTCGGCGTAGGGGTGCCAGAGGCTCATCGACCACTTCCCGTCGGGCTTCGGGTTCGAGTCGCCCACGCTGAGCGTCTCGGCCGGGCGGAGCACCTCGTCTATCCGCAGCGACTGCTTCGTGCGCAGGCCCATGCCGTCGCGCCTGGCCCACCAGCTGTCCATCGCCCGCGCATCCGCCGCGCCGTAGGGATAGAACCCGAGCCAGAACGAGTTGTACCCGTAGCTCACGCGATGGGCGTCGAACCGCCACTCCCAGCGGATCCCGTCCCACTCATTGTGCTGGCGCAGCTCCGGGCACTTGAAGCGCTTGTACCTGCCGGCCAGCAGCTCCCATTCGGCCTGCCGGCGCTTCTGCGGCGTGTCGAACTCGGTCGGGTACAGCAGCGTCGCCCACCACCAGCGCGAGTCGGGATTGCCGTTGTCGGGCGAGCGGTGCGGCGGGAGCACGTCCCGTGACGCGACCATGTAGTCCTCGATCATCATGTGGATCTGGCGCAGATTCGAGCCGCAGACCACGGTCCGGCCTGCCGCGCGGGCCTTGCCGAGGGCCGGCAGCAGGATCGAGATCAGCACCGCCACGATCGCGATCACGACGAGCAGCTCGATGAGCGTGAACGCCGGGCCGAAGCTCCTGCAGGGCGCGGCCCCACCGGAGAGATCGGGACCGGAGCTCTCGCCACGTCCGCAGCGAGCCCCGGGCCGACCCGGCTCGCCGGGCGAGCGATCCCCGAGCCGACGACCGTGATCTGGACGAGCGCCGCAGAGGCGGGCGCGGTTGTGCACAGCGCGAGCCTACCGGGGGCGGGGAGACGGCACAACGGGTACACTGCGGCCCATGCCGGTCCGGCGCGGGGGAGAGCTCACGCCCGACGCCGGCCCAGCCCACCTATGTCGAGCCGCCGCAGACACTTCCATCGCCCGATCCTCCGCTCGGCGGCGGTGGTCGCCCTCACGGCCGGACCTGCGCTCGGGCAGGGCGCCGGGGGCGAAGCTCCGCAAGGCGCCCAGCGCCCGCCCGCCGTCGATCCGATCGACATCGCCGGCCGCTCGTTCTCCGGCCTGCGGCTCCCGCTCGCCCCGGTCGCCGGCGATGTGGCCTTCGAGGCGAACCACGCCTGGGTGTGGGTGGAGGACGACGGGACGGGGCGCGTCCAGCGCCTGCTGCTCGAGGGGGACGTGCGCGTGACGCTCGCCCACTCGCACTTCGACGCCCGGCGGGCCGTGATCTGGCTCCAGCGGCTCCCCGGCGAACCGGGCGACGCCCCCACGCACCAGGTCTTCGCGTATTTCGACGAGGTCGGCTCGATCGGCGCGGACGCAGGGACCGCCCTTCAGGCCGAGCGGCTCAGCGTCGACGGCGTGGTGATGAGCCCGGGTCCCGTGCGCCTCGCGGTGGACCTCGCCGAGCAAGGCCGGCCGAACGACGCCTTCGTGCGCGAGGCGGAGCGCGAGTTCGCCCGCTACCTGCGCGAGCTCGCCACCGGCGAGACGATCGCGCTCGAGGAGGTTCCGATTGCGGAGGGCCCGCCTGCGGAGCCGGGAGCGGCGGGCGTGGCCGGCGGGTATCCACCGCCGGCGCTGGAGGAGGACCTCCTCCTCGAGCCGCCGGTGGTGGCGGACGCCGGGGAGGAGATCTTCGCGTCGGAGGGGATCATCACGTTCGACCCGGGGCAGATCGCGCTCGTCACCGGGGAGAGCGGGCGCTCGCTGCTGCTGACCGAGGGCGTGAAGGTGCTCTACCGCGACACCCGCTCGGACCGCACGCTGCAGATGGAGGCCCAGCGCGCGGTCGTCTACCTCTCGGAGGGCACGGTCGCCGATCTCGGGCAGTTCCGCACGCAGGACGTGCAGGGCCTGTACCTCGAGGGCGACGTGATCGTGACCGACGGCAAGTACACGCTGCGCGGGCCGCGGGTGTTCTACGACGTGGCCCGCGATCGCGCGTTGATCGTGGACTCGGTGTTCTGGACGTACGACCAGCGGGCGGGCATGCCGCTCTACGTGCGGGCCGAGGCGCTGCGCCAGGAGTCGCACAACCAGTTCGTCGCGAAGAAGGCGACCGTCTCGAACACGCGGTTCGCCCGCCCGCACATGTCGATCGGGGTGAACAGCATCACCGTCCGCCGCTACACGCGCACCGACGGGACGACGGGCAACATGGTGGACGCCGGAGGGGTCGTGCTGCGCGGCGGGCGGGCGCCGCTCCTGCCCTGGCCGCGATGGGTGGGCGATCCGCAGCGCTTCCCCCTGCGCGACCTGCGGGTCGAGAGCTCGTCCCGCACCGGCCCGGCGTGGAAGACGACGTGGGACTTCTACACCCTGCTCGGGCGCGAGCGGCCGGAATGGCTCGACACGACCGAGCTGCTCGTGGACTATTACAACGAGCGCGGCTTCGCGCTGGGCACGAACGTCGGCTGGCAGAACGAGCAGGCCAAGGGGGGCGTCTTCGCCTACCTGCTCTTCCACGACACCGGCGAGGACGTGATGTCCAGCGGCAGGAAGATCGACCTCGATGGCGAGACCCGCGGGATCGTGCTCGCCGAGAATCGGTGGCGCCTCAACAGCCTCTGGACGCTGACGACGGAGGGCGCGTACCTCTCCGACGAGCGCCTGGCCGAGTCGCTCTTCGAGGAGCTCGCCCGAGAGCGGCGGGAGCTGACGACCAGGGCGCGGCTCGACCGCACGGACTCCAACTCGCAGCTCGCGCTCGAGGCCAAGGGCAACCTCAACGACTTCATCGCCAATGAGTACCTCCTCGAGAGCCGCGGCTACAGCGTCTCCAAGCTTCCCGAGCTGAGCTACGTCCGCGTCGCCGACGACCTCGCGCCCAATCTCTGGCCGGGCGTCTTCACGCTGAATTCGGAGTACCGCGTCGGGCGCCTCGGCCTGGAGTTTCACGAGCCCACGGCGGCGGAGCTCGGGTTCCCGACCGATCGCCTGGCGGACCTCGCGTTCGGCATCGATCCCAACGACTCGGTGGGCGACGCGCTCCGCGCCCGGGGCCTCGACGAGAGCGGCGTGGTGCGCGCCGACATGCGCCACGAGGTCTCGACCGTGCTGAAGGCCGGGCCGCTCAGGATCAACCCGTTCGTGGTCGGGCGGGCGACCGCCTACGACACCGACTTCGAGGGCTACTCCCCGGCCGAGGACGACAACGCCCGCCTGTGGGGGGCCGCGGGCGTGCGCCTCTCGACGACGCTCCAGCGCGTAGACAACTCGGTCGAGAGCGATCTCTTCGACCTGCACCGCGTGCGCCACATCATCGAGCCGGGGGTCACGGTGTGGCACGCGGGCAGCACCGTGGACCGCGTGGACCTGCCCGTGTACGACGACGCCGTCGAATCGCTCGCCGAGGGCACGATCGTCCGCGTCGGCATCGATCAGACCTGGCAGACCAAGCGGGGCGGTCCCGGGCGGTGGCGCAGCGTGGACGTGCTCAAGCTCCGGACGGAGTACGTCTGGTCGTCCGGCGACGTGGACCGCGAGTACCCCATCGGCCACTGGTTCGAGGACAGGCCGGAGCTTTCGAGCCCGGGCGAGTTCATCGACGCGGAGCTGCTCTGGCAGGTCTCCGACCCCGTCGGCATCGCCGGGCGAATCATCTACGACGTCGAGGAGACCCACCAGCCCGAGTACTCCACGCTCGGCGTCATCATCGATCACGACGAACGTCTGCGCTCGAGCTTCGGCCAGCGGTTCGTGAACGCCCTCGACTCCACGCTGCTCTTCTACAACCTCAATTACGAGCTGACCGAGAAGTACCGCGCCACGGCCGAGATCACCTACGACTCGACCGTGGACGACTTCGACCGCGTGAGCTTCACGCTCCGGCGCGACTACCCGAACATCACCGTGGGCATCGGCTACTCCTACAACTTCATCGCCGACGAGGCCTCGATCGGCTTCATCCTGTCGCCGCGCGGGCTCGGCGGCGGTTTGGGCGTGCGCACCGGCGAGGAGCGCTCCCGCATCGGCGGGTAGCGGCGCCCCCGCCTCAGCCGCCGCCGGGGGACGGCTCCCCCGCCTCGCGGGCGGCCTGCTCGCGCCGGCGACGATCGGTGCGCGCCTGCTCGTACGCCACCATCCCCATCCCCATCGGGACGAACGCCTTCTCCCCCGCGCGGCGCGCGAGCGCGTCCAGGGACTGCATCCGGCCGCCGCGCACGTCCGCCTCGAGGTCGCGCACCACGTTGTCCGCCATCTGGATCAGGCTCGCCCAGATTGCGTACTCCTCGGGCGACTGCGGCATGTACCGCGACAGCCAGGGGATGCTCGCCAGAGGGAGCGCCACGGACCACTGCCCCTGATCCTGTCGCAGCACCAGCCCGAACGGCGGGAACACCGGCTTGCCGTCCCAGAGCACCGCCATGCGCTCGTCGTCGATCGGGGTGTAGGTCAGCCGTCCCTCGGCCTCGGTGAGCCATGTATAGGGATCCGCCGCGATCGCCTGCAGCGCCTTATTGAGGCGGCCCTCGCCCT
>DASRXL010000105.1:0-11178 GCA_035654175.1 Phycisphaerales bacterium
CTGCTCCTGCGGCTGCTCGATCGGCTGCTCCACGCCCTCGGCCGGCCCTTCGGGCTTCTCCGGCTGGGCGCCAAGCTCCGGCAGCCCGAGCTCCAGGCGCACCGCCTCGGTGAGGTCCAGCTCCGGGACATTCCGCAGCACGGGACGCAGCAGCACCTCCTGCACCACCACGTTCGTGTTCTCGGTGTTGATGTCGTCCACCGTCGTGCGGCTCGAGAAGACCCTGTCGATCCCCTGCGCTTCCGCCACCGACGTCACCGCGCCGTGGATCTTCCTGTAGGCGTCGGCGAGCTGCTCGGCGCTCATCTTGTCCATGGCCTGCCCGGCGTCCTGCTGCAGCGACCCGATCCGCTGCTGCACCGACTGGAACTGCTGGTAAAGCCCCTGCGCCGCCGGATCGTTGGGATCCATGTTCGTGATCGACTGCCGGAGCTGGTTGAGCTCGTCCCCCAGCGGCGTGATCTGCGTGTTCCACACATCGCCGGCGGCATTGCGCGCGTCCGCGTACTCCGGCGTCTCCAGCATCGTCTCCAGCAGCCTCAGGACATCCACCGTGCCGACCCGCGCCGCGTCCGCGGCGATCCCGGACGCCTCCTGCCCCGCCGCCCGCGCCGGCAACGAAACCGCATGCTGCAGAACACTCGCGGCGACCGCCCCGGCGATTCCGGCGGCGAGAACGAGACCAGTTGCGCGTGCCATGAAAGCTCCGTTTCCGCCTTCCCTCTGGGGAAGAGCACGGCCACTGTAGGAACCGGTCCTGAGCCGCGGGATCTCCCTAGGCTTGTTTCCCACCAGGAGGCCCTATGTCCGACGCCATGCTCGCGCGCCTCGCCGACGTCCTCATCGCCTATTCCACCGAGGTGCACAAGGGCGACCTCGTCGTCATCGCCGCGGACCCCATCGCCATGCCCGCCGTCCGCGCCATCTACAGGCGCGTCCTGGAAGCCGGCGGCCACCCGGTCTGGGTGCCTCGCTCCGACGAGCTCGGCGACGACCTCCTCGAATCCGGCACGCTCGACCAGATCGCCTACGTCTCCCCGCTCGACCTCCACCGTGTCGAGACCATGGACGTGCAGATCGGTCTGTGGGCCGACCACAACACCCGCTCGCGCTCACGCGTCGATCCGGGGCGCCTCGCGGCGATCCAGCAAGCCCGCAAGCCGTTCCTGAAGCGCTTCCTCCAGCGCGCCGCGGAGGGCACGCTGCGCTGGTGCGGCACGCAGTACCCGACGGAGGCCGCGGCCCAGGACGCCGAGCGCAGCCTCCGCCAATACGAGAAGTTCGTCTACGAAGCCGGGCTCCTCCACCTTCCCGATCCCGTCGCCGAGTGGCGCCGCATCCGCGACCGGCAGGAGCGCGTGCGCGAGTACCTCCAGAAGCGCCGCGAGCTCCGCTTCCGCGCCCCCGCCGCCGCCGGCCACGACGGGACCGATCTCCGAGTCAACGTGGACCCCGCCAGATCAACCTGGATCAACTGCTGCGGCAAGGAGAACTTCCCCGACGGCGAGGTCTTCACCGGCCCCCAGGGCGTGGACGGCCACGTGAACTTCACCTTCCCCGCCGTCTACAACGGGCGCGAGGTCGAGGGCGTGCGCCTCGCCTTCAAGGCCGGGCGCGTTGTCGACGCCAGCGCCTCGAAGAACGAATCGTTCCTCGTCGAGATGCTCGACCAGGACGCAGGCGCCCGCACGCTCGGCGAGATCGCCATCGGCACCAACTACGGCATCACCGAGTTCACCCGCAACACGCTCTTCGACGAGAAGATCGGCGGCACATTCCACGCCGCGTGCGGGGCGGGGTATCCCGAGAGCGGGAGCAGCAACGAATCGGGGCTGCACTGGGACATGGTGTGCGACCTGCGGCCGGACTCCGCGCGAGGAATCGACGGCGGCACGATCGAGGCCGATGGAGAGGCCTTCCACCGGGATGGAAGGTTCATCGAGAGCGTGATCGGGTGAGGCGGAGACCCGGCCCGGCCATCGCCCCTCAGGATCCATAGACCGCGCGCACCTCCGGGCTGAGCGCCAGGTGCCCCGCGAGCGCGGCCCGCATGGCCTCGAAGAGCGACTGCTCGCCGTCGCCCTTGGAGACGTACCCCCACGCGCCCGCCTCGAGCGCCCTGTCGATCAGGTCCCGGCGCACCATGCCGCTGTACATCAGGATCCTCGACCGCCCGCAGCACCGCTGCAGCTCCCCGATCGCCGCGAAGGGATCCATGCCGGGCATGTCGATGTCGAGGAGCACGATGTCCGGGCAGCCGCGCGACCGCACCTCGCTGCAGAGCTCGTCGGCGTCCTCCGCGCAGCCCATCCAGTCGAAGTCGGGGGAGCGCTCCACGTACCGCTGGAGCGCGGCGGTGACGAGCGGGTTGTCGTCGGCGCAGAACACCCTCGCTTTGGAGGCGGCCGGGCGCTCGGGCTGGGTCGTGTGCATCATTCACTCTCCCGGGAGGAGCTTGCTGAGCGTGCTTCGGAGGACCGGCAGCGGCGTCGCGGGGTCGAGCACCGTCACCGGGCCGGAGGCGGTCGCGGGCTGCGGCCCCGGTGTTTCGGCGAGCAGCACCACCGCCCCCTTCCAGGCCCCCGCGACGGCGTCGAGCGAATCGGTCACCCAGACCGCTCCGGGGTGCCCACGCACATCGTCTACTGCTCTATCGGCAGGATCGACCCGCACGTCGCACCTGAGGGCGCGGAGCAGGTGCGACACCACCGCCCGCCGCCTGGGATCGGCCAGGGTCACGACGGCCGGCGCCCCGCCTCCGGCCGACGCCGGGCCGGCGGGAAGCGTCATCGTGAAGGTGGCCCCGGCCCCGGGCTCGGATCGGACCGTGATCTCGCCGCCGGCGTTCTCGACAATCCCTCGGACGATGGAAAGCCCCAGGCCCGAGGAGATCCGGCGCGTCTTGGTCGTGTAGTAGGGCTCCAGGCATCGCCGGCGAACCTCCTCGGTCATGCCGGGCCCGTTGTCGGCCACGGAGATCGCGACACGCGCGCTGTCGCCTGCACCCCGCAACGCCTCCGCCGAGACCCGGATCCACGCTCCCGGCGGGGGAGCGCCGCCCTCGGGGCTCAACGCCTGCGCGGCGTTCTGCACGAGATTGAACACCGCCTGCATCAGCAGGCTCTGCGAGAGCCTGACCGGCGGCAGGCCCGGCGGCAGGTCGTGCTGGAGCTCAATGCCCCGGCCCATCATGGCGCGCAGCAGCGGCTCCATCCGCGCCCACCACGGCGCGAATTCCGTCGGATCGTGGCGCAGCTCCGTGCGGTCGGGCTCCTGGGAAAAGAGCCGGAGGCTCGCGCTCAGGTTCTGCAGGTACTCGGTCGCGCGGCCGACCGCGCCGAAGTCTCGGTCGTCCTCCTGCGACGCGCCCACGCGGTCGCGGATAGAGGCCAGGTGTGCCCGCAGGGGCATAAGGATGTTGCCGATGTCGTGGCCGAGGCCGGCCGAGAGCGTGCCGAGCGACGCCATGCGCTCCGACTGCCGGAGCCGGGCCTGCGCCTCGAGCACCTCGGCGGTGCGGCGCGAGACCTCCTCCTCCAGGAGCCGGCGGTGGTCGCGCCGGATCGCCTCCGCCTCGCCGATGCGCGCGATCATCGAGTTGAAGACGTCGGTGAGCGCGCCGAGCTCGTCGGGCGAGACCTTGCGGGCGCGGATCGAGAAGTCATCGGTCGTCGCGATGGCCCGCGCGGCGTGCGAGAGCTCGTGGATCGGGCGGAGGAGCGATCGCTGAACCCGGCGCGCGGCGAGGAACGAGGCCCCCACCGCCGCGAGCCCGATGACGAGATCGACAAGGATCTCGGCCATCAGCCGGCGGCGGAGCGTCGCG
This sequence comes from Phycisphaerales bacterium, assembly GCA_035654175.1. Classification (GTDB taxonomy): domain Bacteria; phylum Planctomycetota; class Phycisphaerae; order Phycisphaerales; family UBA1924; genus PNC22. The sequence goes on from DASRXL010000105.1 coordinate 3,827, forward strand.
AAGTCATACAGCAGCCTGAGGTCGCCGATGTGCTCGCCGTCGCGCATGATGGGCTGGAGATAGCTCAGCCAGCGGCCGTCGATCGCGGCCCGGCGCACCTGCGCCAGCTCCGGCAGGCGCTCGGCCCCCGCCCGCTGGTAGATCGCGAACGGGCGCGAGCCGGCCGGGTCCCCCGCCCTCGTGATCTCCGCCGCGGCGAAGTCGCTCACGGTGGAGAGCCCGTGGAGCGTCGCTTCGGCGGCGGGGACGTCGTCGAAGTCGATCGCGGCGGTGCTGTTCGCGGCGATCACGCGGGCCTGCGCGCCGACGGACTCCATGGCCAGCGTGCGCACCCGGCGCATTTCGAGCGCGATGTGCGCCGCGGACACCAGGGCCACCGCCACGCCCGTCACCAGCGTGATCAGGAGCGTGAGCCTCATCGCGAACGTCCGGGGGCTCCTCACGGGCCGCCCCCTTGCCCGGGCCGGCGCGGGGGCTCTTCGCGCGTGCGGACGATCCTGGCGAGCCGGAGCACCTGCGCGCTGACCTTGAGCGCCGCCGCCTTGACGGCCTCCTCGTTGGCGTCGAAGGACATCCGGCGATCCCGGATCGAGAGGCCGAGCATCCCCCCGCCCTCCGCGAACCCGCGGATGTCGCTCACGGTCAGCACCGGGGCGTCGGCGAGGGTCCCGAGGACGGCGGCGTAGCGGTCCCGCTCCGACTCCCCGAAGTAGACCAGGTGCGACTCCCGCAAGTTGCGGTGGAACTCCTCCAGCTCCGCGCCCGCGTCGTCGGGCGCGTCACCGTCGGCCGCCGGGTGACGCAGCCGGCGGATCTCGATCTCGCGCCCGGAGATCACCCGCCCGTCGGCCGCGTCGGCCAGGGCCGCGGTGATGTCGCTCTCGCCGATGATGGCGACCACGATCGGGGCGGCGCGCTCGCCGTCTTGGAACGCCGAGTCGGGCCAGGTCGTGTAGCGGATGAAGTTCACGACCATGCCGGCCTTCACGGCCGCGACGCGGTCGGGATCGGCGGCGGCCCCGGGACCGGGGGTGCGGGGCTGCGCGGAGGTCGGGGCGCACAGCGCGGGCGCGAGCACGCAGCACACGACGAGCAGCACATGCTGGGCGGGATTGCGTGTCACCGGCTCGGGGAGCCTCCGCTGCTTCCGACCGTCAGAACCGCAGCGTGACCGACAGATACGCGCTGCGTTCGACCTCCAGACCCGAGAACTCGTTGTGGCGCGGCTCCAGCAGGTTCTGGCCCCAGAGCGCGATCTCGCACTTGGGAGAGACGCGGTACGTGAGGCCGAGATCGAGCCGCACGTAATCTTCGATCTCCTGGAACGGCACGCGATCGACGTAATAGGCGGCGGCGTTGAGCTCCAGGTCCTCCGTCACGTCGAGGTACGAGGTGACATGGGCCATGTTGTGGGGCGACTCGCCCTCCTCGAAGTCGTTGACCGGCCCGCGCACGTTCACCTCGGTGTAGCTGTAGCCGGCTCGGAGGCGCCAGTTGCTCGCCGGGCGCCAGTCGGCGGCGAGCTCGACGCCGTAGGCGTCCGCGGCGCCGTCGTTGTTGAAGCTGCTGTCGATCAGGTCGGGCGGGAGCGAGATCAGGTCCTCGTAGCGGTTGAAGAACCCGGCGACGTCCACGGAGAACTCGTCGGTGACGAGGTTGCGGTAGCCGAGCTCATAGGAGAGCACCTCTTCGGCGTCGAGGCCCGGGTTGCCGGAGGCGCCGCGGACCGGGACGATCTCGCCGGAAGCCTCCTCCCCCGCCAGGAGGCCGGTATCGGCGAAGAACAGGACGGCGTTGAGCCCGTCCTCGACGCGAGAGGGCGTGCGCACGGAGCGCGACACGGCCGTCCAGAGAGTCTGCCGGTCATCGGGGGTGAACCAGAGACGGGCGCTCGGCTGGGCCTCGAATCCCGTGAAGTCGTTGTGCTCGAACTTGCTCCCGAGCATCACGAACCAGCGGTCGGGCGCGATCGTGATGGTGTCTTGAACGAAGGCGCTGAACGTGACGAGGTCCGACGAATCGGGCGCGATCCCGATGACTTGGGAGGATTCGACGCTGTCCATCGTGTAGTAGATCTCGGCGCCGGCGATCAGCGCGTGGTCCTGGCCGACCGTGAAGTGATAGCGGGCGTCGAGCTCGAAGGAGTCCCGCTCGACGCCGAGGCGGCCGATCTCGCGGCGCTCGGTGCGGTCGTAATAGGCGAGCAGGCTCCAGCCCTCGTCCGGGGTGGTGAACGATTCGGCGCGGAACAGGGCGTGCCCGCCGCGGACCTCCTGGTCGAAGAGCACCGAGTCGGTCCTGAGGTGAAAGCCCGGGACCGGCACGCCGAGTTGCTGGTAGTGCGTGAAGCTGTGGTACGCGCGGGTCTCGAAGGTGAGCTTGAGGTCGTCGATCTTCCCGAACTCGGCGCGGAAGCCGCCGTCGAGGAGGTCCCATTCGTCGTTCGCGTCGCCCGGCCCGGGCTCCTCGAGAGGGGCGTGGTTGCGGTACCGGCTCCAGATGCGGAACGACCCGTCGTCGCCGAGCTTGCCGCCGTAGCGGAAGGCGCCGAACCCGCGATCGTACGTCCCGGCGCCACCCTGCAGGTAGACGCCCAGCGTCTCCTCAGTGCTCTTGGTGATGATGTTGATCACGCCGTTGGCGGCGTTGGCGCCCCAGAGCGTCGCGCCGGGTCCGCGGATGACCTCGATCCGGTCCACGTCCCCGAGGAGCGGGTCCTGCACGTCCCAGAAGGTGCCGCCGTGCAGCGGGTCGTACAGCCGGCGGCCGTCCATCAGGACCAGCGTCTTATTGGCGAAAAGGCCGTTCATCCCGCGCGGCGAGATGGCCCACCCGTGCGAGGCGGTGCGCCCGACGAAGACGCCCGGCGCGAGGCGCAGGGCCTCCGCGATCGAGCGGTGCCCCGTGCGACGGATGTCCTCGCCGGTGATCACGTCGACCGCGGCGGGCGAGCGGAGGAGCTGCTGCTCGACGCCGGAAACACTCGTGACGTCGATGCTCATCAGCTGCTCGAGCGAAAGCTGCACCGCTTCTTCCGGTGCGAGCGGATCGGCGTCGGGGCGCACCGCGACCTGCCCGTCGGCCCCTCCACAGAGGGCGGCGAGGATCACCGTCGCGCCATAGAGATCCCGAGCGGACATCCGGCGAACCCCCGGTGTGCGAGAAGCAGCGAGCGTACCTGCACGCGATTTATGGATGGGTGAAAAACCCTTCATAATCCCGCGGCTTGGCCGGGGAAACACCAGGAATGGATGTGGCGCATCCGAGCGTATCGGCGCCCGAGGCGCGCAAGCTGCCCGTCACGAACGGAGCGGGAGGTAACCCGCGTCGAGGCGATCGAGCGGCAGGCACGCGAACCCAACGCCCGTCACCGGCCGCACGGCGCGGCCGCCCGATGCGCTTCTGGGTTCCATGCCGGTGACGCCCGATGCGCACCCCTTGGCCGACGGACTTGCCGCACTCGATCGGCGCGCTCGCGAATATGCGCGGCAACTCCTTCACCGGCGATCGCGGCCGCAGACCTCCTCGGGCTCGACAGCGTGATGGGAGCGGCGCCCGCGGGTCGTCGTGCGGATGGGCGGCGCGAACGGCCTGAGCGCCACGGTTGCGCGGGCTTTAGCGCCTCCGCCGCGCCCGGAAGGCCCCGAGTCCGAACAGCGCCAACGTCGGCGCCGTCGGGATCACCCACTGCCCGCCACGCACAACGCCCTCGTACGACGCGGACGTGCCGAAGTCGTCCGTGTACACGTCAAAGTTGAGATGGTTCGCCGTGGCGAACGTCACGATATCCCAGTTGAAGTCCGAGGGCGTCCACGTCAGAGCGCCGATGGCCAGGGGATTGGGGTCATGGAAATGGGGGTTGAATGCCGGCGGGAGCTGGAAGCTCTCGACGCCGGCGATCAGCCCGCCGCCCAAGTCGGTGCCGTCGTTCGTCAGCTCGTCGAGGTAGTTGTCGAAGCTGTACGTCCCCCGGCCGAACTGGCCCCCCAGCACGACGTCGTAGATCGTTCCCGCAAATCCGACCGCCATCGGATCCATGTGCGCCCAGAGGATCGCCAGCCCGCTCTCACCCGGCACGATGATCCCGTCGTTGTTTCCCGTGTCACCGACTGTCCAGCTGATGGTCATGATGCCCTGGGCGCTCGCGCCCGAGGCGGCGGCGAGGGCGAGGGCGACGGCGGAACTGCGTCCAAGCGGAACACTCATGGCTCTCTCCTCGTCCCCCACGCGGCGGTCGGCCCGAACAATGCGTGCGGCCCATGCGGCGGGGGGCGTCCCCCAGCCGACGCGGCCACACACCGTTGTACCACACACGCCCCGAGCACGGAAACCAAATCCACTCACCCAAAGGCACACAAGGCCGCCCCGAAAGACGGCCTCCTCGCGACCTGCGACCGGCCACGCCGCGCGTTCCGAACTCTGCGAATGGGCGCGGGAGGATTCGAACCTCCGTAGGCTATTGCCAGCAGATTTACAGTCTGCCCCCGTTGGCCACTTGGGTACACGCCCGGACGTCCACTTGTCAGGCCCGGTGCAGCACCCTTTCGGGGCCCCGCCGAGCCGCTAAAGGTACCCCGCTCCCTGGCGGGAGACAACGCACCCGATCAGTACCTCTAGAGCCGCCGCCCGGACTCGAACCGGGGACCTGCGGTTTACAAAACCGCTGCTCTACCAACTGAGCTAAGGCGGCGATGGCCGTTCGGCGGTGAAAGCCCCGGCGGGGCGGCCAAGTGGGCGATACTGGACTCGAACCAGTGACCTCTTCCTTGTCATGGAAGCGCGCTAGCCAACTGCGCCAATCGCCCGAACAACTCCCGCCGCTCGGGCGGGAGCAAAGTATACCCGCGTCGGGGACGGAGGTCGTCGCGCGTCGCCGGGACCATGCCGCCGGACGCCGACGCCGCTCCCCTTCAGCGAGAGGGTGCGCCCGCTCAGCCGCCCAGGACGACGATCTCGACGCGCCGGCTCTGGGCCTTGGAGCCGCGGGGCTTGTCGGGGCCGAAGCCTGCGCTGTACATCGCCGTCGAGGCCACGCCGCGTGACGCCAGGTACTTCTCGACCGCGAGGGCCCGCTCGAAGCTCAGGTGCTCGTTGGACTTCCAGTTGCTCTTGCGGATCGGGTCCGGATCGCTGTGCCCCTCGACGCGGATGGGGTTGCCCCCGAACTGCTGGCGGAGGACGTCGGCGACCTGGTCGAGAGTCCGCTTGGCGGAGGTCTTGAGGTTCGCGGAGCCGGAGTCGAAGAGCACGTCGCCGGCGACCTCCACGACAACGTCCTTGTCCCGCATGTACATCGTGGCCTCGCCGATCTGGCCCTGCGGGCCGACCGCGCCGGAGGCCTTCATCTGCTCGAGCGCGGCGGCGAGGTCGGCGTTCTCCTGCTCGAGCTTGGCCTTGGTATCCAGCCACATCGCCCGCTCGCCCTCGAGGGATGCGAGCTGGCCGCGGAGCTCGTTGTTCTCCGCGATCACCTCGTCGTACTCACCCTTTTTGACGCCGGAACAGCCGACGCTCGCCCAGGCGACCGCGACAATGAGTGCGCTCCCCACGACCCGCTTCCAACTCGACCCGTGCATGCTCGTTCCTTCCTTGAGTAGCCGGCGTGCATCCGTTCTCGCGGCCCGATCCCGGCGTCTTGGCCGACAGGGTACACAATCGAGCATTTCCCGGCATTTTCGTCACGGAATATTGATGGGCTCCGGCGGCGAGAACATCGCCGTCAGGGCGAGCTCGATGGCCGGCTTGCCGAGCACGACGGCGAGGGTCGCAACGGCCAGATAGGGGCCGTAGGGCATCGCGCGCCGCCCGCCGCCGGTCCACGCGGCCTGGACGACGACCATGTAAAGGGCCATGAAGGGCGCCAGGAAGAACGCCAGGACGGCGTCGATCCATCCCAGGCAGGCCCCCACCGCCGCAAGGAGATGGACATCACCGAGGCCCATCGCTTCGCGCCCGAAACCGAGCGTGCCGAAGATGCGGATGCCCCAGACGATCCCGCCGCCGACCAGGTACCCCAGGGCCACGCCGCCCAAGGCGCTGAGCCACATGGGGATGGGCGTCGCGGCCAGGGGCTGCCCGGTCATCGGATGGGCCGTCCACGGGGCGCCGAAACGAAGGCCGGCGTACCAGCCGAGCACGCCAAGGCCGAGGCACGGCGCCAGGAACAGCAGTTCGCGCAGCACCTCGCGCCGGGCGTGGGGATACTGGATCCACATTTCCGCCGGGCTGCCGTCCTCGCCGGGGGCGGCCGTCCCGCCGGGCTTGCCCCGCGCGAGGCGGATGAGCGGACCCGCGACTGGGATTGCGATGAGCAGACCCGCGATCGCGCCAGCCGCGGCAGGGAAGCCCGCTCGCGCCGCCCCCGCGCCTCCCGCCAGGAGCCCGACGAGGGCGAGCGCCGCGACGATGGCGAGAACCCGGCCCTCGCGAGGGGCGCGTGGTTTGGAAACCTCGGTGTTGATGAGCTCGGCCCCCGCCTGCGCCGGCGGGTGGGGGAACGGGGCGATGGGGGGATCCACCTCCGCGCGGGCCAGCACATCGGAGGCGGCGGGGGTCGCCCCGTCGGCAAGGGGGAACGTCTTCTCTTCCCACTCGTCATAGTCGGCGAAGCTGCGACGGAGGAGGCCGGTCGCGAGGAGCACGACCGCAATCAGGAGCCCGGCAAGCCCTCCGAGCGATGCGCACAGCAGCGGCCAGCCGTGCGGCCCGGGCGTCGGGATCGCCCACCACTCACCCGGAGCGGTGTGTCGCCACGTGCGCCCCATCGCCGGCAAGACCGCCGCCCACGCGGGGTGGGCGACGAAGGCCAGCAGCGTCGGCGCCCAGGCGAGGGCGAGCGGGATCGTGAACGTCCGCGCGTCGATGATCGTCATCGCGATCAGCGAGCTGACGAGCGCGAGGAGGGTCACGAACACGGGCCAGGTGAGCGTCCAGCCGTTCTCCGCCCACTCGGGCTTGATGGCAGACCAGTCGAAGCCGAGCCAGAGCGCGTGGGAGTCGGGGACGATGTACCAGAGCGTGTAGAACAGCACGAAGACGAGGCCGACGAACGCCTCGACGAGCGGGTATTCCGGCGAGATCGGGGCCTTGCAGAAGCGGCACTTGCCCCGGAGGAGCACCCACCCGAGCACGGGGATGTTCTCGCGCCACGTCAGGACGTGCTCACAGCCCGGGCAGCGCGACGCGGGCCGGACGACGCTGAGGTTCCGCGGCATCCGGTAGACGAGGACGTTGGTCAGCGAGCCAATGCACGCCCCGAAGGCGAAGGCGAAGAGGACCTGCACTCCGGTGAAGAGACCCATGAGCAGGTGATGGTTCATCCGGCGCGACGCCTCCCTGCGTCAACCCTCAGA
>DASRXL010000106.1:0-14393 GCA_035654175.1 Phycisphaerales bacterium
TGAGCAGCTCGGCCCCGCGGGCGTACTGCTCGATCTGCTCCTCGAGGCCCATCTCGCCGGACTCGATGCGGTCGATGATCGCCTCGACCTCCGAGACGGCCTCCTCGAAGGTTTTCCCGGGCTGCTTGCCTTTCTCCTGTCGGATGCTCACGGCCGACACGTTACTCCGGTCGCGTGAAGAGGTCCAACTGGTCGCGGGGCGGCGCCGGGCGCTTGGGGGGCCTGACGCGGGGGAGCGGCGCGGCCGGGAGGTTCGCCGAGCGGTCGGAGGTGCGCACGACGTCGGACTCGAACGAGCCCGACGCGAGCTGGGTGGTGAGGCGCTCCCCGGGGACGAGCTCGCCGGCATCGCGGACGATGGAGCCGTCGGCGCGGCGCGTGCACGAGTAGCCGCGCCGCAGCACCGACGCCGGGCTGACGCAGTCAAGCCGGGCGCTGAGGGCCGCGAGGCTGTCCGCGGCGGAGGCGCGCGAGCGGCCGAGGGCTCGCGCCAGCCGCCCGGCATCGGCGTCGTGCGTCGCGCGGGCGCGGGCGAGGGAGGCGCCGGGGTGCCGGCGCTCGAGCGCAAGGGCCGCGCCTTCGAGGCGGCGGAGCGGGCGCTGGATCGCGGCGGAGGCCGAGCTCCCGAGCTCGGCGCGGAGGTGCGCGAGGCGCCGTTCGGCGTGCCGAAGCGCGCCCGCGGGATCGGCGAGCACCGGGTGGCGCGAGGCCGAGGCCAGCCACTGGCGCCGCGTGCGCAGGGCGTTGCCCGCGAGCATGGCCAGGCGCTTCCCGAGCGAGTCGAGCTGGCGGGCAAGCGCCTCGCGGTCGGGCGTGAGGCGCATCGCGGCCTGCGTGGGCGTCGCGCAGCGCTCGTCGGCGACGAGCTCGGCGATGGTGGTGTCGGTCTCGTGACCGATCGCGGCGACGACGGGGATCGCGCACTCGACGATAGCCCGGGCGATCTCGCGCTCGTTGAACACGGCGAGGTCTTCGGGCGACCCGCCCCCGCGGGTGACGATCACGGCGTCGATGCCGAGACGGCGGTGCTCGCCGGAGACGAAGCGCAGGGCTCTGGCGACCTCCGCGGCCGCGCCGTCGCCCTGCACCCGGACCGGGACGAGCGCGAGGCCGACGGCCGGGCAGCGGCGCTCCATGGTGACGCGCACGTCCTGCAGCGCGGCGCCGCTCGCACTGGTGACGACCGCGACGCGGCGCGGGAACGAGGGGAGTGGTCGCTTCCGCGCGGGATCGAACCAGCCGAGGGCGCGAAGTTCGTCGCAGAGCTGCCGGAAGCGGAGCTCGTGGGCCCCCTCGCCGATCGGCTCGATCCGCTCGACGATCAGCGTCAGGCGGCCCTGCGGCTCGTAATACTCGACCCGACCGGTCGCGAGCACCTCCTGGCCATCGCGGGGCTCGAAGCCGGCCTTGCGGAGCGAGCTGGCGAAGATCACCGCGCCGATCACCGCTCCCGAATCCTTGAGCGAGAAATACAGGTGCGTGGTCCGCCGGGAGCCGCTGACCTCCCCGACGACCCGGAGACGGGCCGGCAGGCGCTCCTCCACGGCGGCCCGGATCATCGCCGCGAGGCGCGAGACCGAGAGCGCCCCCTCGGGAGGCCCGGCCCGGGCCGGAGGCGGCGGCTCGGACGCGCCGCGCATCTTGTCGGGATCAAACGGCAATCGGCCCATGACGGGCCGATTATTGCCGATTCCGGGATGTCGTGCGCCCCCGCTCAGCGGGAGTCGGCAACCCGGGCCTCTCCCTCCTCCGACTCCGTCCATCCACGGGCGATCGAGCGCTCGACCGCGTCTGCGCTGGCGCCCATCGGCCACGAGATCCGCAGGGGCTCCTCGCTCCCCACGACCTGCATTCCCCCCGCCACGCCCGCATCCACGCGCCGATGGATGCCGCTCTTCTGATCCGGGTTGCGCAGACGGATGGTGGCGCTCGGCTGGGGCAGCCCATCGGCGCCGTCGGCCGGGGCGCACGCGGCGGCATCGGCCTGGTCGTGCTGCCGGAGGATGGCGCGGGCACGCGCGGGGCTCACGAACGTGCGCACCCCGCCGGTGTACCCGCGCTCGGCGAGCCACTGCTGGCGCCCGCGCTCCAGATTCTCCAGGCCCTCCTCCTCGATCCGTTCCCACGGGCTCACCGAGACGACGAGCTGGCCGACGCGCACCCTCACCCGCTCGCACTCCGGACCGGCGGCGCCGAACGCCGTCTTGCCGGGGTTGTGACGCCACGCGCGGCGGGCGCGGAGATCCTTCGCGTCGCTCCCGAACCAGAGGCGGCCGCTGTTCTCCGACACGCCCGGCGTGTAGACGCGGGTGATGTCCTCGGGGGGAGGCGTCACGAGCGCGCCGTTCTCGATGGCGGAGGCGAAGCCCGGGAAGCAGCGGTGCTGATGCGCGCAATCCTGCCCTGGGCCGCCCATGCAGGCCGCGAGCGCAGCGGCAGCGAGGAGCGTGTACATGCTCGAACTCCTGATCTAAAGGGCGCGGAACTCCCGCGTCCGAACCGTGGCCCCCGCCCCGACACCACCAGCATGCACCGAAACCCGTGGGATTCAAGCAGAAACGCTGGGACGGGCGCCGCACAGTCAAAAACCACGATCCCGACCGGCACGCCCCGAGCCTATCGGACGGGGCGCCCGCTCCGGGTGCTCGCTCGGTCGGCCCGCATGAAGCTCACGACGGCGGCCCGCGCTCACGAGGGGAAGGGGATGGGCGAGCGCCCCACGGCGGCCTCGTACGCCTGGAGCACGCCGCGCACCTGCACGGACGGGCGGTGCTCGTCGCGGACATAGGCGTGGGCGGACGCGACCATGGCCCCGACGGCGGCGGCGTCGTCGAGGACGCGGGCGAGCGCCGACGTCCATGCCGAGCGGTCGCCGGCGGGGACGAGCAGGGCGGACCTGCGGTCTATGAGCGTCCCGTTCAGCGGATCGGCGGCGGCGACCACGGGCATGCCTCCACCCATCGCCTCCAGGACAAGCGTTCGCTGCTCGCCACGGGCCTCCGGCAGGATGAGCACATCGCCGCGCAGGACGAGCTCCCGGTTGGCGTCCATCTCATCCACGAGGGACAGGCGCTCGCGGATGCCGAGCTTGGCGGCGAGCAGCCAGAGCTCAGCGCGCCGCGCGGCGACGGCGTCGGCGAACACGAGGACGTCCGGCCGGCCGCGGACGATGTCGGCGATGGCCTCGAAGGCCGCCACGTAGGCGCGCCGGTCGAGACCGGCGCCGGCGACCATGAGCGACCAGGCGGCGCCGGGCTCCAGGACGCGTCGCGGCTCGGGCGGGGCGTGCACTCCCCAGCGCGCCTCGCGTATCACGGCGGAAGGCGCCTCGCGCCGCAGGTACTCGGCCAGGCGCGCGTCCGGAGCGACGACGAAGGTCGGCACCGCGGCGTCGGAGCCTTCGCGGACGTGCTGGACCTGCGGCAGGAGCCTGGCGCGCCAGGCCTCGAGAACCAGCGCCGCGCCGAGCTCCCTGGCGAGGGCGGCGCCGAACGGCCAGATGGAGCCGCCGAAGACGTGCACGATCTCCGGCGGCGCGACGGGATCGACAGCGGTGATCACCCTGGCCGCCCGGGTCGCGCGCCAACGGCGCGAGAGCGGGAGGCCCACCTGCTCGTAATGCACGCTGTCGAGCAGCACGCTGCTTTGCTCGATCTCGACGCCCTGGGGCAGCGCCTGGACGACCCGGACGCCCTCGTCGGCAAGCCCGACCTGGAGGCGCGAGAGCATGGACCGCTCGCGCGAGGCGAACGTGCGGTCTGCGGCGATGACGACTCGCATCGGCGGCCCTCCTCGCCTGCCAGCTTACCCCTTCGGGGGCACCCGGTAGTTGATGTCCGGAGCGCGGCTAGCCTGGCCTCGCACGGCCTCCGTGCGCCACACGCCGACCCAGTGGTCCGGCGCGACCTCCTGGAGGTAGTAGTCGCCGGCGGGCTCGCTGGTGGCCGCGAGGTCCGCCGGCGGATGGTGCCAGGGCCACCAGGGGCGGACGCCCTCCGCGGCGCCCGGCAGCTTCTTGAACTGGCTCTCGTCCTCGACGATCTCGCGGATGGTGACGAGGCGGTCGTGGCGCTCGTGCATCTTGGGGATGCTGGCGAGCAGGCCGCGTGTGTAAGGGTGCATGGGGTTGTCGTACAGATCGAAGACCTTCGCGTACTCGACGACTCGACCGGCGTACATCACGCAGACGACGTCGGAGTTCTCGGCGACGACGCCGAGGTCGTGGGTGATGAGCATGACGGCCATGTCGCGGGTGTTCTTGAGGTCGGTGATGAGCTCCAGGATCTGGGCCTGGATGGTGACGTCGAGGGCGGTGGTCGGCTCGTCGGCCAGGAGGAGCTTGGGCTGGCATGCGAGGGCCATGGCGATCATGACGCGCTGGCGCATCCCGCCGGAGAACTGGTGGGGGTAGGCCTTGATGCGTGCCTCGGGGTCGGGGATGCCGACGTCGCGCATGGCCTTGAGGGCGATATCCCGGGCCTGGGCGTGCGTGACCTTCTGGTGGAGCAGGATGGCTTCCAGGATCTGGTCGCCCACGGTGTACACGGGGTTGAGGCTGGTCATCGGCTCCTGGAAGATCATGGCGATCTCGTTGCCGCGGACCTCGCGGATCTGGCGGGGGCCGAGGGTCAGGAGGTCCGCGGGGCCGCGCTCGCTCTGGAAGATGATCTCGCCCCGGTCGAAGCGGCCGGGCGGCCGGGGGATGAGCTGGAGCATGCTCATCGCCGTGACGCTCTTGCCGCACCCGGACTCCCCCACCACGGCGAGCGTCTGGCGGGGGTAGATGGTCATGCGGACGCCGTCCACGGCTTGGACGCGCGGGCCCCGCCCGTTGTCGAAGGAGACGGCGAGATCGTTGACGCGAACGATCGGTTTGGCTTCGGGCGGGGGCGGCGCGGCGGCCGGTTTCTGCGATGTCGCGGCTGTGGTCATGGTCGATTCTCCGGCGCTAGACGCGGGCCTTTTTGAGCTTGGGGTCGATGGCGTCCCGGAGGGCCTCACCGATGAGGTTGTAGCTGAGAACGGTCAGGAAGATGGCGGCGCCGGGGAAGACGGCGAGCCACCAGAGGAAGGTGCCGGCCTCGCCGGTTGCGGAGGTGAGGAGCTTGCCCCAGCTCGCCTGGCCGGCGGGGCCGAGCCCGAGAAAGCTGAGGTTGGCCTCGATGAGGATGGCGACGGCGATCGCGAACGACGCGTCCACGAGGACGGGCGTCACGCCGTTGGGGAGCATGTGCTTGTAGAGAACCGAGCGGAGCGGGAGCCCGACGGCGCGGGCGCTCTGCACGAAGTCCTGGTTGCGGAGCTTCATGAACTCGGCGCGCGTGAACCGCGCCGCGTTGGTCCACGTGAAGCACCCGATGATCGCCATCATCACGTACGTGTTTCGCGGGAGCACCGCCGCGGCGACGATGAGGAGGAACAGCAGCGGCACGGCCATGACGATCTCGACGACGCGGTAGAGCAGGAGGTCCACCCAGCCGCCGAAGTAGCCCATCACGGCGCCCATGGTGATGCCGATCAGCATGGCGATCGTGGTGGAGACGAGGCCGATCGAGATCGAGAGCCGGCAGGCGTGCATGACCTGGCTGAGCACGTCCTGGCCGAAGGCGTCGGTGCCGAGGATGTATCTCTTGGCGGCGTCGGACCCGATGACCGTGTCGGCGGAGAGGCCGTCGCCGACGCGCGTGCCCGGCGGCCTCGTGAAGAGAAGCGTCTCCCCCTGGTTGGGGCTGAAGGGGATCAGCGTGTAGACCGCGCGGATCTCCCCCGCGGCGGCGCGCGGCCAGTAGTTGAACCGCTCGAGAGGGTCCTGCCACCTGGCGGTCACAGCCGCGCCCGCAACGATGCCGACCGCGAGTGCGAGGACGACATTGCCCCGCCAGCGATGGAGCGGGCCGAGGAGCATGGTCGGGATCGCGCACAGGGCTGCGACGGCGGCGGAGAGCGCGGGCGCGAAGGCGCCCGACTGCTCGAGGTCGCGCATCCACGGCGCAGCGTCCTGCGCGCCGAAGAGCGCGGCGATGGCCTTGGTGAGGACGACGGTGGCGCCGGTCTGCACCGCTGCGACGACGAGGGCCCACGCCCGGGTCGATTTGCGCGGGGTCCAGGGGATCAGGATCCACGGGAGAGCAGCCAGGCCGCCGAGGAGCAGGAGGATGTCGGCCGCGCCGAGGTATCGGAGCAGGGGCGAGGACGGCTCGCCCCAGGAGCCGTCCGGCATGCGCTCCGACATCAGGACCGGGTGGCCGCTCGCGAGGACGGGGGCGAATACAGCGAAAAATGCGACGATCGCGATCCAGGAGAGACCGAAGATCGCGCCCGGGCGGCGGACGACCCGCGACCACGCGTCGGCCCAGAAGCCCCTGGCCTCCTGATGACCGAGGCCCATCATCAGCTGGACGCCGGAGACGGCGTGCGGCGTATCCGCGGACTGGATGGAAGCGCGGGTCATCCGTAGGTGATCCTCGGGTCGGCCAGGGCGTACAGGATGTCGGCGAGCAGGAGGGCGAGCAGGTTGACCACGCCGATCATGAGCGTGGTGGCGAGCACGAGCTCGCGGTCGCGGTTGTTGATGGCGTCGATCACGAGGCTGCCCATCCCCGGGACGCTGAAGATCTTCTCGATGATCACGGAGCCCGAGAGCATCGCCGGGAAGATGGCGACGAAGATCGTGATCAGCGGCAGGAGGCTGTTTCGGAAGACGTGTCGGAAGATAACGTCCCGGTCGGCGACGCCCTTGGCCTTGGCGGTGCGGACGTAGTCGGCGTTGAAGTTGTCGAGCATCGCGGCGCGGGTCTGCTTGCTGAGCACGGCGAAGCCTGTATAGACCAGGCACAGCACAGGCAGGCAGATGTGCCAGAGGGTGTCGAGCACATACCCGCGGGACCATGCCCCCTCCGGGCCGGCCGACGGCAGGAACGTGAACGCGTCCGCGCTCTTGTCGTGCAGGCCGCTCACGGGAAAGGCGCCGAGATACTGGTTGCTGGCGAGGAAGCCCATCGCGAGGACTCCCGCGAGCACGGTGGGGAACGAGAAGAGGCCGATCACGAGCGCGCCGGCGAGCGCGTCGAACCACGTGCCCCGGCGCACGGCCGCGAGCATGCCCATCGGGATCGAGATGAAATAGATGATCGGCACCGCGACGAGGTTGATCAGCAGCGTCACTGGGAGCGCGACGGCGATGAGCTCCACCACGGGGCGCGACTTCGAGAACGAGACGCCGAAGTCGGGTGTGGCGAGGCTGAGCACTCCGGGGACGACGGCGACACCCGCCTCGCGGTAGGGCTTCGCCCTGAAGGCGGCGATGAGCTGCTCGCGCGCCGTCAACGCCCCGCCGTACTCGGCGAGCGCCCTCTCGGCCGCGACCCGCACGGGGCGCCACGACGGATGCTCCCCGGCCGGCCCGATCTCGCGGAAGGCCTCCTCGCGCAGCTTGCCCTTCGCGGTGCGCGGGCGCTCCACGCCCAGCTCGGCCGCGGCCCGGCCGAGCTCGAGCTCGTATTCGGCCTTGGTGGCGATGTACTCCGCCCGAGCCTGGGCGTAGGCGTTCGCGGCCCGCCGGTACAGGCGGTCGCGTTCGTCCGCCGTCGAGCCGGCTTCCCACACGATCGGCGTCGGCTCGCCGGGCTCGGGGAGAGACGCGGCGAACCAGTCCCAGAGGAGCGGCGGGTCCAGCGGGCGGGGGGAGCTGATGCGCTCGTTGGCCAGCGTGACCTGGTCGCGGACGCCGAACTTGATCGGGCTGATGCGCCGGAGCCAGCGGGCGTACTGGAGCGCGGCGGGGGCGTCCAGGCCGTAGCGATCCTCGATGTAGGCCGCGCGGATGGCGGCGCTGGTCGCCTCCATCTGCCCGTCGGCGGCGCGCAGGGAAGCACCGATGCCGCCGGGGGAGAGCGCGATCAGCATGAAGACCAGGAACGTGATCCCGATGAGCGTCGGGATCATGAGGAGCAGTCGTCGAGCGATGTAGCTGAGCACGGGCCGGCCTCTCCGTTTCCACTCACTGCGCGGGCACGGGAGCCGGAATGTAGTACTCGCGCTGCTCCAGCCCCTTGGGGTAGGTGTGCACGTTGGCGAACGCGGAGTCGATGAAGCGGAGCCACGGCGCGACGCGGACGAACGTGTACGGCTGCTCCTCGTGCACGAGCCTGTGGAACTCGTGGAACGCCTCCATGCGCTCCCCGTCGTCGAGGGTGGTGCGGATGCGCTCGATGATCTCGTCCTGGCCGGCGTCCCACTGGATGAAGTTGTGCCCCTGGTTCTGGATCGAGTCGGTGTGCCAGATCTGCGACGGGTCGGACTCCGGGGCCGAGGCCGACCAGGCCATGATCAGCGCGTCGAAGTCGCGCGTCTTCAGGATCTGGTCGTACATGGCCCAGTCCACCGGCCGGTCGGTGCAGCGGATCCCCACCGAGGCGCACGAGTCCGCGACGAACTTGGCGATCCGCTCGCTGATCTGGCTGCCCGAGGACCGGGTGAACTCGAAGGCGAACTCGTCGCCGAGCTCGTTCTCGAGCACCTGATCACCGTCGCGGTCAACCCAGCCGGCCTCGCCGAGGAGCGCGCGGGCCCTGTCGATGTCGAAGGGATACGGCGTGATCGAAGGGTCCGCGGCCGGGGAGGGCGGGTTGTTCGGGCCGACCGCCACCTCGCCGATGCCGCTCCAGATGTCCCGAATCATCCGCTCGCGGTCGAGGAGGTGCGTCATCGCCAGGCGGACGCGCTTGTCGTGGAACGGCGTGAGGCGCCCGTTGCGCGGACCGCACTGCCAGCCGATGAACGAGTACCCCGACCGCATGTTGACCCACTTGAGCGAGTAGGTGCTCTCGGCCCAGCCGGGCTCCTCGGCGACCTCCACAAACTGCGGCGAGCTCGGGTTGATCATGTCCACCTCGCCGTTGCGGTAGGCGGTCAGGCGCGCCTGCTCGTTGGTGATCGTGCGGAAGCGCAGGCCGGCGAGCGCGGGCCGGGGGCCCCAGTAGAGCTCGTTGCGCACGAGCACGATGTCCTGGCCGGGCGACCACTGGCTGTCGGGGTCGAGCACCTTCATCTTGAAGGGGCCGGAGCCCATCACCAGGCTCGTGCTCTGGTTGATCTGCGTCGGCGTGAACTGCTTGTAGAAGTGCGATGGCAGCACGTAGATCTGCAGGGCCGCGCTGAGGTTGTACGCGTTGGGCTCGTTGAAGTGGTACTCGGCCACCCTCTCGTCCACCACCTCCACGCGGTTGATCTGCGTCAGGAGGGAGCGCAGGGACTCGGTCTCGAGCTCGGGGTTGTTCACGTAGTCGTGGAAGGTCCACCGCACGTCCTCAGCGGTGACGGGCCGCCCGTCGCTGAAGCGGGCCTCGTCCCGGAGCTTCACGCGCAGCCACATGCCGGCGGGGTCGTATTGCCATGCCTCGGCGAGCGTGCCGCGCAGCTCGAGCGATTCCGGGTCGTACTCGGCGAGGCGATCGCACACCTGATCCTGGATGCGCCGGGAGTACGTGTCCTCCCCGAGCACGGGCGTGAGCTTGGACGGCTGGGCCTCGAAGGCCTCGGTGAACTCGCCGCCGGCGCGGTAGTCCGGCTCGGCGCGGGGGTCGCGCG
This sequence comes from Phycisphaerales bacterium, assembly GCA_035654175.1. Taxonomy (GTDB): domain Bacteria; phylum Planctomycetota; class Phycisphaerae; order Phycisphaerales; family UBA1924; genus PNC22. The sequence goes on from DASRXL010000106.1 coordinate 9,589, forward strand.
CGAAGTCCCAAGGCGCCTGCCAGCTGATCTTCACCTCGGGCCTCGCCCAGGCGGTGCTCCGCTCCGGGGCAGAGCCGGAGGCCTCGCCCGCGACGGTCGCGGGCCGCTCGGACGGCCGGGCCACGGCGAGGCCGCTCCGCAGCGTTTCATGCACCTGCGCGACCTGCTGCTCGAGCGAGGAGATCCGCGAGAGCAGCTCGAGGTTCTGCTTGAACCGGTGGTCGTCCTGCTTCATGGTGAGCCACACGCTCGCGATCACGGCCAGCAGGCCGAGGATGACGACGAAATCCTTGAGACCGAACCGGTTCTGCATCGCAACTCCCGCTTGCCTCGTGCGAAGCCGTGCGCCCGCACCACGTCTCAAACCCGGCCCCCGCCACAGGTTATCGTCTCGCCCGCTTCGGGTCGAACGCCTCTCGCAATGCCTCACCCACGAAGTTCAGCGCCAGCAGCGTGAGGCCGAGGAGCACGCAGGGGAACAGGAGCAGCCACCAGTTGCTCCGGTAGGTGTTCAACTCGGTGAGCCCCTCGGCCGCCAGGTTTCCCCAGCTCGGGAGCGGCGGCTTGACCCCGATGCCGAGGAAGCTGAGGAAGGACTCCTGCAGGATCGCCTGGGGCACCGTGAGCGTCGCATACACGATGATCGGGCCGAGCAGGTTCGGGAGCAGGTGCCCCACGAAAATGCGGGCGGCGGGCACTCCGGTGGCGCGGGCCGCCTCGACGAACGGCTGGCCCTTCAGGCTGAGCACCTGGCCGCGGATCACGCGGGCCATGGTGAGCCAGCTCACGCCGCCGATCGCGACGAGCAGCGTGCCGACGTCGATGAGCGTGCGGGTGGAATCACGCAGCTCGCGCGGCGGGCGGGCCGCGAGGGCCGCGGCGTCCAGCACCGAGCGGCGCGGCGCGCCGGATTCGACCAGCCGGCCGACCACCGCCTCGCCATCGTCGCGCCCGGTGCGGCCGCCGGAGGCCAGGCGGGCTTGGATGCGCCCGAGCAGCGGATCGGCGCCGTCGGCGGGTGCGCTCAGCCAGGCGTCCCGGGCTTCGGGCCCGTCGGGGGCCAAGGGCGCGATCGTCCGTTCGATCCAGCGCTCGCGGGCCCCCTCGCGGGTGATGAGGCCCTCGACGGCGGCCTCGCTGGCGACGGCGAGCAGCACCACAAGCAGGATGTAGGGCAGACCGTAGAGCACGTCCACGACGCGCATCAGCAGGGCGTCGGTCTTGCCGCCGACGTAGCCGGAGAGGCCGCCGTACAGCGTGCCGATGACGACCGAGATGAGCGCGGCGGCGATGCCGATGCCCAGCGAGATGCCGCCGCCGGTGAGGCAGCGCACGAAGAGGGAACGGCCCAGGACGTCGGTGCCGAGGAGGGATCGCGGCGCCTCGGGCTGGGGCTCCTGCGCCCCATCCGGCCACCAGGAAGGAGGCAGCCGGCCGTGACTCGGGTCGCCGGCGTTGTACCGGGGGACTACGGATGCGCCCTCGGCGGCCTGCGGCGTGCCGAGTGTCCACGGCAGCGTCGCCACGCATGCGAGCACCATGAGCGAGAGGAACGCGATGCCGACGAGCCCCGGCAGGCTGCGCGTGAACGGATTATCACGGGACGGCGGCGGAGCACCGATCGCGCGGATCGTCGCGGGCCCGCCGGGAGGTGTGCTCGTGTGTGGCGGAGTTCGCCGCATGGCCGCGTAGCGTACGCGGGGGCCGCGGCGGGCGCACCGGCCCCTAGACTCCGGCGTGAGAGGATCTCTGCGACTGCTCCGGGCGTTCGGCATCGACATCTCGGTCCATTGGACGTTTCTCCTCCTCATCGCCTGGGTCGTCTTCGACGCGACGCGCCGGGGGGCGAACGCGGCGGGAGCGGCGGCGGCCGTTGTCTTCGTCGTCGCGATCTTCGTCTGCGTCGTGCTCCACGAGCTCGGCCACGCCCTGACCGCGCGCCGGTTCGGCATCCAGACTCGCGGCATCACGCTCCTGCCGATCGGCGGCGTCGCCGCATTGGAGCGGATGCCCACCGAGCCCGTGCAGGAGCTGCTCATCGCCGTCGCCGGCCCGGCGGTGAACGTGGCAATCGCGGGGGTGCTCTTCCCGGTCGCCTACTTCGTGGGCGACATCGAGATGGCCGAAGCGCCCCTGGCGGCGACGGGCGTGGGTTTCCTCGGCCAGCTCGCGCTCGTCAACCTCGCGCTGGTCGTCTTCAACATGCTGCCGGCCTTCCCGATGGACGGCGGGCGCGTGCTGCGGGCGCTGTTGGCGATCTGGATGGACTACGGGAGAGCGACCGCCATCGCCGCGGGCGCGGGGCAGGTCATGGCGATGCTGTTCGTCATGTGGGGGCTCTTCGGCGGGAACCCGATGCTCGTGCTGATCGCGGTGTTCGTCTTCCTGGGGGGCCAGGCCGAGGCGCACGCGGCCCAGACCCGCTCGGCGATGGTCGGAGCGAGGGTGGCTGACGCGATGCTCACGGAGTTCCGGGTGCTCAGCCCGGACGCGACGCTGAGAGAGGCCGCGGACGCGCTGATCGCCGGGTCGCAGCAGGATTTCCCGGTGGTGGACGCGGAGCTCGGCCTGGTGGGGATGCTCTCGCGCCGGCAATTGATCGAGGGGGCGAGCCGCGCGGGGTTCGGGGGGCTGGTGGCCGAGGCGATGGGTCGGGACGGCCGGCCGCTGCGCGAGACGGACGACCTCGCGTCCGCGATCGAGTCGCTCGGGTCGCGGGAGCCCGCGGCCGCGGTCGTGCGGAACGGCCGCGTCGTCGGGCTGCTCACGCAGGAGAACGTCGGGGAATACCTGATGCTGAGGGAAGCGGCACGGAGGCGGTGATGGGGTGATGGGGTGGTGCGGAGCGGGAGGGCAAGCGGACGGGATCGAGTCCCGAGTGCAGAACGCCGTGCCGGGCGATTCACCCCCACTTACGCCCGGCACCGCTCACCCACTCACCCACTCGTTCCAATCAGGGCGACAGGATTCGAACCTGCGGCCTCGTGGACCCAAACCACGCGCTCTACCAAGCTGAGCTACGCCCTGTGCGGCGCGGACCGGAAGCCGCGGCGGGAAGTCTAGGCGAACGTGCGTGCCCCGAAACCAAGCACCGGCCCGGCGGGTGGGCCGGGCCGGCGTTCTCCTCCAGCGGGGCGTATCCGCGGGAGACAACGAGATTCGTGGCGCGAGCCCTGGCCGACCCGCGGCCCGCATGCCGCGGGCGGCCCCATGTGCCGCCGGCGGCTCAGCCCTGTTAGAGCGGCACCTCCTTGAAGAGCACGATCTTGGGCTTCTCGCCGGGCTGCGTGACGTTGGAGCGATCAACCACCATGACGAAGCGGCGTGCGATGGTGGGGATCAGGGGATCGTTTTCGGTCAGGCCCGTGGTGTCGGACTCCTGGTAGCCGTGGACGACAAACCAGACGGCGAACACGTCGGAGCGGACCGAGCTTGAGGCGATCACCGAGTTGGCCAGCGCGAGGCGCTCGTCGTAGTCGTCCTCGACGCCGTCGCCGGCATCAGGGATGCCGTCAGGCGGATCGGTCGTGTCGTAGCGCACCGAGTCGATCCCCTCGGTGTCGATGTCGTCGCCGTCGAAGCCGAGCCGATCGATGTCGTGCGGCGAGGGATACCCCAGATTCGACGTCACGTACTCGAGGTCGCGGAGGAAGAGGAGCTCGCCGAGCGAGCGCATCCCCGGCTCCTCCCGGATCGCCGCGACGTCGGTGGTGCCCCAGCGGGCGTTGTCCGCGGGGTCCTCTCCGGGGGGCGTCGCGGACTTATTGTTCGGAGCGGCGCGCGTCTGCGGCACGTTGTTGCCGTCGACATCCCACCAGTCCCGGAAATTGAGCAGGGAAGTAACTGGCTCGCCGCCGGTCACGTCGCGCGGGTGGATCGCCAGCCGGTCGCGGTAGGCGACGAGCGTGGTGGCGATATCGGAATTCCAGTTGTGCATCGGGGTGCTCCACCACCAGTCGGCCGTGCCGTCGGAGCCGGTATTGGGGGGTGGGCTAAACCCGGGCAGCGAACGCGCCGCTTCGCGCGAGACCGTGTTCACGTTGACCTGGCCGTGCGTCGGCGAGCGGAGCGAGCCGAACTCGCGCGGCAGGGAGGTGAAGGCATCGATCAGGCCCGCGGCGAGCGGGACGCCCAGGCCCCAGCGCCGGTCGTCCGGATTGAACATCCCGTCGGCCCCGGTGTCGTAGAAGGGAACGAACTTGTCGTACTGCAGCGATCCGCGGTCGAGGAGCACCTCGGTCTGGCCGAGGGTCGGGGGCGGCACGAACGCGCCGGCGTACACGCCCACGGTCGGGTTCTCGTAATAGAGCGCGATCGCCAGGGCCTCGCTGAGCGTGGTCCACGCGTCGTCCTCGTCGAGATAGCTCGGCGCGTGCTGCGGGCCGATGCCCAGGGGGAGGAGCATGTCGGCGACCCGCGCGGTCGTGATCTCCGAAAGGTGCGTCTCGATGGAGAGCGGCACGTTGTTCGCGTCACCCTCGTAGGGCACGCCGGCGAGGTTCGCTTCGATCTCCAGCCCGGACTTGTCCTTCGGCTCCTGCACGATCGTGGGCACGATCTCGTTGTCGGTGTTGGACTGCTCGGTGATCGCCTCCTCCAGCGTGTCGTAGCCCTGCTCGGGGCGGAAATCGCGGATGTGCAGGTTGTCGGGGCGGGAGAGGTCGCGGGTGATGCGGTTGGCGGCCCCACCGGTCTGCGACTTGGACTCCAGGCAGTACGCGGGCAGCACGCCGTGCGTCGTCCCGGTGCCCGGGTCGTCCGAGCGCCGGACGGACCCCCACCGGGCGATGGTGAGGCCCTGGTTG
>DASRXL010000107.1:0-2615 GCA_035654175.1 Phycisphaerales bacterium
GCCGCCGACGCCAGCCCCGAGCGCAGCACCTTGAGCGCCACCCGCCTGCGCGGCCGGCCGCCCTCGGCATGGGGATGGTGTACCTCGCCGAGGGCGGCCGGCCGCGCAGGCGGGTGGCGCTCAAGGTGCTGCGCTCGGGGCTGGCGTCGGCGGCGATGCGCCGTCGCTTCGAGCTGGAGACCGAGGCGCTCGCGCGCCTGCAGCACCCGGGGATCGCGCAGGTGTACGAGGCGGGGGCGGCGCGGGTGGGGGCCGTCGATCAGCCGTATTTCGCGATGGAGCTGGTGGAGGGCGTGCCGCTCACGGAGCACGCCCGCACCGCGGGCCTGGGCGTCAGGCCGCGTCTGGCGCTGGTGGCAGAGGTCGCGGACGCGGTGCAGCACGCGCACCAGCGGGGCGTGATCCACCGCGATCTCAAGCCGGGGAACATCCTTGTGACGCGCGAGGGGCGCCCGAAGGTGCTGGATTTCGGCGTGGCGCGGGTGGCGGATCCCGCGGCGACGGGCGCCCACACCGCGACGGGGCAGATGATCGGGACGCTCGCCTACATGAGCCCCGAGCAGGTCGCGGGCGACGTGGCGGCGGTGGACGCGCGGAGCGACGTGTACGCGCTCGGCGTGATTCTCTACGAGCTGCTCGCGCTCCGGCTGCCGCTGGAGGTCAGCGACCGCGCCATCACGGAGGCGGCGCGCGCGATCCGCGAGGAGGAGCCCGCGAGCCTCTCGACGATCGACCGGTCGCTGCGCGGCGACGTGGACACCATCGTGCGCAAGGCGATGGACAAGGACCCGCAGCGCCGGTACCAGTCGGCCTCGGAGCTCGGCGCCGACATCCGGAGGTTCCTCAACGAGGAGCCGATCATCGCCCGCCCGCCGAGCACGCTGTACCAGCTGCGGAAGTTCGCGCGCCGGAACAAGGCGGTGGTGATCGGCGTGGCGGCGGTGATCGTGGCGCTCGCCGGCGGCGTGGTCGGCACCTCCCTCGGGATGGTGCGGGCGATGCACCAGGAGCGGATCGCGCGGCACGCCGCGGAGACGGCGACCGCGGCGGCGACCGAGGCGCGGCTCGAAGCGGAGAAGGCCAGCGCGGCCAAGAACTTCCTGCAGAGCATCCTGACCGGCTCGAGCACGCCCAACGAGGGTATCGGGGGCGGGCTCGACCTGACCGTGCGCCAGGTGGTGACGCGGGCGGCGGTGCGCGCGCGCACCGAGCTGGCCGACGCCCCGGCGGTCGCGGCGGACGTGTTCAAGACTATCGGGGACACGCTGCTGCTGCTGGGCGACTTCGAGGCGGCCGAGGAGCAGCTGCTGCTGAGCCTCGACGCGGCGCAGCGCTTCGCGCCCGAGCCCTCCACGCCGGTGTCGTCGGCCTACACGTCGCTCGCGTGGCTGGAGATCCACCGGGGCAACCCGGTCAGGGGCGAGGAACTGGTCCGCAAGGCCCTGGCGGTGCCCGAGGAGATCCTCGCCTCGGACCGCGAGGGGCACTCGACGATGCTGACGATGCTCGGCCTCGCCCTCGACACGCAGGGCCGCTACGACGAGGCCGCGTCGATCTGGCGGGAGTCGCTCGGGGTGGCGGAGACCTATCTCTCCCCGGACGCCGAGGAGCGGATGACGGCGATGAACAATCTCGCCGACCATATCGCGACGCGGGGGGACCTCGACGCGGCCGCGGAGATGCTGGCGGAGGTCGAGCGGGTACGCCGGCGCACGCTCGGGCCGCTGCACCCGGACTACATGACGACGCTCAACAACCTCGCGGTGTACGAGTCCCGGCGCTACAGGTTCGACGAGGCCAAGCGGCTGTACGACCAGCTGCTCGAGTCGTACGCCAGGTTCTACGGCCCCGACCACGTCATCCTCGCGCGCTTGTACGGCAACTACGGCACGCTCCTGCGCCGGATGAGCGATTTCGCCGGCGCCGAGCGGGCGTACCGCGAGGCGCTGCGGATCGCCCGGGCCGCCGGCGGCGCGATGTACGAGCGCCTGCCCGGCGCGCTCCAGAATCTCGCCTCGCTCCGGCACGAGCTCGGAGATTTCGGCGAGGCCGAGGCGCTCTTCTCGGAGGCGCTCGAGCTCTGCCGGCGGATCGGTCTGGACACCGACGAGGCGAGCATCCTCGGGAACCTCGCGGCCATGCGCTTCGACCAGGGCCGCTGGACCGAGGCCGAGGGCCTCTTCCTGCGCGCGCGCGAGCTGCGCGAGGCTGCGCTCGGCCCGGCCTCAATCTACACGCTCTACAGCATCCAGAGCCTGGCCTCGACCCGGCGCCATCTCGGGCGGTACGAGGAGGCGCTGCCCGACCTTGAGCGTGCGGCCCGGGGTGTGCGCGAGGCCTTCGGCGAGGACAACCCGCAGGTCGCGCAGTCCGAGTGCGCGTACGCGTGGTGCCTGGCGCTCGCCGGCCGGGCCGCGGAGGCCGAGCCCATCCTGCGCGCCTCGCTCGATATCGTGCGCAACTGGGAGAACGTCAACGCGATCCAGCTCTCCTCGGTCGAGATGGCGTACGGCGAGTGCCTGTCGATCCTCGGCCGGTTCGACGAGGCCGACGCCCTGCTCCAGGCCTCGGCGCAGCACCGGCGCGAGGCGCAGGGGGCGGACCACCCCAGCACA
>DASRXL010000108.1:0-11679 GCA_035654175.1 Phycisphaerales bacterium
CCTACGAGCCCCCGCCGCTGCGCATCACCCTCAAGCCCGGCGCCGTGCCCGTCGGCCGCTGGGAGACCGACCCGGCGATCGAGTGCACCGTGTTCGACTTCGGGGGTATCTCCATCCGCTACCGCATCCCGGTCGACGACGCGCTCGACGCCCTCCCGCGCCTGAGCGACTCCCTCTACGAGAACTGGTCCCTGCTCGACGATTCGCGCCGCCGGGTCGAGGAGATCTGCCGGGCGATCGCCGCGGCCATCGGCCAGCACGCCGTCGCGCCGCTGGTCGAGGATTACGTGGTCTTCTCGGTCGAGCGCTGGCACGGCGGCGGCTCCATCGACGACCTCGTCACCGCGCACGCCCAGGAGCTCGCGCAGATCCTGAGCGCTGAGACCGGGCCGATCTCGGCGCAGCAGGCCCGCGACCTGGTGGACAGCCGCGTGAGCTTCGGCGGGAGCGACGCGGTGCTGGCGAGCTGGGCGAGCGCGATCGTCTTCGACGACGAGCCCGCCGACGTGCTCACGGTGCTCGAGCACGTCAACGTGGAGCTCGCCGAGATGCGTCTGCTCGATCGCACGCTCGACGAACTGCTCGAGAAGGCGTACGCGCTGCTCCAGCGCCGCGCCAGGCGGTCCCTGTGGCCCAAGGCGCCCGGGCGGGTGGGGCTGCGCAGCATCGCCGTCACGCAGATGGACGCCGCGATGCTCTTCGAGAGCGTCAACAACGCCATCAAGCTGGTCGGCGACCAGTTCCTCGCGCGCGTGTACAACCTGGCCGCGTCGCGCGTCCACCTCTCCGAGTGGGACGCCGCGATCCTCCGCAAGCTCGACACCGCCGAGAGCATCTACCAGAAGCTCTCCCAGCACGAGACCGGGCGGCGCATGGAGATCCTCGAGATCATCATCGTCGTCCTGATCGCCGTCTCGATCGTCATGACGTTCGTGCCGGGCGGCGGGCATTGAGAGGCCGGCAACGGCAGAAGGATGAAGGCGGAACAGTGACGAGTGATCCGAGCCCGGCCAGCCCGCCCGTCTCCGGCCGGTGCGCTCGCCCCCGCACCCGCGGGCCCGCAAGAGACGTCACTCTCCCGGGCCCTCGCCCGGTGTGCTCGCCAGCCCCGGCGCTCGCGAAGGGGACCGCCGACGTAGCAGCCCGCCACGAGCCGGCGCCCGTTTCCGTCGCTCCCCCTTCATGCGTCAACCTCTGTACCCTTCTCCCGTGGCCAAGCTCAGCCCCGCCATGCAGCAGTACCACCGCTTCAAGGAGCGGCACCCCGGGTGCGTGCTCTTCTTCCGCATGGGCGACTTCTACGAGCTCTTCTACGAGGACGCCGTGCTGGTCTCGAAGACACTCGGCCTGACGCTCACGCAGCGGACCGAGGGCGTCCCGATGGCGGGCATGCCCTACCACCAGCTGGAGACCTACCTGCGCAAGGCCCTCGCCGCGGGCCTCCGGGTCGCCGTGGCCGACCAGATCCAGGACCCCAAGGACGCCAAGGGGGTCGTCGATCGGGCCGTCACCCGCGTGGTCACCAGCGGCACGCTCGTGGACGACTCGCTGCTCGACGACGCGGCTCCGAACCGCCTCGCGGCCGTGGCGTTCGTCGACACGCCCCGCGGCATGCGCGCCGGGCTCGCCGTCACCGAGGCTTCGACCGGCTCATTTGTCGTGCTCGACGTCGCGCCCGACCGCGTCGGTGACGAGCTCGTGCGCCGCGGCGTGCGTGAGCTGCTCTACCCGGAGATACACGCCGACAAGCCGCCGGACCGTGTGCGCGTCGCCCTCGACGCCCTGGGCATTCCCGGCACCCCGCGCCCCGCCTGGCATTTCAGGCCCGAGGAAGCGCTCGAGGCGATCACGACCACGTTCGGCGTCCGCACGCTCGACGGCTTCGGCCTCTCCGAGGACGACCCGGCGATCCCCGCCGCGGGCGCGGTGCTGCGATACCTCAAGGAAACCCAGACGCCGATGGACGGCGAGAGCCGCGACGCCCGGCCCGACTCCCGCGCCGCCACGCTCGCCCACCTCCGCTCGCCCCGGCGTGAGACCGACGAGGGGCTCTGCGTCGTCGACTCGATCAGCCTCCGCGCCCTGGAGGTCGAACGGACGATCCGTCCGACGGGGGGCGCTGACCCCGAGGGCTCGCTCCTCGGCGTCTTTCTGCGGGCCCGCGCCGGCGCCGGCGCCTGCCGCACAGCCATGGGCCGCCGGCTGCTCCGCGATTGGCTCTGCGCTCCTCTCGGCGCGGCGGCGCCCATCGAGGCCCGCCAGCGCTGCGTCGCCGCCCTCTGTGAGGACCGGCGGTCGGCGGCCGAGCTGGGGCAGGCGCTCGACTGCGTGCAGGACGTTGCCCGCATCGCGGGGCGAATCGCCCTCGCCCGCGCCACGCCGCGCGACCTGTGCGCCCTGGGGCGGTCGCTCGGCGCCCTCGCCAAGGTCGTCGAGGTGATCGCCCCCGCGCGAGCATTCGCCGAGCACGCGGCCCGGCTCGCCGAGGTGCGCGGGGCGCTCGGGCCCTTTGCCGCGGACGTGCTCGCCCGCTGCGTGGAGGTGGCCCCGGCCCACCTGCGCGAGGGAGGACTCTTCCGCGACGGCGTGGACGCCGAGCTCGACGAGGCCCGCCTGCTCCAGCGCGACGCGGGCGCCTGGCTCGCGGCCTACCAGGCGCGGCTGGTCGAGGAGCACCGCCTCCCCGGGTGCAAGGTCGGGTACAACTCCGTCTTCGGCTACTACATCGAGCTCACGCAGACGCAAGTCCGCGACCTCGGCCGCGCGATCGAGGCCGCTGGGCTCACGCGCAAGCAGACCCTGCGCAACGCCGAGCGCTACATCACCCCCGAGCTCAAGGAGTTCGAGGAGAAGGTGACGACCGCCGAGGCCCGCGCAGTCGCGCGAGAGCAGGCGCTCTTCCGCGGGCTCTGCGACGCCGCGGCGGCGCTGCTGGCGCCGATCACCGCGTTCGCCGACTTGATCGCCGAGCTCGACGCGCTCCTCGCCTTCGCCGACAAGGCGGCGCACCGTGCCTGGCGGCGGCCGGAAATCGTCGAGGGCCGCACCCTCACGATCCACAACGGCCGTCACCCCGTGCTCGACGAGCTGCTCGGCTCCGACTTCGTGCCCAACGACGTCGAGCTCGGCAAGGCCGCCGCGACCGACGGCTCGGACCGACCGCCCCTGGCGCTCCTCACCGGGCCGAACATGGCCGGCAAGAGCACGTTCATCCGCCAGGTGGCCCTGCTCACGCTGCTGGCCCACACCGGCAGCTTTCTCCCCGCCGACCGCGCCACCATCGGCCTCTGCGACCGCATCTTCACCCGAGTCGGCGCCGACGACGCGTTGCACCGCGGCCAGTCCACGTTCATGGTCGAGATGACCGAGACGGCGAACATCCTGAATCACGCCACCGCGCGCTCGCTCGTAATCCTCGACGAGATCGGGCGCGGCACCAGCACGCTCGACGGTCTGAGCCTCGCATGGGCGATCGCTGAGCATCTGGCCGGGGAGGCATCAAGGCAGCCAGGCACCGAGGCATCAAGGGAGAACGGCGAAGCCGGCGACCATTCCTGGATGCCTGAGTGCCTCGATGCCTTGATGCCTTCCTCCCCCCGCACCCTCTTCGCCACCCACTACCACGAGCTGACCGAGCTGGAGGAGCAGCTCCCCGGGCGCGTGGCCAACCTCCAGGTCGCGGTCCGCGAGTGGACCACCGCCGACGGTCACCACGAAATCGTCTTCATGCACCGCATCGTGCCCGGCCGGGCGGATCAGTCCTACGGCCTGCACGTGGCCAAACTCGCCGGCCTCCCCCGCGGCGTGCTCGAGCGCGCCCGCGAGGTGCTCGGCTCGCTGAGCGTGCAGCGCGAGGGCGAGCGCCGCGACCATCCGGCCATCCCCCCGCCTGCCCGCCGCCCCGAGCCCGCCGGAGGGCAGCTCTCGCTCTTTACGGAGTATCTCGAGCACCCCGCGCTCATCCAGCTCCGCGAGCTCAAGCTCGACGCAATGACCCCGATGCAGGCCTTCGACACGCTCCGCCGCCTCCTCGACCTCGCCGACGGCGAGCGGTAAGCGGCCGTTCCCGCGCTCCCGCTTGCATCCCCGATCCCCAGCGCGTAACTTGAGCCGGGATCACGCATGGGAAAGACCTGCGGCATCTGCGGCGAGGACTGCTCCGACCGCCCACGCGTGCGGGACAGGCACGGACGCTACTACTGCAAGGCCTGCTCGCTGCACGCGGCCGCGCTCGGCGCCGTTTCCGCCGACCCCTCAGACGCCACTCTCGCCCGCGCGGCCGTCCCCTACGAGCTCGCCGCCCCCGAGCCGCCGCCCGAGCCGGAGACCTGCCCAATCTGCGCCCACCAGCACGCGCCGGGGGCGCAGGTGTGCACGTACTGCGGCTTCGACGAGGCCGTCGGCCCCGCCTCGTCGCGCGTCTACCGCAAGGCCGCACGCAAGCAGGGTCAGCGCAGCGCGGAGGGCCCCCGCTGCCGCGAGTGCGGCTACAGCCTCGCGGGGCTGCACGGGCCGAAGCCGGTCTGCCCCGAGTGCGGCACGCCGGGGAGTCTGCTCTTCAAGGACGACTTCCACGCAGAGCTCGAGCGCGAGGTCATCCGGCGCGAGTGGACCAAGCCCGCGGTCTGGCTCGCCGTCGGCCTCACCGGCATGCTCGCCGCGAGCGCGATCAGGGCCGGCCCGCTCGGTCTGGCCGTCTACCCCGTCGCCCTGGTCGTGCAGGTGCTCGTCGGCTACGGCGTGCTCTGGGCGTGCTTCACGTTCCTCGGCGACCTTGGCACGCCCCTGCTCAACCTCCTGCGCCTCGCCGGCATCTACGCGCTCGTGGACCTGATCGCGGCCGTCGCCGGCCTGCTGCCGGTGGTGATCCTGCCCTGGGCGATCTCGCTGGCCTGCTACGTCGGCCTGTTCTCGGACGCCTTCGACACGGATTGGTCCGAGTCGCTCCTGGTCATCATCCTCACGGGCGCCGTGAAGATCGGCGCGATCGTCGCCATCATCGCCGTCCTCATGTCGCTGTGAGGGGGCTTGGCCGGCATGGGCGCGCGCGGTAGACTGCGGGCTCTCACAGGGGGATCCCTCATGGAAGGCAAGATCTGCGGCATCTGCGGCGAGAACTGCGCCGCCCGGCCGCGCGTGAAGGACGCCAGCGGTCGGTACTTCTGCAGGTCGTGCGCCGAGGGCAGGGCGGCGGGGGCGCGTGTGGCCGCCCCTCCGGCCCGGGAGCCGCTCACCCTGCCGCCCGAGATCGAGGCCGACCCCTACGAGATCGACCCCGGCGCGAGCCCCGTCCCCGTCGAGATGGCCGGGGCCGTCGAGCCGACGCGTCCATGCCCGGTGTGCATGCGCTCGATGGCGCCCGGCGCGCGCATCTGCGTCTCCTGCGGCTACGACGGCGCGAAAGGAGTGCAGACCTCGACGCTCGTCGAGAAGTCCACGCGCAAGGGCAAGCGCGGCCACTTCTGCGCCGCGTGCGGCTACGACCTCAAGGGCCTGCGCGAGCCGGTCTGCCCCGAGTGCGGCACGCGCGTCTCCTCAAAAAAGGTCCGCCTCGACGAGGGCATGAAGGCCCAGGTCCTCTCAGAGGAGTACCTCAAGCCGGCCGTCTGGTTCGGGATCGGCTTCGCGATCGTCGCAATCGCGCTGGCGGTTCAGGGCGAGCCGATGGGGTTCGTCGGCTACGCGATCCTGCTCGCGGTTCAGCTCCCGCTGATGTGGATCGGCCTCTGGCTATGCCAGAAGACCTTTCTCGGTGACCTCGGCACCCCGTTGCTCAACCTGGTGCGCCTCGCGGGCGCGCTCGGCCTCGGCAACGGCGTTGACGCGGTCATCCCCTTCGGCTTCCTCTCGATCACCCCGGGGCTCATCGTCTTCTGGGCCGTCCTCATGGATCTCTTTGAGATCGATCTCCTCGACGCGATATGGACGGGCATAGTGATGGCGCTCATCAAGATCGCCGGCGCGGTCCTGTTCGCCGTCGCCCTCGCCGATGCCCTCGGGCTCGCGGTCTAGGCTTCAGGCGAGCGCCGCGTCCGCGAGCACCGCGTGCACGCCCACCGTGCCGTTGACCATCTGCGTGATGCGCAGGTCCACGACCACGCCCGCCAGCGCCGCCGCCGTCACCCGGTCCACGCCCAGGCGGGAGCAGAGCAGGTCGATCGCCCCGCCGAGCGCCATGTGCGCCGCCTCCTCCAGCGTCGGGCCGAAGCCCAGCGTCACCCACGAGTCCGCCGTGCGAACCCGCGGCCCGGAGATCGGCGGGCCGTCCTCGAGCCAGAGGCGCAGGGTCAGCGGCTCGAGCCTGCACTCGATCGCCGTGCCGCCCGCCTCGCCGTCGCCCTGGGCCGCGTGTCCATCTCCCGCCGAGAGCAGCGCGCCCTCGGCCTCGACCGGAAGGTAGAGCGTCGAGCCCGCGCCCAGTTCGCGGCAGTCCATGTTGCCGCCGGTCCGGCGCGGATGCCAGCCGGAGTGCAGCCCCGGCTCTCCCGGGGCAACTCCGATCGTGCCGGGAAAGGCCCGCACGCGCACGCGCCGCCCCTGCGCGTCGGTCGCGACGCCGCGCCCGCGGTCGATCTCCCAGAGCAGCATCGCGGGCGGCGCATCGGCGATCCCCAGCGCGCGGTTGACGGCGCCGTTGAGCGCCCCAGGCCCCCCGGCATATGTCCACCCCCACGGGCCGAGCGCCGCTTCGAGTATGTCGATGCGCAGCACCATCCCCGGGCGCGCCCCGCGCACCGCGATCGGCCCGAGCAGCGCCGGTCCGTCGTAGCGCTCCTCGCCCGCCGGGCGGTGCATCCGGGGGCGCTCGAGACCTATCCCGCGGTGATTCTCCAGCCCCCACGTCACGTCGAGCGTGTGCATCCGGACCACGTCGCCGGGCTCGACGAAGAGCGCCGGCGGCAGGTCGCGAGAGAACCGCCCGTGCAGCGTCGCCAGGCTGGGGGACAGCTCGTGCGTGACGCCCGCGCCCATTCAGCCCTGCATCGCCTTCACGACCGTGCCCTCCTCGCCCCACGCCAGCCGTTCCGACGCCTCGCGCTGCACCCCCTGCACGAACTGGTCCAGCGGCATCGCACCCAGGTCGTGCTGCACGCCGCGGGCCCGCACCGACACGTTCCCGCCCTCTTCGTCCCGCGGCCCGACGACCGCCATGTACGGCGCCTTCTCCTCCGCCGCGTGCTTGATCTTCGCCTGCACGCGCTCGTTGCCGAGATCCACGCTCGCGCGCACGCCCGCGGCCCTGAGCTGCGCCGCCACCCGCTCGGCGTACTCGTTCGTCTTCTCGCTGATCGGCAGCACCCGCACCTGCTCTGGGCTCAGCCACGTCGGGAATGCCCCGGCGAAGTGCTCGATCAAGACGCCGCAGAACCGCTCCATGCTCCCGAACGGCGCGCGGTGGATCATCACCGGACGGTGCGGCTTGTTGTCCGCGCCGATATAGGAGAGGTCGAACCGCTCGGGAAGGTTGTAGTCCACCTGCACCGTGCCGAGCTGCCACTCGCGCCCGATCACGTCCTTGACGACGAAGTCGATCTTCGGCCCGTAGAACGCCGCCTCGCCCGGCTCCTCGCTGAAGGGCACGCCCAGCGTCTTGGCCGCCTCGCGGCAGGCCGCCTCCGCCTTGTCCCAGTTCTCCGCGCGCCCGACGTACTTCCCCGAGTCGGGGTCGCGCAGGCCGACGCGCACGCGGTATTCCTTCATCCCCAGCGTGGCGAAGATGGTCTTCACCAGCGACAGGCAGCCCAAGAGCTCGGCCTGCACCTGCTCGGGCGTGCAGAAGAGGTGGGCGTCGTCCTGCGTGAAGCCGCGGACGCGCGTCATCCCGTTCAGTTCGCCCGACTGCTCCCAGCGGTACACCGTGCCGAACTCGGCCAGGCGCACCGGCATGTCCCTGTAGCTGTGCGGCTGGCTGTCGAAGATCTTGATATGGAAGGGGCAGTTCATCGGCTTGAGCAGGTAGCCGTCGATGTCCCCCGCCGCGAGCTTGTTCGAGAGCTGGGCGCAGCTGCACCCCTCGCCCGCCAACGCCGCGAGCGACTCGCGCTCGATCACCGGCGGGTACTGGCTGTCGGCGTAGTACGGGAAGTGCCCGCTCGTGCGGAATAGCTCGAGCCGCCCGATGTTGGGCGTGAACACCTCCAGATACCCCTGCTTCCTCAGCTCCCCGCTGATGAAGTTCTGCAGCTCCTTGCGCACGATCGCCCCGTTGGGCGTCCAGAGGATCAGCCCCTGCCCCACCGTCTCGTCGATGTGGAAGAGCCGCAGCTGCTTGCCGATCACCCGGTGGTCCCGAGCCTTGGCCTGCTCCAGGCGCTCCAGATACTCGTCGAGCTCTTTCTTACTGAAGAAAGCCGTCCCGTAGACGCGCGTCAGCCGGTCGGACTTCTCGTCGCCGTGCCAATAGCTCGACGCGAGGCTCATCACCTTGAAGCCGCCGATCCTTCCCGTGCTCGGCACGTGCGGCCCGCGGCAAAGATCCTCCCAATTCTTCCCGGGCTCGCCCGTTGCATACCACGACAACGCGACGCTTCCCTTCATCGCGCCGTCGCTCCGTCGCTCCGTCGCTTCGATGGCCCGCTCGGCGTTGTCCAGCTTGTACTTGCTCCCCTCGGCCCGCAGCTTCTCCAGGCCCTTCGCCGCCGGCAGCTCATACCGGGTGAACCGCCGGTCCTCGTTCACGATCTTGGCCATCTCCGCCTCGATCGCCCCGAAGTCCCCCTCCTTCAGCGGCCGGTCGTCGGGAAAGCGGATGTCGTAGTAGAACCCCGTGTCCAGCGGCGGGCCGTAGACCAGCTGCGCCCCGGGGGCCACGCGCTGGATCGCCTCCGCCATCACGTGGGCCGCGGAGTGACGCAGCAGGTACAGCGCGTCGGGGTCGGCTTTCCCATCCCGGGTCTTCTCGGTCACGATCGAGAGGGTGCAGTCGCGCGAGATCGGCGCGGAGAGGTCCGCCAGCTCGCCGTCGATCTTCGCCCCCACCGCCGCCCTCGCCAGGCGCGAGCCGATCGACTCCGCCACCTCGTACGCGGTCACCCGACCCCCGAACTCCTTCACGGAGCCGTCAGGGAGCGTGACGCGGATCGTGCTGGACGCGGCTGCGGGGCTCATCGGGCTTCTCCCAACTCGGGTGCTTGCGGCAAGGGTACTCGTCGGGCCCGCCAAGTGCGGGCAACAAAAAACCCGGCTCGGGGCCGGGTCGGTGATCATTCCTTCGCTCGCGCGGCGATCACCTCCCGGCCGGTGGCGGGGTCTTGCTGGTGGTGGTCGCGGTGGTCGTGGTTCCGTCGGCGAGCATGGCCGGAGTATACGCCCGGCCCGTGCCCTGCCTTCAACCGGATGAGCCGTTTCTCCGCCGCCGCAGGCAGAGGGCCCCCGCCGACGCGAGGGGCGTCAGCAGGGTCGCCGGAGCCGGGATGGATTCGGGGAAGTACTCGAAGCCGTTGTGGAACGAAGGCCCGAACCCGTCCAGGGTGATCTCCGAAACCATCTGACCCTGCCTGTTGAACCGCCACAGGACGCCGTGCCCGCTGAAGAGAAACTCGTCGGCCGACGGGTCGTAATCGAACCCGTCCGGGATCGCCATGAAGCCCGACACGGCGATGGTGTCGAGCACGTTCCCCGCGGCATCGGCCTCAACCACTGTGTCGAACTGCTCGTCGTAATAAAAGAGCGAGCTCCCGTGCACGGAGAGCAGCCCGCCACCGGTGAAGCTGTCGGGCTTCGGCAGCGTGTCGAGGAGCTGGCCGTCCGGCGAATACACGGCCGTCCAGTCGGTGAAGCCGTTGACGAACAGGCTCGTCTGGTCGGAATCCAGCCCGATGACGATCTCCCCGGGATCCGCGGAGAAGCTCGCGATCTGCTCCCCGGTGAGCGGGTCGAACTCCACCACCGTCCGGAAGTCGTAGGTCGTCGCGAACGCCCTCCCGTCCAGCACCGCAAAGCCGGTGTATGTGGGCAGCCGCCCGGAATCCAGAGCCACCTCGGAATACAGGACGCCGCTGTCATCGAACGCGCGCAGGTAGTACACCCCGTCCCGCGTGTCCTGGAGCAGGAACACGTACGACCGGGCGCGGAGCTGCAGCTGCGCCGCCGCGCCGCTCGCCGAGATCGCCAGGCCCGCCGCCGCCGCGGCAAAGACTCTCTTGTTCACGTTCTCACCTCCCGCCCCACATCAGATGTTGCTCGCCGGGATTCCCCGCCCGGCCTGCCCGCTCAGCGTACCGGCCCGCTTTGTCCGAGTTGCAGCCGGCAGCGCCCGGATACCCTCTTGACAGATATATTGTGACACGATATATTTGGGCCGGAGATCTCTATGCGACGCCCCGACCAGGCCCTGTCAGAGCTCGTCGTCCTTTCGGTGCTGGCCGACGATTCCCTCTACGGCTACGCGATCGCCAAGCGGGTCGCCGCCAGGTCCGACGACCGCCTCCGCCTGACGCCCGGCGTCCTCTACCCCCTTCTGAAGAAGCTCGAGACCGCCGGCCTCGTCACCGCAACCTGGGACGCGGTGCGCTCCGACCGGGCCCAAGAGGGGTCCGAGGGCCGCCGGCGCAAGTGGTACCGCCTCTCAGCCAAAGGCCGCCGCCGTCTCGACCAGCACGCCCAGGTCCAGCGCGAGCACCTGCGCCTGATCGCGGCGTTTCTCCCGCCGGAGGAGCCCGAGAGGGAGGGAGCGGCATGAGCCCGGCAGCGTCCGCCCGTCCGTGCCCCCCTGCCGCCCCGCCGCCGGACACCTCCGACGCGATCGGGGCCTGGCTTGACCGCCTGCTCCGGCTCACCCGGCTGCCGCCCCGCCAGACGGCTGAGCTCCGCGACGAGCTCGACGCCCACCTGCGCGACCGCGCCCGCGACCTCATGCTTGCCGGGCACGACGAGCCCGACGCCGTCCACAAGGCCATCGCCGAGCTGGGCGACCTCGCCCTGCTCGCCCACCGATACCGCGACGCCCACCGCATACCCAAGGGGAGGCTCATGATGAACTCGATCCTCGTCACCGCCGTCGTCAGCGCCCTCGGCCTGAGCACCGTCGCCCTGCGGCAAACCGGGCAGGCGCCGCCGGCGCCGGTCGCCCCGGCGCAGCCCGCGCAAGGGACCGCTCTGCCGCCCTTGCTCCAGCGGACGCTCCCCGACCGCTTGGGCCGCGCGATGCAGCTCACCGGTCAGCTTGATCGCTACGTCCTGACCGACAACGTCCAGAGCGAGCGCCTCGACGCGGTGCTGCCGCATTTCGGAAACTCTTCCGAGTCGCGCGTCTATGTCTACTGGAGCGAGCTGGAGCAGCTCGGGGCCGCCCGCGACGCCGTGCTCGACGACATGCCCCTCGCCGATCAGACCGTGGAGAAGGCCCTCGGCATGATCTCCGACACGCTCGGCCTCGACGGCGTCTCCCGCCTCGATTACCGCGTCGAGAACGGCCTCATGGAGATCGCCACCCGCGAGTTCTTCGACCAGCGCGAGGTCGAGCTGGTCAGCTACGACGCCGCGGACCTGCTCGGCGCGGATTCACCCCTCTACCAGAGCACCGAGTCCGAGGCCCTGATCCAGCTCGTGATCACGCTCGTCGAGCCGGACGTCTGGCAGGCGAACGGCGGCTTCGCCACCATCTCCGCGGCGGGCAACCGGGTGTTCGTCAACGCCCCCTCGCGCATCCACACCCGTGTCGCGTGGCTCCTGGCCGAG
>DASRXL010000109.1:0-10244 GCA_035654175.1 Phycisphaerales bacterium
GCCGTGTCCGCGTTCACGCCCTTGCGGTCGGAGAGATACGCGATCCCCAGCGCCGACCCCACGCACGCGACCGCAACCACCGCCATCACCGACAAGTGCCCCGCCCCCCCGCCGCCGAGCCCCAGCGCCATCGCCAGCCCGACGCCACCGAACGCGGCGTGGCTCACGCCCTGTCCGATGAACGACATCCGCTTCAGCACGACCAGCACGCTGAGCACCGAGCACAGCACCGCGATCAGCAGCCCCACGACCACCGCCGGCCAGAACAGGGCCATCATGTCCGGACGCTGGAAAAGGTACTCAATCGTGCGCACAGCCCTCTCCGTGCGCGTGCGGGCGCTCGTGCGAATGCGTGGGGTCCGGGCACTCGGCCGCCGGGTGCGCCTCCACGTGCACGTCGCCGAAGATCCCCGACACCTCGTGGCGGAAGACCTCCGCCAGCACCCCGGGAGTCAGCCCCTCCGGCGAGACGTGGGCGTGGAGCGAGCGGTGCAGGCACGCCACCCGGTCACAGCCCGCGGCGATCGTCCGCAGATCGTGGGTCACGACCACCACCGTCACGCCGAGTTCCTGCTGCACGTGCGTGAGCATCTCCGCGAACCGCTGCTGGCCCGCGACGTCGATCCCCACCGTGGGCTCGTCGAGCACCAGCAGGCGAGGCTCGGCCGCCAGCGCTCTTGCGATCATCGCCCGCTGAAACTGCCCGCCAGAGACCTGGCCGATCGGACGGTCCGCGAAGGCGTCGCACCCCGTCAGTCGCAGAGCCCGCTCCACCGCCTCCTGCTGCGCGGCTTCCGGCGTTCGCCAGGGCCGAGCCCCCAGCGTGGCCGGCATCGCGACCACCTGCCTGACGCTCAGCGGGAACGCCAGCTCGGCGGCGCTCCGCTGCGCCACGTACCCGATCCAGCGGCGCGATCGCGCCACCTCCGGCGGCTCCCCGAAGAGCCGAACCTTCCCGCTCGTAGGAGCCAGCATGCCGAGAGCGATCCGCACGAGTGTCGTCTTGCCCGCCCCGTTGGGGCCGAGAATGCCCAGCCGCTCACCGGGC
The DNA here is from genome assembly GCA_035654175.1 of Phycisphaerales bacterium. Taxonomy (GTDB): domain Bacteria; phylum Planctomycetota; class Phycisphaerae; order Phycisphaerales; family UBA1924; genus PNC22. The sequence continues at coordinate 1,049 of DASRXL010000109.1, forward strand.
TCGACCCGCAGCGTGATCTCGCGCACCGCCGGTGCGGATGCGCCCCCGTAGGTGTAGCTCACGCGCTCGAGCTCTATCGCGGCGGGAGGCGCCGCGCTCGCGCCGTTGGAGGGGCTCGGCTCGGGGAGACGGGTCATCCCCCGCCTCTCCCGCCGCCGAGCACCCGCACCAGCTCGTCGAGGTTCGCCAGCATCATCGCGCTCCAATCGCCCCCGCCCTCGGGGTCGAGGATCCCCACGGGGATGCCCAGTTGCTCGCCCAGCCGCCCCGCGATCGTTCTGTCGAGCTGGGGCTCGCTGAAGATGCCCCCGACCCGCTGCGCCGCCGCCGTCTCGATCAGCTCGGCGATGTGGCCCGCCGGGGGCTCCACGCTCTCGGCCTCCTGGATCACCCCCGCCACCCCGAGCCCGTACCGCTCCGCCAGGCGCGACCACGCCGCGTGCTGCGTGATGATCGCTCCGCCCGCGAACGGGGCGAGCCTCGCCCGGTATTGGCGATCCACCTCACGCACCCGCGCGAGCAGGTCCGCCTCGCGCTGGTCAAGGGCGGCGATGGCGGGCGCTTCGCCCGCGGCGTCCTGGAGCGCCCCGCGCACCCGCTCGCCGAGCGCCGGCACGAACCGCTCGACCAGAACCGGATCCAGCCAGAGGTGCGGCTCGGCCCCGCCGTGGCCGTGTTCGTGCCCCTCGTGCGCATGATCCCCTCCCGCGCCGTGCTCGCCGCCGTCGGGCGCGGAGATCCCCAGCGCGTCGGCCATCACCAGCGTGCGCGCCGTGTCGAGCGACGCCGCCGGGATCATCGACTCCATGCCTAGCCCGACGACCACGATCAGGTCGGCGCGGGCGAGTGCCGCCAGGTCTTCCGGCCGCGGCTCGTACGTGTGAGGCGACTGCCCGGCCTGAACCACCGACCGCACGTCGGCGTCTTCCGGCAGCAACGCCCGCACGAGCCCGGCCAGCGGCGGTACGCTCACCACGACCCGCATCGGGCCCGGTTCCCGCGCCCCGTCCGGGGCCTCCGCGCGCTGGCACCCGGCGCCGAACGCCACCAGCCCCGCGGCCGCGAACACACCCACCCGGCGCCGGAGGCCGCCCGCCCCCCCGCCGACCAAGCCGATCGCCGCGTGCAGCTCGAACATGCGGACGATCTTAATGAGAATGCATTCTCAATGTCAATCCTCACCCGGAGCGATTCCGCCGAGCCCGCTCCGCCGGCCCCCGCCACTCTCCGCCGCCAACCCGCACCACGCTCGCCAACCCGGAGCGGCGGGGTATACTTTGGGCCCTTCCGGCCACGCCGGAGAGGGCATCCCGGGGCGGTAGCTCAGTTGGTAGAGCGCATCGTTCGCAATGATGAGGTCGGGAGTTCGACTCTCCTCCGCTCCACTTGAACGTAAACGCCGCGAACCAGTGGGCTTGCGGCGTTTTTGTTGCGCTGTCGCCCGGCGGCGGCCCCCGCGCGGGACTGTCGCAAGCACGCGCGGATTCGGCCCGGCGACCCGGCCAACCCCGCTGTCCTCACGCAAGCCTCGCCTCGAGCTCCGCCCAGCGGGCGTACAGGGCCGCGACCTCCGCCTGGGCGGCGCCGAGCTCGCCGCACACCCGGGTCATGGCCGCGCGATCGGCCATGACCGTCGGATCGCTGAGCCGCGCCTCCGCGGCCGCGACCTTGGCCTCGGCCTCGCCGATCCGTGCCTCGATGCCGTCATACTCCCGCTGCTCCATGTAGCTCAGCTTCTTGCGCGGCGCTTGCCGGGCCGGCGCCGGGGCGGCCGGGGCCGCGGCGCACTGGCGCTTCGCCTCCGCCGCCCGCTCCCGCTCGCGCCGATCGCTCTCGGCAAGGGCCTGGTCGAGACTCGCGAACACCCTCGCCCCGCCCTCGCCGTCGAGCGCGAGCACCCGGGTCGCCAGCCGCCCCAGCATGGCCCGGTCGTGGGTCACCAGGATTACCGCCCCGGGGAAGTCCTCCATCGCCTCCTCGAGGGTCTCGAGCGTCGGGATGTCGAGGTCGTTGGTGGGCTCGTCCAGGACCAGCACGTCCGCCGCCTCCACCATCACCCGCGCGATGTGGATCCGCGCCAGCTCGCCGCCGCTCAGAGAGCTCACCGGCTGATCGAGCTGCTCGTCGCGGAAGAGGAACCGGCGCGACCACGCGGTCACGTGCATCGCCTGCCCCCGGTAGCGCACCTGATCGCTCACCGGGCACAGCGCCTCGCGCAGGCTCGTGGTCGGCGGGAACTCGCGCCGGTACTGGCTGAACACCACGACCCGCGGCGGCGGGTCGCTCCGCTCCACAATCCCGGCATCCGGCGCGAGCTCGCCCGTGAGCACGCGGATCAGCGTCGTTTTCCCGCTCCCGTTGGTTCCGAGCAGGCCGAGGCAGTCGCCCACCCCCAGCGCGACATCCACGTCGCGGAAGAGGACGCGCCCCCCGAACCCCTTCGACACGCCCTTGGCCGCGATGAGCTTCCGCGTCCGCCTGCCGGTGGCGTCGAATTCGACCCTCGCCCCCGCCCCGGCCGCCGCGCTGTTGCGCGCCCTGAGGTCCGCCAGCTCGTCGATCCGTGCGTAGCTGGCGCCGATCCGGCCCTTGGCCTTGGTTCCGCGCCCCTGAGGTCCCCGCGCGAGCCACGCCAGGTCGCGCCGGACCTGCCCGGCGATCGCCTGCTCCGCCCTGGCTTGACCGGCGAGAAACTCCTCGCGCCGCCGGACGAACTCGCTGTAGTTGCCCTCGACGATAAACGCGCCCTGCGGGTAGGCCGGGCTGATCTCCATCACGCGCGTGGCGACATTTTCGAGGAAGACGCGGTCATGCGTGACGAACACCGCCGCGAATGGCCGGCCGGTCGCCGCCGGCCGCCTGACAAACTCCTCGAGCCACCGGATCCCCCCGAGGTCCAGATGGTTGGTCGGCTCGTCGAGCAGCAGCAATTCCGGCTCGCCGCCCGCCGCCGCCAGCGCCCTCGCGATCGCCAGGCGCTTGCGCCACCCGCCCGAGAGCGCGCCGGCGCTCGTGGCGGCCAGGGCCTCGTCAAAGCTCAGACGGGAGAGCGTCATCTCCGCTAAGACCTCCGCCTCGTGCCGGTCGTGGGTGACGCCCACGCCGCCGACGACGGAGAACGCCGCGTCCGCGACGACGTCCCGGGCGAGGGTCTCCTCCGTAAACACGTCCTGCTGCGGCACATACGCGACCCGCACGCGCCCGCTCGCCACGATCTCTCCCTCATCCGGCGGCTCTTCCCCGGCAAGGAGCTTCAGCAGCGTGCTCTTGCCCGCGCCGTTCGGGCCGATGAGCCCCAGGCGGTCACCCTCGTCGATCGCGAACGACAGCCTCTGGAACAACGTCCGCAGTGCGTGAGACTTGGCGACATCGCGGACCGAGAGCAGCATGCAAGCCCCACTCCAGACCGAGGTTGACGCTCGGCTGAGCGGAGCGTAGCCCAGAGCTCGACCGTTGATCGCACGGACCTGGGCGCCATCGCCGCTGCGAGCGAGCGCGGCTCAACTCCACCCCACGCCTCATCGTCCTCCCTCCTGGCCCACGACCCGGCCCCACCCGCGAAGCGCCGCGCCCGACGGCGACGCGCGGCGCCGTTCTCGAAACTCTTTGGAAAGAGCGGGCTCGGCAGTACAATTCATGAGTGCCCGATCCGGAAAGGGGGTCTCATGATCTCCGGCGGCCTCACCATCCAGCGTCTTCTCAGCTCCATGAAGCGGCTCGACGCGTCGGACCTCCACATCAAGGTCGGGCTGCCGCCGGTGTACCGGATCGGCGGACGGCTGAAGCGCATCGATTCGCCGGCGCTGACCGAGGAGGAGTGCGACCATCTGTTCGATCCCGTGCTCACGCCGCTCCAGAAGGCGCGGCTCGAGGAGATGGGCAACCTCGACTTCGCGTGGCACCTGCCCGACGGCGATCGGTTCCGCATCGACCTCTTCCGCTCGGGCAACCACATTCACGCCGCCGTGCGCCGCGTCAAGGCGGAGATCCCGAGCTACGCCGACCTGCATCTCCCCCCGATCTACGGGAAGATCGTCTCGACCTCCCCCGACGGCCTGGTGCTGATCTGCGGCGTGACCGGCTGCGGCAAGAGCTCCACGATCGCCGCGATGATCGAGCAGATCAACCTCACCGAGGACCTCAACATCATCACCGTCGAGGATCCGATCGAGTACCGGTTCACGCCGAAGAAGGCCGTGATCTCCCAGCGGGAGGTCGGGATCGACGTGGACAGCTTCAAGACGGCGCTCCGGTACGCCGTCCGTCAGGACCCCGACGTGATCTTCATCGGGGAGATGCGCGACGCCGAGACCGTGCTCGCCGGCATCCAGGCCGCGGAGACCGGCCACCTCGTCTTCGCGACGCTCCACACCTCCGACACCATGCAGTCGCTCGCGCGCATGCTCGAGTTCTTCCCGCCCAGCGAGCGCGACTTCATCCGCTCGTCGCTCGCGAACACGCTCCGCGCGGTCTGCGCGCAGAAGCTCATCCCCGCCGTCGAGAGCTTCGAGGTCAAGGTCGTGCCCGCGTGCGAGGTGCTGCTCAGCTCGCCGGCCGTGCGCGACAAGATCCGCGAGGGAGAGGATTCCGACCTGCCGGCGATCATCGCCGGCTCCCGCGCAGACGGCATGCAGAACTTCACCATCGCGCTGGCCAATCTCGTCGAGAAGGAGTGGGTCGACCTCCAGACCGCGCGCGGCTTCGCCCCCAACCGCGACGCGCTCGACAGCATTCTGAAGGGCGTCGAGGTCAAGTCCGCCACCCTCGTCAGCCGCATCAAGGCCGCCGGCAGCCACACCTAGCCCGCATCCCATCGCCCGCATCTCATCGCGCGCCCCGGCCGCGGCCGTCGAGAGAGCGCTCCACGCCCCCCCTCGATCCGCCGGCAAAGCTCCCGCGCTCCGCGCTTCCCGCGCTGCGACACCCGCGCCCGCGCCCCTATCCTGATCGCCTATGCCCCCGGACTCCATCGTCGTCATCGGCGGCGGCATCGTCGGCCTCGCGACCGCGTATCACGCGCAGCTCGCGCGCCCCGCCGCCCGCGTCGTCGTCGTCGAGAAGGAGGACCGCCTCGCCGCCCACCAGACCGGACGCAACTCCGGCGTCCTCCACTCCGGCGTCTACTACAAGCCCAGGTCCCTCAAGGCCGTCAACTGCCGCCGCGGCAAGGCGCTCATCGAGCAATTCTGCCGCGAGCACGGCCTGCCCTTCGAGATCTGCGGCAAGGTGATCGTCGCGACGCGCGACGACGAGCTCCCCACGCTCGCCTCCATCCAGGATCGCGCACGGCACAACGGGGTCGCCTGCGAGCACCTCGGGCCCCGCGACCTCCGCCGCATCGAGCCCCACGCCGCGGGCATCGCGGCCCTGCGCATCCCCGAGGCCGGCATCATCGACTTCATCGCGGTGTGCGCCAGGCTCGGCGAGCTCATCGAGCGCCGCGGCGGCGAGGTGCGCCTCCGCACCCGCGTGCTCGCGATCGACGAGCGCCCCACGGGCGCAGTCGTCCGCACCACCGCCGGAGACCTCGCGGCCTCCGCGGTCGTGAACTGCGCCGGGCTCCATTCCGACCGCGTCACCGCCATGACCGCCCCGCCGCCCGCGAAGATCATCCCGTTCCGCGGCGAGTACTACGAGCTGACGCCCGACGCCCGCGAGCTCTGCCGCAATCTCATCTACCCCGTCCCCGATCCCCGCTTCCCGTTCCTCGGCGTCCACTTCACTCGGATGATCGCCGGCGGCGTCGAGTGCGGGCCCAACGCCGTGCTCGCCCTCGCCCGCGAGGGCTACACCTGGTCCGACGTCGACCTCGACGACCTCGCCGACGCCCTCGGCTACCCGGCGTTCTGGAAGCTCGCCGCGCGCCACTGGCGCATGGGGCTCGGCGAGATCCACCGCTCGCTCTCCAAGCGCGCCTTCACCCGCGCCCTCCAGCGCCTCATCCCCGAGATCCGCGAGCACCACCTCGAGCCGGCGCCCTCCGGCGTCCGCGCTCAGGCCCTTGCGCCCGACGGCGCCCTCGTGGACGACTTCCTGATCGTCCGCGCCGAGCGCGTCATCAACGTCTGCAACGCCCCCTCCCCGGCCGCCACCGGCGCCCTCGCGATCGGCGAGACCGTCGCCGGTATGCTCCCTCCATGACCCGGCCCGCGTCCGGGCGCCGGAGCAGCCATGGCCGAAGTCTCCTACACCACCTTCCCGGTCGAATCGCTCAGGGCGTTCTGCGCACGCGTCTTCGAACGCCTCGGCCTGCCCCAGGAGGACGCACGCCAGGCCGCGGACGTGCTCGCGTTCGCCGATCTCCGCGGCATCGACTCCCACGGCGTCGCCCGCCTCCGCACCTACTACGACATGCTCACGCTCGGGCGCATCAACCCCATCGCCAGGCTCACCACCCTGCGCGAATCCGCCAGCACCGCGACCATCGACGGGGGCAACGGCCTCGGACTCGTCGTGGGCCCCCGCGCTCACCGCGTCGCGATGCAGAAGGCGGGCGAAGCCGGCTCCGGCTGGGTCAGCGTCTGCAACACCAACCACTACGGCGCCGCCGGCTACTACGCGATCGAGGCCCTCCGGCGCGACCAGATCGGCTGGAGCATGACCAATTCCACCAAGCTCGTCGCCCCGCTCTGGGGAGCCGAGCGCATGCTGGGCACCAACCCCATCGCCATCGCCTTCCCCGGGAAGGAGGAGCCCCCCATCGTCATCGACATGGCCACCTGCGCCGCCGCCTACGGCAAGGTCGAGATCGCGATCCGCAAGGGCGAGACCGTCCCCCAGGGATGGATCGCCGACCGCGACGGCCGCCCGTCCACAAACCCGCACGACATGGTCGACGGCGGCGCCATCCTCCCGCTGGGCTCCGAGCGCGAGCGCGGCGGGCACAAGGGCTACTGCCTCGCCGTGATGGTCGATGTCCTCTGCTGCGTGCTCAGCGGGGCCAACTGGGGGCCCTTCGCGCCCCCCTTCGCGCTGCGCCAGGAAACCCCCGCCCGCTCTGTCGGCAAGGGCATCGGCCACTTCTTCGGCGCGATGCGCATCGACGCCTTCATCGACCCCGACGAGTTCAAGCGCCAGATCGACGACTACATCCGCACCTTCCGCGCGACCCGCCCCGCCCCCGGCACGAGCGGCCCGATCATCCCGGGAGACCCCGAGCGCGAGCAGGAGGCGATCCGCGCCCGCGACGGCGTGCCCGTCGTCGCGCCCGTGGTCGCAGACCTGCGCGAGATCGCCCGCGCGACCGGCGTTTCTCTCGATTGAGCCCCGCTCCCGGCGCTCCCCCTCCTACCCTGCACTCCTCGCGCTCTTGATCGCCTCATTCCGGAAGGCTCCGACATGGCCGATCCGACCCGTCCGCTCGCGACACCCGCCGGCGGGCTCCCAGTCTCGCCCTCGCTCGGCGTCACCCTCGAGGCGGCCCAGCTCCCCACCGAATCCACGAGCGTGGACCTGCGCCTCGCCCGCATCTGCGCCCTGGCGCTCGCGCTCGGCGGCGTCGCGGCGATCGCCGCCCACGCGCTCATGCTCCTCATCGCCTTCATCACCAACCTCGCGTTCCACCACCGCCTCTCGGTCGAGCACAGCTCGCCCGCGCACCACGCGCTGGGGGCGGGCGTCGTCGCCGTGCCGATCGTCGGCGGCATCGTGGTGGGCCTCATGGCGCGGTACGGCTCCAAGGCGATCCGCGGCCACGGCATCCCCGAGACCATGGAGCGCATCCTCACCCACGAGAGCCGCATCCCCGCCAGGCTGACGCTCCTCAAGCCGCTTTCCGCCGCCATATCCATCGGGACCGGCGGGCCTTTCGGCGCCGAGGGCCCGATCATCGCGACCGGCGGCGCCCTCGGCTCGCTCATCGGGCAGGTCCTCCGCACGACGCCGGCGGAGCGGAAGACCCTGCTCGCCGCCGGCGCCGCCGCGGGCATGGCCGCGACCTTCGGCTCCCCCGTCGCCGCCGTGCTCCTCGCGGTCGAGCTCCTGCTCTTCGAGTTCCGGCCGCGATCGCTGATCCCGGTGGCGCTGGCGACCACCGCCGCCGCCGGCGCCCGCATCGCCCTCGAGGGCGCCGGGCCCGCCTTCCCCATGCCCGACCTCGCGCCCCCGAGCGGCTGGGCCCTCGGCGTCTATATCGCGATCGGCGCGATCATGGGCCTCGCCAGCGTCGCCGTCACGCGCATCGTCTACGGCATCGAGGACCTCTTCGAGAAGCTCCCCATCCACTGGATGTGGTGGCCGGCGATCGGCTGCGTCGCCGTCGGACTCTGCGGCTACGCCGCCCCGCGAACCCTCGGCGTCGGCTACGACGTCATCACCGACCTGCTCTCCGCCAAGCTCACCGTCGGCGCGGTGGCGTTCCTGTGCTCGCTCAAGTTCGTCTCGTGGTCGATCTCCCTCGGCAGCGGCACCTCCGGGGGAACCCTCGCCCCGCTCTTCACGATCGGCGGGGCAGGCGGCCTGCTCCTCGGCCAAGCCGGCGCGCAGGCCCTCCCCTTCACCGGGATCGACGTCCGAATTGCGGCCCTCGTCGGCATGGCGGCGATGTTCGCCGGCGCGTCCCGCGCCCTCCTTGCGTCCGTCGTCTTCGCGTTCGAGACCACCCTCCAGCCGCTCGGCCTGCTCCCGCTCCTTGGCGCGTGCGCCGCGTCCTACTTCGTCTCGGCGTTGTGCATGCGCCAGAGCATCATGACCGAGCGGATCGCCCGGCGCGGCGTGCGCGTCCCCCACGAATACGCGGCGGACGTCCTCGACCAGCTCTGGGTCAGTGACGTCGCCGCGAAGGACGTCGTCACGCTCCCCGCCGACCAGCCGCTCGCCATCGCCCGCGACTGGATCAGCTCCCGCGCTCCCGGCTCCGAGCACACCGGTTTCCCGCTCGTCACCCCGGAGGGCCACCTCGCCGGCGTGATCACCAGACGCGACCTGCTCGCGCCCGAGAAGGCCGACACGCTGCTCCTCCGCGAGCTCGTCCGCCGACCCCCCGTCGTCGTCTACGAAGACCTGACGCTCCACGACGCCGTCAACCACATGGTGAATCACGACGTCGGCCGCCTCCCCGTCGTCGCGCGGAGCGACCGGCGCATCGTCGGCATCATCACCCGCAGCAACATCCTCGCCGCGTACCGCCGGCGGCTCGATGAGACGCGCCCCGCCGCACCCTCGATCTCGATCGACAGCCTGCGCCACCGCGCGCGAT
>DASRXL010000110.1:0-21526 GCA_035654175.1 Phycisphaerales bacterium
AGGTCATCCAATCGGCCCCGAGAGTCGCGCCGACGCCGTGCCACACCTGCGAGAGCTCCCCGAACAGGAACCCGAGCACCAGCGCCGCCAGGAGCACCGCCCGGCGATCCGAGACCGCCCAGAGCGCGACCGCCATCACGACGAACCGCGCCACCCCGAACTCCTGAAACCAGTCCCACCCGCTCCCGCCCGTCCAGCCGTAGCTCGCCAGCCCCAGCACCACCCACGCCAGCACAGCCAAGAACAGCGGCTGCAGGAAGAATTGCCCCCAGGTCCGCCAGTGGCGGTGCACGCGGATGAGCGACGCGGCCAGCAGCGGCAGCGCCCCGATCTCCGCCGCCGTCGTTGGCCCTCCGAGACAGAAGCACGCCAGCGCCCCGAGCCAGAGCTGCACCCGATGACCAACGGGATCGATCGCCCGCTGGGCCTCGAACGCCTCCTCCACCCATCGCGGCGAGACCCACCAGGCATCGAGCCACGGAAGCGGCCGGCCCCACTCAGGGGTCCCGAGCCCCGCCCCGCGGGGATCGCCGGCCGGGAAGTCTCGCCGCTGGGGTTCGGGCATGGCCCGGATGATCCGGTCGCGAGGGCGCGGGGGCAAGCGGACGCCCCGGCGTCGAGGCCCCGACGGGCTCGGCCCTTCCCGCCGCTCCGCAACCCAGCGACCAAATCCGGGGCAACCGGTCCCCCCCGGGCCGGTACAGTCATGGAGCCCGATCATGTCCCGATCGCGCCGCCGGCCGCGGATCCCCGCCGGGCGAATGGAGGGACGAACAATTGGTTCGCCCGGGGCGTTGGTCCGAAGTAGGCTGAGTGTTGTCCCGGCCTTCGGGGCGGTCTGGAGTAGGCGGGTGGCGCACGGCCGAGAGCCGTGCCGCGGGAGGCTCCGATGCACGACATCCGACGCGTTCTCCAGGCCGCGGCCCGGCGCCTGCTCGTCGTCCGCATGCTCGACGCGATCGTCTGGACCGTGACCGCCGCCATGGTCGCCCTCGTCCTGGCGGTGGTTGCCGACCGCCTGCTCACGTTCGGCTGGTCGCGCGTGCAGTGGGTGCAGCTCTTCGGCGGCGCTGTGGTCGGGGCGGCGCTCGCGGGCGTGGCTTGGGCGCTCGTCGTCCGCCAGCGCGAGCCCGCGGTGGCCCGCATCGTGGACGAGCGCGCCGGACTGCGCGAGTCGCTGTCCACCGCGCTCTGCGTCGAGCGCGAGACCGATCCCTGGTCCCGCGCCGTAGTCGAGTCCGCGTCGGAGAAGGCAAAGCGCGTCATCGTCCGCGACGCGATCCCGATCGAGGGCCCGCGCTCCTGGCCTCTCCCCACCGCGGCCGCGGCGATGCTCGCGCTGACCTTCTTCCTCATGCCCCAGATGGACCTGCGCGGCGCCCTGGCCAAGGCCAAGGCCGCCGACGAGGCCCGCGAGGAGATCGATCAGGCCCAGCAGGACGCCCTGGACGCGCAGCACAAGATCCGCGAGATCATGAACCGCACCGGCGTCACCTTGGAGGAGGACAAGCCCGACCCCGAGCTCGAGGCCGATCTCCAGAAGCCGCAGACTCCCGAGCAGATCCGCAAGGAAGCCATCCGCAAGCTCACCAACCTCACCGACCAGCTCCAGAAGAAGCAGGAGAGCGAGGAGGCCAAGGCCTTCGAGGCGATGCGCGACCTCATGCGCCAGCTCCGCTCCCCCGGCGATGGCGAGCTCAGTGAGTTCAGCCGCGAGCTCTCGCGCGGGAACTTCTCCAAAGCCCGCGAGGCACTCGAAGAACTCACCAAGAAGCTCAGCTCCGGCGAGCTGTCGCCGGAGGAGCGTGAGCGCCTCGCCCAGCAGATGCAGAACCTAGCCCAGCAGCTCGAGCAGCTCGCCCAGCAGAATGCCGACCTCCAGCAGGCGCTGCAGCAGGCCGGTATGACCCCCGAGCAGGCCAAGCAGGCCGCCGCGAGCCCGCAGGCGCTCCAGCAGGCCCTCCAGAACAACCAGAACCTCACCCCCCAGCAGAAGCAGCAGCTCCAGCAGATGGCCCAGACGATGCAGCAGGCTTCCTCGCAGTGCCAGAGCATGAGTTCCGCGATGTCGCAGATGGCCAGCGCCGCGGCCTCGCAGTCCGGGCAGCAGGCCGGCCAGCAGGCCTCCGACGCCATGTCCGGCCAGCTCTCCCAGATGGAGATGATGCAGTCCGAGATGATGGCGCTCTCTCAGTCGCTCAGCGAGTGCCAGGGGCAGATGGCCGGCCTCGGCCAGTGCAACGGCGGCCAGGCATGGGGGCAGGCCCAGGGCCCCGGCATGACCGGCCAGTGGCAGGCCGGAAGCTCCATGTCCCAGGGACGGGGCTCAGGCGGGCCGGGCAAGGGCAACGGCGCCGGCCCCGATTCTCAGGCCACCGATTTCGTCTACAAGACCGAGCGCCCGAAGGTCGAGAACAAGGGCGGGCCCATCATCGGCTCGACCTACGTGTACGGCGAGCAGATCAAGGGAGAGGCCACCGAGGAGTTCGCCGCGGCCGTTGAGATCGCCGCCGAGCAGGCCTCGGAGGAAGTGCTCACCATGGTGGTCGATCCGCAGTACCGTGGCCCGGTGAAGCACTACTTCGGCCGCCTCCAGGAGCGCGTCAAGGCCCAGCAGGGCGCCGCGCCCCCGCCCGCGCAGGAAAGCACGACCGGCGACAAGTGATCCAACCCTGCTGTGCCGCAGGCCGCGTACCACTGGCCCCGTGCCACACGGTGCCGCTGGCGTCCTGTCCGCCAGTGCTTCGCTCGCACCCCGCACAATGAACCAACCACTCTCCCGCCGCGCCGCGCTCACCACCATCGCCGCCGGCACGCTCACGACGCTCGGCGCATGCTCACGCCGGGATCCCGCATCCGGCGAGGTTGTCCTTTACAGCTCGGTGGATGACTTTGTCCTGCGCGACGTCGTACGCGCCTTCGAGGCCGCAAGCACCGTACGCGTGCGTCTGCTCGGCGATACCGAAGCGACGAAGACCACGGGCCTCGTCGAGCGCCTCGTCGCCGAGCGTTCCCGCCCCCGCGCCGATGTCTGGTGGTCGAGCGAGCCCTTCGGCACCATCCGCCTCACCGCCATGGGCGTCTTCGAACCGACCGAGATCGCCGCCCCCCCGATCGACGATCCCGCGCTCGCCGGCCGGCTCTCCGCCCCCGACCGCTCCTGGCACGGTCTCGCCCTCCGCGCCCGTGTAATCGCCGTGCGCGCCGGGCGGTTCGAATCCGCGCCCCCTCCGGATCGACTCCGCGACCTCAGCGCGCCGTCCCTGCGCGCCAGAGTCGGCATCGCCCGCCCGCGCTTCGGCACGACCCGCGGCCACATGGCGGCCATCGCGGCCCAGCACGGCGAGCACGCGCTCCGCGATTGGCTCCTCGCCCTGCGCGAGAACGGCCTGCGCGTCTACGACGGCAACTCGACGGTGGTCCGCGCCATCGCCGAGGGCGAGCTCGACGCCGGCCTCACCGACACCGACGACGCCTGGGCCGCTCGCCGGAACCAGTGGCCCGTCGAAGCAGTCTTCGAGAAGCCCGACCCCTCGCCGCCGGCCTCCGGCCTTCCCAGCCCGGGACCGATGCTCATCCCCAATACCGTCGCACTCGTCCGGAACGGGCCTAACCCCGCGAATGCCCGCCGCCTGCTCGAGTTCCTCCTCGCCGGGCCCGCCGAAGAGATCCTCGCCCTCAGCGACTCGCACAACATCCCGGTCCGCCACGGGTCTTTCCCCGGCCTCGAGCCGTATCGGATCCCCAACGGCTGGCTCCCCGATCTTCACGCTGTCGCCGAGGCCGACGCGCCGGCGATGGCCGTCTGCGACGAGGTCCTCGGCTGAGCCGTGCGCGCATGCCCGCGTGCCCTCCCGCCGGCGCAACGCGCCGCCGCGCTCCCACGCCGCCGCGCTCGGGTTTCGTCCGCAAAGCCCCGCCAGGCCGCACACGCCGCCCGATCCGCCGGCCCGCATAACCCGCCCGCCCCGGCGAGTCGCACCGCCTGGCCCGCGTGCGCCGCCGCCCGCGCCGCGCGCTGCGCGCCCTCCCTCCCGTTTGTTCGCGGCGGGCCGCCCCACGGACCGATGCAGGTGCCGTGGGTGGGAGGGGAACGATGAGCCGGATGAGAGTTGGGCACATCCGCACACGACGCGGAGCCATCGCGGCCGTCCTGTGCATCCAGGGCGCGGTGTGCGTCGCCGGTTGGTTCTTCGCGTTCGCACGCTTTGCCGCGGCCGGCGCGGTCGAGCACACCGCGCTCCGCGACGCCACGCTCATCGCCGGGTCCGTCGCCCTCTCCGTCCTCGGCCTCACAGGCCTGGCCACGTTCTGGGTTATGCGCCGATACGAGCACGCGCTCGAGCTCGCCAACCGCAACCTCGGGCGAGAGGTCGAACGCCGCACGCACCAGAACCTCGCCGCCCGCGACGCGCTCATCCGCGGCCTCGCGAAGCTCGCCGACTGCCGCGACAACGAGACCGGCCTGCACCTCGAACGCATCAGCGAGTACTGCGAGCTGCTCGCCCGCCGCCTCGCCGCCAGCCGGCCCGAGATCGACGAGGCGTGGATCGAGCGCCTCCGCATCGCCTCCAGCATGCACGATATCGGCAAGGTCGGGGTGCCCGACGAGATCCTCCTCAAGCCCGGCCCGCTCACCGAGGCCGAGCGCCGGCGCATGCAGGCCCACACGCGCATCGGCGCCGAGACGCTCCGCTCCATCCGCAACCGCCTCGGGCAGGACGAGCTGCTCGAGAAGAGCATCCACGTCGCCCTCGAGCACCACGAGCGGTGGGACGGCGCCGGCTACCCGTTCGGCCTCGCCGCCGAGGAGATCGCCCTCCCCGCCCGCATCGTCGCCCTTGCCGACGTCTACGACGCGCTGACCAGCCGCCGCCCGTACAAGCCCGCGCTGAGCCACGAAGCCGCCCGCAACGCCATCGTCGAAGGCCGCGGCTCGCACTTCGACCCCGAGATCACCGACGCCTTCCTCGCCGTCGAGTCCCAATTCGACGAGATCCGCCGACGCATGCACTCCGCCGCGGAGCGTCTGCACGCGGCCGCGGCGTAGCGCGGCGGCGGAGCGCCCGGGCTCATCCGCTCCGCACCCCGCCACCTACCATCCGCCCATGATCGAAACCGCCTCCCTGACCGACGCGGTCGCGCTCGAGCTCCCCGAGCTCGTGGCCTTCCGGCACGACCTCCACCGCCACCCTGAGCTCTCGTACGAAGAGCACCGCACGAGCGCCCGTGTCTGTGAGGAGCTGGAGAAGCTGGGCATCGCGTATAAGGCCGGCCTCGCCAAGGGCACCGGTGTCGTCGCCCATCTGCCCGCAACCGGCGGCTCTGGGACTGGTGGCAGGGCCGTCCCAGCCGTGCGCCCACACGGCTCGGAGCGCCGCGCCTCCGCCGTGGCCCTCCGCGCCGACATGGACGCCCTCCCCATCGCCGAGCGCTCCGGACGGCTGTACTCCTCGGAGAACCCTGGCGTCATGCACGCCTGCGGCCATGACGGGCACACCGCCATCCTCCTCGGGGCCGCACGTGTCCTCTCCAAGCTCGACCACCGCCCCAACCCCGTCACCTTTATCTTCCAGCCCGCCGAAGAGGGCGGCGCCGGAGGCGAGCGGATGTGCGACGAGGGCTGCCTCCTTGGCGACGAAGGCGGCGGCCTCGGCCCGCCAATCGGGCGCATCTTCGGCCTCCACGGCTGGCCGAATGTTCCGCTCGGCACGGTGGCGACACGCCCGGGACCGCTCCTCGCGGCGACCGACGATTTTGTGGTCCGGGTCCGCGGAATCGGCGGCCACGCGGCCTATCCGCACCTCGCGGCCGACCCCATCATCGCGGCGGCCCACATTGTCACCGCCCTCCAGAGCATCGCTTCGCGCAATGTAGGCCCGACGGACGCGGTGGTTGTCACCGTGGGGCGAATCGCCGGCGGGACGGTGAGCAACGTGATCCCCAGCTCGGTCGAGCTCGTCGGCACGGTCCGCACGCTGCGCGTCGAGACGCGGCGGCTCGCCCGCGAGCGTCTCTTCGCCATTGTCGAGCAGACGGCCGCTGCGTTCGGCTGCCGCGCCGAGATCGATTGGGAGGACGGCTACCCCGTCACCAGCAACGACGCAGGGCTCACCGAGCACTTCTTCGCCGTGGCGAGGGAGGCGCTGGGCGAGCGGCGCGTGTCGGTGGTGGAGCACCCCTCGCTCGGCGGCGAGGACTTCAGCTACTACGGCCGCCACGTCCCCGCATGCTTCTACATGCTCGGCCTGCTGCCCCCGGGCCAGGACCCGGCCACCACACCCAAGCTCCACCAGGCCGAGTTCGATTTCAACGACGAGGCCATCCCCACCGGGGTCGAGCTCATGTGCCGCCTCGCGCTGGCGGAGCTCTGAAGCACCGCTCCATAGGTCCTATAGGTCCCATCGGACCTACGCGCACTCACTCCAGGAGATGCAAGCTGCGCCCCCTGCGCGCTCCATGCCGATCAGGCAACCCCCGGCGCGCTGGGCGAACCTGGGAAGACGGGGCAATTGACCGGCGCATTTCCCACACTCTGTGGTGAGCGGAGCCGGGTGGGGGTCTACGAGGAGGCAGTCATGGTCCGTCTCATCGGCGCTGGGCTGGTCGGTGGGCTCGTTCTCATGCTCTGGAGCGTGGTCTTCAGCGCCGTCGGGCCCGCGGACGGGCCGGCCCCCGCCTCCGCCCGCGCCGCCGCAACGGTGGAGTCGCTCCGCGCCAGAGCCGCGCACACCGGATTCCAACTGCCCTTTGGTCCCGCGGCGGCCAGCGCGGCGCCGCGACAGGTCGAGTTCCAGCAGGCCGCGCCCCCGGCGCCCTCGTTCGACCTGCGAGCGCTGGCCAAGAACCTCGGCATCGCCTGCGCCGCGGCCACGGTCGCGGCCGTGCTCATCGCATGGTTCGGCGGCCCGCGCCGCCCGTTCGCCGAGCGTGTGCTCTTCGGCGTCCTCCTCGGCGCGATGGTCGGGCTCGGCATGGGCATCCCCGGCGGCGGCTGGGCCGAGTTCTCGGCGCACCGCACCGCCATGTCGCTGGGCGAGGTGCTCGTGGGCTGGACCCTCGCGGCGATGGTCATCGCCGTCATGCTCAACCCCAAGTCCAAGAGGCCGGTGGCGTAACCGAGCAAGCCAGGGAGGGCAACGCGTCAGCGCACGAACCATGGAACCGCAATCACTCAACCTCAGCGACTTCAACCCGCGCATCCTGCTCGACGGCGAGGAGGTCGCCGTGAGCTTCGGCGGGCGCGAGGTGTGGCGCCTCCACTGGTCCGACGTGGTCGAGGTCGCGATCTGGAAGGACGAGTGCTCCGGCGGCCAGCCGCTCTGCCTCGGCCTCCGCACGCATGCGATGAAGCCCGGCGAGTACTTCGGCGTCAACGACTCCGCCACCGGCTTCCAGGAGGCCCTCGACGAGATCGACCGCCGCTTCGACGCCGCGTACTCCCACAAGTGGCGCGAGGCCGTCTTCCCCCCGATGGCGACCCAGTGGGCCGTCGTCTACGGCTCGCCCTCCGGACGCGCCGAGTGCGCCCAGGTCGTCTGGCCGGAGGCCGCGTGAGCGGATGCGCGCCCGGCCGCGTGCCCGAGCACGCCGGAGGGTCATCCGTCCTCACCGACCCGGGGCTCTTTCCGCTACTATGATCGCATGAGGGACGACCTAGAGCAGATCAACCCCGGCCACCACAAGCTTCGACGCGTGTTCCGCGTTCTCGGTCCGGCGATCCTCCTCGCGGGCGTCGCCTGTATCGCGGCAGCGCTCGTGGATTTCTTCCTCGCCTTCGGGAGTTTCGACCGCTCGCCCCGCTTCTTCTGGATGTTCTTCCTCGGCATGCCTCTCTTCTTCGTCGGGTTTGTGCTGACCAACGCCGGGTATATGGCCGCCGTCGCCCGCTACGCCGCGCAGGAGCACGCCCCCGTCGCGGCCGACACGCTCAACTACCTCGCCGGCGAGACGGCGCCCGCGGCGAAGGCCGTCGCAGCCGCCCTCCGCAGCGGCCTTGCCGCGACGGCGCGCGCGTGCCCATCCTGCGCCGGCGCCAACGACCCCGACGCCCGCTTCTGCGATTCGTGCGGCGCGGCGCTCTCCCGCACCTGCCACTCCTGCAGCGCCTCGAACGACCCTGACGCCAACTTCTGCGACGCCTGCGGCCGTTCGCTCTCCTGACCCGCGACTCTCATCCCCCCGCTCCGCCTCTGCCTCGGCCTTCCGGGCCTCCCCCCTACAGTTCTTCGTGCCCGACGACCCCATCCCACAGGCCGCCGATGCCGACGGCATCGCGCCGTCCGATGCGCCCCCCGCGTGGGGCTCCGAGCCGCGCGAGGACCGCCTTGCGCGCCTCTCGCGCAAGGCCCGCGAGCTGCCCGACCGCCCGGGCGTCTACCTGATGAAGGACCACAAGGGCGTGGTCGTCTACGTCGGTAAGGCCGCCCGCCTCCCCGACCGGGTCTCCAGCTACTTCGTCCCGTCCGCCGACCTCGGGATCCACAAGCAGCCCCTGCTCGACTTCGTGCATGACTTCGAGACCCTCACCTGCGAGGGCGAGTGGGAGGCCCTGCTCACCGAGAACCGCCTCATCAAGGACATCAAGCCCCGCTTCAACGTTCGCCTGACCGACGACAAGACCTTCCCCTACCTCGTCGTCACCCAGCGCGAGGACTTCCCCCGCGTCTTCGTCACCCGCAACCCGCAGGGCCTGGAAGAGGGCGGCGAGGTCGCGCCCGAGATGAAGGGCGCGAAGATCTTCGGCCCGTTCGTCAACGCCGGCGCCCTGCGCGAGGCCGTGCAGCTCCTCCAGCGCGTCTTCAAGTTCCGTACCTGCAAGCTCGACATCGTCGAGGGCGACCCCAAGAACCGGCATTTCCGCCCGTGCCTGCTCTACGCCATTGGCCAGTGCACCGCCCCCTGCGCCGAGAAGGTCTCCAGGGAGGCCTACCGCGACGACGTCGAGCACTTCGTCCGCTTCCTCGGCTCCAAGCGCTCGGTCGTCCTGCGCGAGATGCGCGACGAGATGCAGCAGGCCGCCAAGGAGCTCAAGTTTGAGCGCGCCGCCGCTCTGCGCGACCAGATCCGCGCGATCGACAAGCTCGACGAGCGATCCACCCGCGCCGAGGGCTGGCAGCCGGAGACCGAGATCGGGTACATCGACCCCCAGAAGGCGCTCAGGTCCCTCCAGCGGACCCTCGGCCTCGACCAGCCCATCCGCTGCATCGAGGCCATCGACATCGCCCACCTCGCCGGCGGCGAGACCGTCGGCAGCAAAGTCTGCTTCATCGACGGCAAGCCCTTCAAGAACGAGTACCGCCGCTACCGCATCCGCTCCGTCGACGGCGGCAACGACGACTACTCCAGCATCCGCGAGGTCGTCAGCCGCCGCTACCGCGAGGCCGGAGAGGGGCACGAGCTCTACCCGGACGTCGTCCTCATCGACGGCGGGCTCGGCCAGCTCCACGCCGCCCTCGAGGCGTTCCAGCAGCTCGATATCCGCCCGCCCATGGTGATCAGCCTCGCTAAAAAGGAGGAGCTGATCTACGTGCAGGAGCGGGCCGAGCCGATCCGCCTCGGGCGCGAGAACCCCGGCCTCCGCCTCTGCCAGGCGATCCGCGACGAGGCCCACCGCTTCGCCCAGCACTACCACCACGTCCTGCGCCGGAAAAAAACCCTCGAAGAGGGCTGACCCCCGCGCCCGGCGCCGCCCGCTCCGCGGCTTGCCCCGAAATCCCGTGGGATCTCGGCACCGCCCCCGCGCCGATCTCGCATTCCAACGCGAGCAAACCCCACTCGCCGAGGAGCGAACCATGCGCCCGAGCCTCTCCCCCGTCCTCTTCGCCGCGGCCGTCTCCGGGCAGGCCCTCGCGGCCGACGTGCCCCTGGACGCCCGTGCCACCTACCTCCGCCTCAACGACGATCCCGCGCTCGCGGCTTCCCCGTTGGCCCTGGCGGCTCTCGGCGCCGTTCCCGGCGACTACATCCGCCTCCAGTCCGTCGGTGATTTCGACAACGGCCCCGACGGCGACACCTTCGAGAGCCTGGTAGGGGTTTTCAGCTCGACATCGACCCTCCTCCCGAGCGCGAACCAGGAGCGTGTCCCCGACGCGATCGACGTCGGGTTCGAGTTTCAGACCGCCAATACCTGGCGCGGCAATCTCCCGACCGACATCGCCGAGGACTTCCTGATCTCCCACCACGCCTCGTTCGGGTACGTCATTGTCCGCGTCCCGGCCGGCGCGGAGTTTCTCTTCGTCACGCCGTCCGACAGCCTCTTCTACGACAACACCGACCCGGACGCCGACTTCGGCCTCCGCGTCGAGCTCGTCCCCTGCCCCGCCGACACAAGCGGCGACGGCGCCGTCAACACCATCGACTTCATCACCTTCCTCAACCTCTGGAACGCCGAGGATCGCCTGGCCGACTACGACAGCAACGGCGTCATCAACACCGTGGACGTGATCACGTTCCTCAACCTGTGGACCGGGGGATGCTGAACGGGCGTTGAGTCTTGAGTCTTGAGTCTTGAGTCTTGGGAATCCGAGATTCGGATTCCGAGATCCAGCGTTCCACCCTCAGTGCGCGAATTCCGCGTCGCGCAGGCCCTCATTCCCCCTCGCGACCTGCAAATACCAGCTCCAGCGCCCACCGGGGCCCTGTGATCATCTGGCCTCCGATATCCACGTCGGCGCACCGCCTGCCCCGCATGCGCACGGGTCGCACGGCGTCCCACGGAACGCTCACCGGCGTCACGCCGAGCCAGCGCACGAACCGGACCGGCTCCAGGTGCAGGTGCTCCGCGTCCACCGTCGTATGCACGCTGGAGCCTAGATTGAGGATCCCGAAGCGGTACGACTGAAACGGTTTCCGCACCGCCCCTCCGGCCGGCGCCCGCGCCGGGTACGCGTCCTCCAGCGGCCGCCAGACGCCCCGAACCAAGGCGCGCACCACGGCCAGCGCGACCGCCGCCTCGATCGCGCTGAACGCAAGGATTGCCCAGACCGCCGCGCTGCTCATGCCCTGAATCCTTCCGCCTCTCCCGTGCCAGCGGCGGCGTGTCCGCCGGTGCCCTGCTCATGGATCTGCTCGGCTCCGCAGCCGAGCTTGCCCCCTTTCTTCTCGCGGCTTCTCCCCTCTTGTGCTCCCCCGCCGATCCGGTATACTGCCACAGAAGCCCCCGCTCCCGGCAGCCCCGCCGGCCGAGGCGGGGCCGGGCAGGGGACGCGCCCGCGGACTGGAGGAGTACAACGTGACCGGATCGAGATTCGCGGACGCTCGGCGCCGTGGAGAATCGGTGAATCGGCGCATGCCCCGTGCCGGCGATCCGCACACCGCGCGTACTGCCGCGGCACATCACCGGGCTCCTCGGGACGGCGCGGGCCGACCGGAACCCGCGCGATCCGACGGCGCCCGCGCCCGGCGAATCCCGACGCGAAGGAGCATCGGATGAGCACGAGATCAGCAGCCGAGCGCCCGCCCGCGCCCGACTTCGAGCCGCTCGAAGCCCGGTCGCTCCTCAGCATCGCGTACTACGCCTCGATCGAGGTCAGCAGCCTCCCCGGCTTCGATCCCAACGACGGCAACGACATGACCATCGCCGGCTCGAGCGAGAACGGCGAGTATCTCTGGTCGCTCGGCATGGCGCGGGGCGATAACCCCGGCGACGCGGCCCGGTTCATCGTCGTCCGCGACGAGGTCCGTCACATCGGCGACATCCCCGCTCTCGCGGGCGTCCGCGTCCTCGACATCAACAGCGAAGGGGCCGCCGTCGGTGAGGAGGCCGACGGGACGGCCTTCCTCTACGACATCGAAGCCGGCGGCGAGCGCGTCCCCATCGAATCGCTCATCACCGACGCGCCGCCCGACTTCAACGCCGCGGCGTACGACCCCCTCGCCATCAGCGACGCCGGGGCGATCGTCTTCGCGACCCGGTCGCACAAGGTGGAGGGCGCTGTCTGGATCCTGATTGATGGCAGGGTGCGGCAACTCTGGACCCACGAGCCCGGCCTCGCCCACTTCGTCGATATCAACTCGCGCAATCAGGTCATCGGCTACCGCACCGCCGGGGGCGAAGATCACCAGGCGGTCCTGTGGGCGCCGGGCCACGGCGTGCGCACGCTCGGATTGGATCGGGTCTTCGCGCTGAACGACGCGGCGCAGGTGCTCGCGGAAGACGACGAGGCCGTCGTCCTCTGGCAGTCCGGCGAGCAGCGGTCGCTGGGGCTGGCCGAATCGTCGTTCCAGGAGTTCACGCCGATCGGCCTCGACGGCGCCGGGCGCGCCCTCGTCCTCAGCACTGAGACGTTTCAGACCGTCTACCACAAGCTGATGGTGATCGACGACGCGGCCACCGAGATCCACGAGCGCATCCTGACCGGCGGTACATCCACCTCGTTCGACACCGACGTGACCGAGAGCGGGCGGATGGTGGGCGACTCGATCATCCTCGATCCTCTCAGTCGCGCGGAGCTCATGGCCGCGATCCCGGGCGATGAAGTCGTCGTGATCCGCGATCGCGATCGAACACTCGCCGCGCTCTATGGCGGGCACGGCGCGCCCATGGCATTCGAGCGGAGCGGCCCCGAGGTGCGGTGGGACCTCGACCCTCAATCGGACCGCGACGAGACGCGCGAGCGAGGGCTGGTCGCGGCGTATATCGATCCCGGCGACGGCGGGCTCCGGATCGTGGTACAGGCAGGAGGTGACGGTGCGCAGGTGCTCCGCTGGAGCGACGATACCGGCGGTCTCTTCTCCACCAACGAAGGGGGCCTGCGCCGGTTCTATATGCGCCGCGCATTCACGGCATTTCTCGCCAGCGACGGGCGCGCTCACATCGCCGGCCTCGGCGACGACGGTTCGCTCTATCTCGGCTTCCAGACCGGCAGGGCCGACCCGGATTGGGGCTCCGCCTCGCTCACCCGGCACCTCCTCGCCCGCGGCATCCGAACGCCCCGCTTCGCCGGCGCTCTCGCCGGCTTCGCCTCGCCTTGGGGTGCGATGAATATCGCCGGCCTCGACGAGGCCGGGCGAGTGCAGAGCGTCTGGTGGTCGCCCGCCAGGCGCGGACTTGGCTGGATGGTCAGCGACATCACCGCCGCGGCGGGGGCGCCGATGCTCGTCGGCAACCTCGCCGCGAGCGCTACGCCCTGGGGCGCGATGCAGATCTTCGGCACCGATGCCCGCGGCCACGCCATCGCCATCTGGTGGACCCGCCAGACCGGCTGGCAATCCACCGACCTCACCACCCTCACCGCCGGCACGCCGCTCGAGGCCGGCACGCTCTCCAGCGCGGCGACGCCCTGGGGCGCCATCGAGCTCGTCGGGCGCACGGCCGCCGACGAGGTCGCGGCCTACTGGTGGGCGCCCGGCTCCGGCGGCTGGACGTTCGAGTCCATCACTTCCGAGCTCGCGCCCGGCACGCCGCGCATCGTGGGCCCCGCGTCCATCTCCATCGGGCCCGACGGCTCGCAGCACATCTCCGGAATCAGCGCCGAGGGCGCGGTGATCCATCTCTACTGGCTACTCGACGGGCAGGACCTCTGGCGCGCGGAGAACCTGACCGAGCTGGCCCTCGGCTGAAAGGAAGCGACATGAGGCGCAGGCGGAGCACACATATCGCACCCGAGCCGCACGCGCCCGAGCAGCTCGAGGCGCGCATCGTTCTCAGCACGACGTACTATGAGTGGGTAGGCGTCGAGATGCTGCCGGGCTACCAAGCCGAATACGGCACGCCCGACGATGTCGCGGGCGTCAGCGAGAACGGGCGATACATGTGGTCCGAGGCCGCGGCCGACCCGACCGATCCCGACGAGCCCTACCTCATCATCGACGGCGAGCTTCGCTACCTGCGGGAGCTCGACGGCCTGTCGGACCTTTCCGTGCACGCGATCAATAGCGACGGGCTCGTCCTCGCGGCCGACTCCGCCGGGGATCGGGAGCGCGTGCTGACCACGCACATCGACGACCCCACGATCCGCGCCTATCTCGACGAGCAGGAACTCAGCGGTGAGAGCGGGCTGGACCTCGCGAGCGCGTCGCCGGCCGCCCTGACCGACAGCGGCGCCGTGCTCGTGCTGACGCCCGTGCCCGAGACCGATTTCGTGCGGTTGTGGATCGTGCGCGACCAGGTCGTGTCGAGCCTGTGGCAGGCCGACCCGGCGCTCGCGCACGGGCAGCACGTCTGGGAGCACCTGCACTACGGCGAGCTGCTCATCGACACCAACGCGGGCGACACGGTCATCGGCTACCGCGCCCTGTCCGAGTCCGAGATCCGGCCGATGCTCTGGTCCCCGCAGACCGGCGTGCTGGAGCTCACCGACCTGACGCAGGTCGCGTCGGTGAACGACGACGGGACGATCATGGCTAAGCAGGACGACCGGCTGATCCTGTGGCGCGACGGCGACACGGAGTGGACGGGGTATGGTGACGGCGACCACGACGACCAGTTCGGCTCGGCCTGGGCGCCCGCGGGGCGGGCCGCGGACGGCGTGCGCCTCGTGACCCAGATCAACCGGGGCCCCGGAGGGTCGGCGATACACACCTTTCTGAGCGCGAGCTCGCCGTTCAAGCCGATCACGCTGCTGGAGCAGGACGAACGCCCCATCGCCCCGGCGGCGACGATCACCGAGTCGGGCCTCGTCCACGATGGCCGGGCCGGCTGGTTCCGCGCGATCGACCCCGCCGACGCGGTGATCGCCCTCGGCGGCGCGCCGGCGCATGTCTGGGGCGAGAGCGACGGCGTGACCGTGGAGACCTGGGCACGTCGCGGCCGCAGACTGACGATCTCGCGCGGCGCGCTTGAAGACTGGTCGTTGGGCCACAGCGGGAGCGCCGGCGCAGGCTACTTCGCCGGCGACCTTATGAGCCATCCCGCCGGCGGGCAGGCCTTGGTCTTCAGCGGCCCGGCGGGACTCCAGATCCTCGGCGCGGGTCGCTACGAGTCTTTGGAGGCGTCGGAGATCGCGTCCGGTGTGACAGGGTTCTTCCGGCCCAACGGCTTCGTCGTCGTCGCCGGGACGACCGAGGCGGGCGAGCTGCGGCTCGCCTTCGATTATGACCTGACGATCATTCCAAAGGGCGGCGCGTTCTACTCCATCGGCTACGCGTCCCTCTCGGAGCACCTGGCGCAGCGGGGCCTGACGACCCCCGCCTTCGCCTCGAATCTGGACTCATTCATCGCGCCCTGGGGCGCGATGACCATCGCCGGGATCGACGATTCCGGCGACCTGCACGCCGTGTGGTGGAGCCCCGGGCTCGGCTCGCCGCTCTGGACGAGCTCCAACCTCTCGGCCATCACCGGCGCCCCCAAGCTTGTCGGCAACGTCACCGCCACAGCCACGCCCTGGAACGCCATGCAGGTCGTCGGCACCGACGAGCGCGGCCACGCGATCGCTGTATGGTGGTCGCCCGGGTCCGGCGGCTGGCAATGGAGCGATCTCACCGCGGAGACCGGCGGCGTTCCTCTCGCCCCCGGCTCGATCACCGGCGCGGCGACGCGTTGGGGCGCGATCGAGGTGGTCGGGCGCACGGCGGAGAACGAGGTCGCGACGTACTGGTGGGCGCCGGGCTCCGGCGGCTGGACGTATGAATCCATCACCGCGCGGCAGGCCGAGCCCACGGCGCGGATCGTCGGCCCGCTCTCGTTCGAAGTCGCGAGCGACGGCTCGCAGCACATCGCGGGCGTGAGCGAAGGCGGGCACGTGATCCACCTGTTCTGGCTGCCCGACGGCACGAACACGTGGCACGCAGAGGACCTCACTGAGCTGGTGAGCTCCTGACGGGGAGCCGCGCCCGGCTCGGTGGGGGCGAGAACCGGCTACGGAGGAGAATCCTCCATGGCGACGTCCACTGTGGATGCGACGATGCCGGCCGCTGGTCGGGCCGGGCACGCCGAGGCCGCCGAGCTGGTTCAGCGCGAGTCGCGTCTCGCCGATGGTGCATGAATCCGCCGCGGCCCGCACTTCGGGACATCGCCCGAGCCTGCCGGGCGGGTGCAAGGCTCGTGCGCAGAGTTGGCGCTCGTGCAGCCGGAGCCGCGCTGAAGAGCGCCGACGCTATTTCGGGCGGCGCGCGAGGGTGTACCAGGCGAAGAGCTCGCGGCGCGTCTGCTCTTCGCTCTTACCCCCGTCATAGCCGAGGGCTTTCCAGAACCCGAGGACGGCTTCCGTGTCGACGCGATCGAATTCGAGAACTTCGAAGCCGGCGTGTTCGAGCTGCTCGCGCGTGAAGGGGGACTGGCCGTCGGCGTGGGGGAGATAGGGTTGGTCCTCAGGGTTCTGGGCGGGGGAGATGTTGTAGATGAGGAAGAGGCCATCGGGCTTGAGGGCGGCGTGCGCGGCCCGCAGGAACTCCTCGTCGCTGACGCCGAGGTGGACGAGGAAGCGCTCGTCCACCTCGCGCGCCGGGTGGATGTAGCCGCGCTTTAGCACATTCTTGGAGATGACGAGGTCGAAGCCCTCGCCGACGCCGGCGCGGATGGACTCCTCCGCGGGCCAGCGGCCGTGCAGGAGTTCGACATGTCCGGCGGGCGAGCCGTCGAACCCCGCGATCTCGCCCTGGTCGCCCGGTAAGGAGTAGAGCGCCCGGAAGACCGGCTCGACCTCGACGCCCACGCACTCAGCGCCGAGGCTCGCGAGCAGGCGGAGGTGGCCGACCGACCCATAGCCGAAGTCGAGGATGCGCTTGCCGGCGAAGGCGGTGGGGGTAGAGCCGGGTGCAGCATCGCTCGCCGCGGCCCCGCTCTCCCACAGGTGCGCGACGAGATCGAGCGGACGAGCGTAGACCAGTGGCGAGCCGTAGCCGGTGTAGTAGTAGAAGCGGGCGTCGAACTCGCGGGGCGTGAGCGCGGCGCGCTCGCTCTCGGGGAAGGCCGCGGCCTCGGACTCGGTGTACGCCGCGGAGCGGTCGGCGGGGCGGTAGAGGGTGCGGGGCTCGGGGAGGGGCAGGGCCTCGGTGGCGCGGAGGAACGCCTTTGCGCTCTCGGTCTCGACGAGCGGGGCAAGAGCCGCGGCTTCGGCGCGGAGGGATTCGACCGCGTCGGGAGGTGGGGCGGGCGCCTCCTCCTGCGCGAGCGCGGACCGAGAGAAGGACAGTCCAACCGCAACGGCGGCTACGACGCGCTCCCAACCCCTCATGGCTCACTCTCCTCGTCGGCTCCAGAAACCGCTAAGGATACCGGTTGGCCTCCGACGGGGTTGCTCGGAGCGCTGGATGGCCCGATGGAAAGAGAATTGATTGGAAGAGAGGCCTCGGGGCAGACGAGAGAGCGGGGAGAAAAAGAAACACTGGCGGACGCGCCGCCAGTGGCACAAGGGCGCGGGGATTTGAGCGGTGGGTTACTTGCCGTCGCGGATCGCGGCCTGGGCGGCGGCGAGGCGGGCGATGGGGACGCGGAAGGGGGAGCAGGAGACGTAGTCCATGCCGACCTTGTGGCAGAAGAAGACGCTGGCGGGATCGCCTCCGTGCTCGCCGCAGATGCCGACCTTGAGATCCGGCTTGGTGGCGCGTCCCTTCTCGGTGCCCATCTGGACGAGCTGCCCGACGCCGGAGACGTCGAGCGACTGGAACGGGTCGCCGGGGAGCAGGTCCTGGCTGAGGTAGTCGGGGAGGAAGGTGTTGACGTCGTCGCGGGAGTAGCCGAAGGTGAGCTGGGTGAGGTCGTTGGTGCCGAAGCTGAAGAAGTCGGCGACCTCGGCGATCTGGTCGGCGGTGAGCGCGGCGCGGGGCACCTCGATCATCGTGCCGATCTTGATGTCGAGGCGGCTCTTGTAGTCCATGTCGGCCTTGACCTCGGCGATCGTCTCCTCGATCTGGGCGCGGAGCATGGCGAGCTCGTCGCGCGTGCCCACGAGCGGGACCATGATCTCGGGCATGGCCTTGACGCGCTCGGCGGCGCACTCGATGGTCGCCTCGACGATGGCGCGGACCTGCATGCGCAGGATCTCGGGGTAGGTGACGGCGAGCCGGCACCCGCGGTGGCCGAGCATGGGGTTGGACTCGTGCAGCGCGGCGACCCGGGCCTTGATCTTGGCGACCGGGACGCGCATGGCGGCGGCCATCTCCTCCTGCGAGGCGTCGTCGTTGGGGAGGAACTCGTGGAGCGGCGGGTCGAGGAGGCGGATGGTGACGGGGAGCCCCTTCATGGCGCGGAAGATGCCGACGAAGTCGTCGCGCTGGTAGGGGAGGAGCTTCTCGAGCGCCGCCTCGCGCGCCTCGATGGAGTCGGCGAGGATCATCTCGCGCATCGCGCGGATACGGTCGCCCTCGAAGAACATGTGCTCGGTGCGGGTGAGGCCGATGCCCTGGGCGCCGAACTCGCGGGCGCGCTCGGCGTCGGCGGGGGTGTCGGCATTGGTGCGGACGCCGAGCGTGCGGTACTTGTCGGCCCAGCGCATGACCTTGGCGAAGTCCCCGGAGAGCGTGGGCTCGAGCGTGGGGACCGAGCCGGCGATCACCTCGCCGGTGGAGCCGTCGATCGAGAGCAGGTCCTGGCGTCCGAGCACCTGGCCGTTGACGCTGAGCGTGCCGCTCTTGGCGTCGATGACGACCTCGCCGGCGCCGGCGACGCAGCACTTGCCCCAGCCGCGGGCGACGACCGCGGCGTGGCTGGTCATGCCCCCGGTGGACGTGAGGATGCCGGCGGCCGAGTGCATGCCGTCCACGTCCTCGGGGCTGGTCTCCTTGCGGACGAGGATGACGGCCTCGCCGGCGCGGGCGCGCTCGACGGCCTCGTCGGCGGTGAAGGCGGGGCGCCCGACGGCGGCCCCGGGCGAGGCGGGCAGGCCGCGGGCGAGCACGGAGGCGATCGATTTGGCCTTGGGATCGAAGCTGGGCAGCAGGAGCTGCGTGAGGTCGCCCGCCGGGATGCGGAGGATGGCCTCCTTCTCGGTGATGAGGCGCTCCTTCACCATGTCGCAGGCGATCTTGACGGCGGCGAAGCCGGTGCGCTTGCCGGTGCGCGTCTGGAGCATGTAGAGCCTGCCGCGCTCGATCGTGAACTCGATGTCCTGCATCTCCCGGTAGTGCTTCTCGAGCCGGCTCTTGATCTTGATGAGCTGGTCGTAGACCTTCTTGTTCCACTTGGGCATCTGAGAGACGTGCTGCGGCGTGCGGATGCCGGCGACGACGTCCTCGCCCTGGGCGTTGATCAGGAACTCGCCGTAGAAGACGTTGCGCCCGGTGGAGGGGTCGCGGGTGAAGGCGACGCCGGTGCCTGAGTCGTCCCCCATGTTGCCGAAGACCATGGACTGCACGTTCACGGCCGTGCCCTGGAGGCCGGCGATCCCGGAGAGGCGGCGGTAGCTGATGGCGCGGTCGGCGTTCCAGCTCTTGAACACGGCCTCGATCGCCAGCTCGAGCTGCTTGAAGGGGTTCTGCGGGAAGTCCTGCGCCGAGTGGGCCTTGATCACGTCCTTGTAGCGCTCGCAGAGCTCGGCGATGCCCTCCTCCGGCACCTCGGTGTCGAGGCGGGCGCGGTAGCGGTGCTTCAGCTCGTCGAAGGCGTGCTCGAAGTGCTCGTGGTCGACGCCGAGGACGACGTCCCCGAACATGTTGAGGAGGCGGCGGTAGGCGTCGTAGGCGAACCGGCGGTTGCCGGTCGCGCGGGCGAGGCCCTCGACCGACTCGTCGTTCAGGCCCAGGTTGAGGATCGTGTCCATCATCCCGGGCATGCTGACGGCGGCGCCGGAGCGGACGGAGACCAGCAGCGGGTTGTCCTTGTCGCCGAAGGTCTTGCCCGTCTCCTTCTCGAGGGTGGCGACGTGCCTGTGGACCTCGTTCATGAGGCCGTGGGGGAGGCGCTTGCCGGCCTGGTAGTAGGCGGCGCAGGTCTCCGTGGTGATCGTGAAGCCGGGCGGCACGGGCAGGCCGATGGCGGTCATCTCGGCGAGGTTGGCCCCCTTGCCGCCGAGGATCAGCTTCATCCCGCCGTCGCCCTCGGTGCCCTTGGCGCCGAAGTAATACACCATCTTGCCGGCCTTGGCCCGCACGCTGGGCGACTTGCGGATCGGCTTCTTGCCGACCTTCGCCGCCGTGCGCTTGGTCGCCTTGTGGGTGGTCCGTGCCGGCGCCTTGCGGGCCGGGGCCTTCGCTGTCGTCTTCTTTGCCATGGCCACTCCGTCTGCCTGGCGGCGGGGTCCGCCGGTGTCGCGGTTGCGTGCGAAAGGTGCCCAGACGCGGCCGTGAGGTGCGCCGAGCAGGGAGGGAGTCTAGAAGCGGTCCCTCCCCCGGACGAGCAAACCGGACGTCCCGGGCCGGTCGCTACGATCGCGCCGCCGTATGCACGCGAGCGGTGTCACCCAATCCCGAGCCCACGCGCCCGCCCCGCCGCGGGTGCTGTTTCCCGCCCGCGCGCCCGGGAAAGGCCGCGGCGCGGGCGCGGTGCTGGAGCCCGGGAGGGTCTTGGCCACGGTGCGACTGGAGGCGGCGCCGGAGGCGCGGGTGGCTTGGTTCGGCGCCGAGGGAGGGCCTGGCCGTCAAGCTGCGTCCGGGCCGGAATCTGGGCCGGACGTGACCGGGATGATCGAGGCGGCGCTGGGCACGGGGCGGCGCGACTGGGGCGATGGGTCCTGGGTCGGGTTCCTTTCCTACGGCCTGGCCCGCTGGATCGAGCCGGCGAGCGGGGTGGCCGACGCGGGCGGGGCCTTGCCCCTGGCCGAGTTCCACCGCATCGCCCCGGGGGGGACGCGGGGGGAGCCGGCGTGCGACGGGCGCCGGCACAGGCCGGTGCTCCGCTCGGAATCGGGGCGCGGCGCGTACGTCGGCGCGGTCGAGAGGACGCTGGAGTACATCCGCGCGGGCGACATCTATCAGGCGAACATCGCGCACAGGCTCGCGGGCCGGTTCAGCGGGCGCGGGGGGGCGCTCTTCGCGAGGCTGAGCGCCGCGGCTTCCCCCCGGCACGGGATGTACTACGAGAGCGCTCCCCTCGCGGACGGGACCCGGGTGGGCCTGGTCTCGCTCAGTCCGGAGCTGTTCCTGAGCTTCGATGCGCGCACGCGCCGGCTGGCGACGCGCCCCATGAAGGGCACCCGTCCATGGGGCGCCGACCCGGCGGAGCTGCGCGACGCGGAGAAGGACCGGGCGGAGCTGGCGATGATCGTGGACCTCATGCGCAACGACCTCGGAAGGGTGTGCGAGTTCGGGTCGGTGCGCGTGGAGCGGGCGCGGGAGATCGAGCGGCACGCGCCGGGGGCCGGCGGCGTGCTGCAGGCGACGGCGACCGTCTCCGGGGTGGTGCGCGAGGGAGTGGGCGCGGCGGAGATCCTGCGAGCGACGTTCCCGCCGGGGTCGGTGACGGGGACGCCGAAGATCCGGGCGATGCAGGTCATCGGTGAGCTGGAAGGGTTCGATCGGGGCCCCTACTGCGGGTGCATCGGCAGGTTCGAAGACGACGGGTCGTTCGAGCTGGCCGTCGCGATCAGGACGGGTGTGATCGTGGGGAGCATCGATGAGGCGACCGGCGAGTTCGAGGACGCGGAGTTCTCGTACTGCGTCGGGGCGGGGGTGGTGGCGGATTCGGACCCGGCGGCGGAGTGGGACGAGA